>CAUPZU010000001.1:0-372088 GCA_963516025.1 Acinetobacter lwoffii
GGTAGTGTGGGGTTACCCATGTGAGAGTAAGTCATCGCCAGCTCATTATTCGAAACACCCCCTGTCAAATGATAGGGGGTGTTTTTTTATATGAAAAATTAAGTATTTAAAAATTATTAGTCGCGAAAGACTAGAAATTTAAAATCCAATTTGTATGTTTTTTGGTAAATCTGTGTTATAAAAAATAAAACGGCATAAAAATTGCTTATAAAACGGGATTTTCTATTAAGGGGGTAACAATGAGATTATCAGTGGGCATAAAAATTGCGAACTCGCTGTCATTAACTCCACAATTACAGCAAGCAATTCGGCTATTACAACTTTCAAGTCTGGAATTGGAGCAAGAAGTTCAGTTGCAACTTGATAGTAATCCTCTATTAGAAAAAGTTGAAGAGCAAATTACCCTTGAAAGCTTATCTACAATTGAATCAAATAATGAAAATCACGATCTAACCAATGAACTTAATGCCGATCATCTGCCTGATGACTTACCTGTAGATACCGATTGGGATGATGTCTATACCCATCAACCTACAAGTCTGGGGGCAGCCGAGTTCGAAGAGCGTGAAGATAATCGTCAAGGGCATCAGAGCCTGCAAGAATATATGCTAGAACAAATTAATCTGCTGAATTTTTCACAGGTTGATAAATTAATCGCTTATTGTATCGTCGACTCTCTGGACGACAAAGGTTTTTTAGATGCAGAGTTAAGTGAAATTACTGCATCAGTACAACATTTACTCTCTTCTATGGGGTCTGAAGAAGAAATTGAAGATGATGAGGTTGCGGTCGTATTAAAGCATATTCAACGTTTGGATCCGGTGGGTGTAGGTTCTAGAAGCTTGGCAGAATGTCTATTGGTTCAACTTGATAATTTACCTACATCAACGCCTTGCCGAAATGATGCGATCAAACTTCTGCAACATTATGAATTGTTGATTACCAATGAGCTTTCTAAGCTGATCAAACAGACTGGATTAAATCCAGAGCAGTTGCGCTGTGCTGTAGATTTGCTAAAAACATTAAAACCGCATCCTGGTCTGGAATTTGAAAACAAGGAATCGGATTATCAGGTGCCAGATGTCGTGGTGATGAAAAAGAATAACTGCTGGCAAGTCAATTTAAACTCGGATGTGCTGCCAAAGTTACGCGTCAATTCTTTTTATGCCAAAATGATTCGTCGTGCAGATCAAAGCGATGATAATCAGTACCTGCGTAATCAGATGCTGGAAGCGAAGAACTTCATTAAAAGTATCGATGAACGACATAAAACCTTATTGAAAGTCGCGACTTGTATTGTGGAACATCAAAAAATGTTCTTGGAAATTGGGGCAGAAGGCATGAAACCTTTGGTTTTAAGAGATATTGCCGAAGAAGTCGAATTGCATGAATCTACAGTTTCTCGCGTAACCACCAATAAATATATGCTGACCCCACGTGGATTGTTCGAGTTGAAATATTTCTTCTCGAGTCATGTCGGGACTACTTCAGGTGGTGAAGCATCTTCTACTGCTATCCGTGCCAAAATCAAAAAACTGATTTCCGAAGAAAATGCCCGCAAACCTTTGTCTGATAATGCAATTGCCAATATGTTAAAAGATGAAGGCATTGATGTGGCACGACGTACAGTGGCGAAATATCGTGAATCGTTACATATTCCTTCATCTTCTGAGCGAAAAGTCTTGATCTAAAATTTGAAATCTGGCTATTCTAGAGATTCATTATGACAGCATAATGAATCTTTTTTTCTTTTGAGGAGCAGTAAAAATGATTTGATTCAGGACTTAAAATACGGATATTTTATTTATAAGCTACTGTATTTAAATTATTTTATATTGTGACTCTTCTAATCCTAACGAAGGTGAGGGATAGAACTATGCAAATAACAATTCGTGGACATCATTTATCGATTACGCCAGCTATTGAAGAAAGTATAAAAACCAAGTTTTCACAGATGACGAAGCACCTGGATCAGGTGAATAGTATGCAAGTGAAACTCTCGAAAGATCATCAAATTGATAAACGCTCTAGAAAGGGAAGTAGTAATCATATCGCAGAGGCTATTATTCGATTACCAGGAATTGAATTTTTTGCTCACGCCACCGCAGATGATATGTATACCTCAATTAAAATATTGACCGAAAAATTGAAACGGCAGATTGATCGATACCGGGAAATGCATTTACAGCAGTATCCTTTAGCCCTATAAAGGACAAATGATGAAAAAGAGGTTTTAAAAGCCTCTTTTTTTTATATATATAATGTATGGATCCATGAATTATTTTTGCTATTTATAGTAAAATGGCTCGTTTTACACCCTTAGTCCTATAAGAGGTCTTGTGATGAATAATGAACAGCTCGCTGAAATTTTAGAAGCCGCTTTTCCAGAGGCGGATGTTGCTGTGAGTGGTCAGGGCGGAAAATTTGATCTCCGTATTGTGGATGATCAATTTGAAGGTAAGCGTCCAGTTGCACGCCAACAAGCTGTTTATGCTCCTCTCAATGCCCATATTGCCAGTGGTGCAGTTCACGCAGTAACGATTCGCGCGATGACAAAAGAAGAATGGCGCAAAGCAAGCTTATTTGGAGCTTAATCATTTAATGGATAAATTTTTAATTCAGGGCGGTATCAAGCTCGAAGGTGAAGTGCGCATTTCTGGTGCAAAGAATGCAGCACTTCCATTATTGGCAGCAATGATTCTTGCTGATACCCCGATTACGCTCAGAAATGTTCCTAATTTAAAAGATGTCAATACGCTGGTGAAGCTAATTGCTGGTCTTGGGATCACCATGACTTATGAAGGCGATACGGTTATTGCTGATACGTCTACATTAGATAACCAGTTCGCACCGTATGAGCTCGTAAAAACTATGCGTGCTTCTATTTTGGTGCTTGGTCCATTATTGGCGCGCTATGGTAGTGCAAAAGTGTCTTTACCAGGCGGTTGTGCGATTGGTTCCCGTCCTGTGGATCAGCATTTGAAAGCTTTAGAGGCTTTAGGCGCCGAGATTGAAGTCGAAGCTGGTTATGTACATGCCAAAGTCGATGGTCGCCTGAAAGGTGGCGAAGTCGTTTTTGATATGGTGACTGTAGGTGGAACAGAAAATATTCTGATGGCTGCTGTGTTGGCCGAGGGGGTGACCACGATTCGCAATGCAGCACGTGAACCTGAGATCACTGATCTTGCGCAAATGCTGATCAAGATGGGTGCCAAGATTGAAGGTCTGGATACCGATACTTTAATCGTGAACGGTGTTGAAAGCCTACATGGTTGTGAATACTCAGTGGTTGCTGACCGAATTGAAACCGGTTCATATCTGGCAGCTGCAGCGATTACTGGTGGTCGGATCAAAACCACGCATACTGATCCATCCCTGATGGAAGCGGTGCTGGACAAGTTTGAAGAAATGGGTGCAGAAGTGACCCGTGGTGATGACTGGATTGAATTGGATATGCTGGGTAAACGTCCGAAAGCTGTCAGCTTCCAGACCCAACCGCATCCAGAATTTCCAACCGATATGCAAGCCCAGATTATGGCTGTGAATGCCATTGCTCAAGGCTTTGCCACAATTTCTGAAACGATTTTTGAAAACCGTTTCATGCATGTTCCTGAATTGGCACGTATGGGCGCCAATATTCAGGTTGAAGGTAATGATGCTGTGGTAACAGGTGTAGAAAAACTTTCTGCTGCACCGGTAATGGCAACAGATTTACGTGCTTCGTTCTCTTTGGTGCTGGCAGCACTTGCCGCTGAAGGTGAAACGCTGATTGACCGCATTTATCATATTGACCGCGGTTATGAAGATGTAGAAGCAAAGTTACAAAGTTTAGGTGCCCAAATTAAGCGAGTAAATTAATGAGCGATATGAGAAACGATGATCCAAACTTTGACGTAATGGGCAATTTTGATCATGGTTTAACTTTGGCATTAAGTAAGGGGCGTATCTTAAAAGAGACTTTACCTTTGCTAGAAACAGCAGGGATTAATCTTTTAGAAGATCCTGATAAATCTCGTAAATTGATTTTCCCGACTACGCATAAACAGGTTCGTATCTTAATTTTACGTGCTTCAGATGTACCGACTTATGTTGAAAATGGTGCAGCCGATATTGGTGTGGCCGGTAAAGATGTATTGATGGAACATGGCGCGCAAAACGTCTATGAACCATTGGATCTGAAAATTGCGGTATGTAAATTGATGACCGCCGGTAAGGTGGGGATGCAACGTCCTAAAGGTCGCTTAAAAATTGCGACCAAGTACGTGAATTTGACCCGTCAATACTATGCCAGCCTTGGCGAGCAGGTTGATGTGATCAAGCTGTATGGCTCCATGGAACTTGCACCACTGGTCGGTCTGGGCGATTACATTGTTGATGTGGTCGATACTGGTAATACCTTACGCGCCAATGGTTTAGAGCCACTTGAAGAAATTTGCAAAGTGTCTTCACGTTTAATCGTAAACAAAGCTAGCTTCAAGCGTAAGCAAGCGTTGTTAAATCCGATTCTGGCACAGGTTGAAAAAGCCGTGGAAGAACGTGAAAAGGCCAAACAGGCCTAAATTTGTTGCATAAAAAAACCGTCCTCTTAGGGCGGTTTTTTTATTCGATTGAACATAAATATGATGTGAATTCTTTCATCAATTTTACCAAAAGTTATTTCCAATAAAACTCATAGGGCTAGAGCACTATAGCTGCCGACAAAAGTCTGGAAAACAGGTAAACTAAAGCCTTCGAATTCAAACCTGATGGGTAAATTGATGCGACGTTTATCGACCCAAGATCAAAACTTCAAGCAAGCTTTTGCTGACTTGTTGGCTTTTGAAACTGTTAATGATCCTGAACTTTTAAAAACTGTAGATCAAATTATTGCTGATGTTCGTCAGCATGGTGATGCTCAAGTTCTTAAACTCACTCAACAGTTCGATCGACATCCGGCGCATCAATTTTCAGAGCTTGAACTGACCCAGGAACAATTGAAAGCAGCATTTGATGGTCTAAGCACGGAAGTCCGGGAAGCGCTTGAACTTGCAGCGAATCGTATTCGGGAATTCCACCAAGCACAAAAGCAAGATGGCTGGACTTATGTCGATGCCTTGGGCAATACGCTCGGTCAGAAAGTGACTCCACTGGATCGTGTGGGGATTTATGTACCGGGTGGTCTGGCGTCTTATCCATCTTCAGTATTGATGAATGCGGTGCCTGCACATGTCGCAGGTGTGCCGGAAATTATTATGGTGGTGCCTGCGCCGAATGGTGATTTAAATCCATTGGTATTGGCGGCTGCATATCTGGCAGGTGTAACGCGTGTCTTTACCATTGGTGGCGCGCAAGCAGTTGCGGCATTGGCTTATGGTACCGAAACTGTCCCAGCAGTAGATAAAATTACCGGCCCAGGCAACCGTTTTGTTGCTGCGGCAAAACGTGCGGTGTTTGGTCAGGTCGGTATCGACATGATTGCAGGACCTTCTGAAATTCTGGTCTATGCCGAAGGCCAAAATAATGCTGAATGGCTGGCCATGGATTTACTTTCGCAAGCTGAGCATGACACTGTGGCACAAGCCATTTTCATCACACCAGATGAACAGTTGCTAAATGCCGTTGAACAGGCAATAGAAATGCATCTGGCAACATTGCCAAAGGCAGAAATTGCCCGTACTTCGATTGCCAATCGTGGTGCTTTGGTGCTCGTAAAAGACCGTCAGGAAGCATCGGATTTGATTAATCAGGTGGCACCTGAGCATTTGATGTTATGTTTAGATGATGCAGAAGCAATGTCTGATAGCATTCGTCATGCAGGTGCAATCTTTATGGGTCGTTATACGCCTGAAGCCATTGGTGATTACTGTGCCGGGCCAAACCATGTCTTGCCAACTTCAGGTACTGCGCGCTTTTCATCGCCACTTGGTGTCTATGATTTCCAGAAGCGTTCAAGTTTGATCATGTGCTCACAAGAAGGTGTAAAAACTTTAGCAAAAACTGCGGATATCTTGGCGCAACAAGAGAACTTGGATGCACATGCACAGTCAGCACGTTATCGTTATCAATCATAAATAGCATTACAACCTCTCCCTGACCCTCTCCTAAAAGGAGAGGAGAATTTAAACCACAAAAATCTTGTGTCTTTAGTAATGAAAATTCCTCTCTTGCGCCATATATGGCTCGGGGAGAGGTTAGGAGAGGGTTTAAAGAGAATACAAAATGAATATCACAACAGAACAAATGCGTTTTTGGAGTCCTGAAGTACGTGAATTAAAACCGTATACTCCAGGCGAACAACCAAAAATCCAGAATATTTTAAAACTTAATACCAATGAAAATCCGTATCCACCTTCACCCAAAGTGGTAGAAGCGGTTCAAAAGGTACTTGCGAATTCGGCAGATGTTTTGCGTTTGTATCCAGACCCTGATGCATCAGAGTTGAAACAGGCGATCGCTAAACAACAAAATGTACCTGTAGACACTGTCTTTGTCGGCAATGGCTCAGATGAAGTCTTGGCACATATCTTTAAAGCATTTTTTGTTCAAGAACAGCCTGTACTTTATCCAGATATTACCTATAGTTTCTATCCAGTTTATAGTCAGTTTTTTGGCATCAGAACCAAAATCTTGCCATTGAATGATAACTTTGAAATTGTTGTAGATGACTATAAACAAGCTAATGGCGGCATTATTATTACTAATCCTAATGCGCCGACCAGTATTGATCTAGGTTTGGCTGCGATTGAAGAAATTTTGCAAGCCAATCCGGATTCAGTGGTGGTGATTGATGAAGCCTATGTGGATTTTGGTGCCGAATCAGCAGTCAAGCTGGTTGAAAAATATGAAAATTTAGTCGTATGTCAAACTACTTCGAAGTCACGTTCTCTTGCAGGGTTACGTGTTGGTTTCGCGATTGCTCAGCCACATTTGATTGCAGCACTTGAAGCAGTCAAAAACAGCTTTAACTCTTATCCGATGGACCGTTTTGCGATTGCTGCAGCGGTCGCTTCATTTGAAGATCAGGCCTACTTTGAAGCACAGAATCAGAAAGTTATTGCCAGCCGTGAAAAGTTGGTGTTTCAACTAAATGAGCTTGGTTTTAAAATTTTACCATCGAGTGCCAACTTTATTTTTGCCTCATTGCCATCTAAGGATGCAGGCGAACTTGCAAGTGAGTTGCGTGAACGTGGCATTATCGTGCGTTATTTTAACAAGCCACGTATTAACCAGTTCTTAAGAATTACCATTGGTACAGATGAGCAAAATCAGCGTTTAGTCGATACGCTAAAAAATGAGATTTTGGTGTGATTAAAATCCCTCCTAGCTTCTCTTTGAAAAAGGAGGAGTTCCCTCTTTGAGTAAAGGAAGGTTAGGGTGGATTTGTAGAAAAAAGCGAATCAAATGATTCGCTTTTTTATTTATTCAGGCTGATACCAGGTATTTAACAGATCCAGCATCGCTGAAACTTTATCAAAACATTCCTGATATTCCGCATTACAATCCGAAGAAATGGTAATGCCACCACCGGCCCATAAAGAAACATCTTCTTGATATTTCTGAATAGAACGAATCAGAATGTTCCAGGAACCGGTACCATCAAAATTAAAATAACCCATTGAACCGCAATAAGCACCACGTGCTGCACCTTCCAATTCAGCAATAATCTGCATGGCCCGGATTTTAGGTGCGCCCGTAATTGAGCCACCTGGTAGGGCTGACATTAATACCTCGAAAGGATTCACACCTGCTTTTAAGGTCGCTTCTACTTCGCTCACCATATGATGCACTTGATTAAAACTTTCGATATTAAATAATTTGGGGGTTTTAACCGAGCCTGTTTCTGCATAAACACTTAAATCATTACGTAATAAATCCACAATCATGACATTTTCTGCCTGATCTTTTTCCGATGCTTTTAATGTTTCTTTAGATTGTTCATCCAGCACTGGATCGCTATAGCGTGGCATGGTGCCTTTAATTGGTTTGGTGATAATTTTCCGATTTTTTTCGAAGTCAATAAATAACTCGGGTGAGCAGCTGAGTAATTCAAAATCACCAATACGTAAATAACCCGCGTAGGGCGCTTCGGTTAATGTCCAGAATGCTTGGGCAGTCGCTAAGAGGGAGCCTTGGGCACGACCTTTAAACTCTTGGGTTAGATTAATCTGATAGCAGTCACCTGCAATAATATAGTCCTGAATTTTCTGAAAAGCCTGAATATAGACAGATTTAGTCCAGCGTGAGCTACAAGGATTTTTTAAATGAAATGTCGAGTGAATTTTATCTTGATTAAGTAATTTCTGAATATGATTGAAAATCTGTTCTGCCTGTGGATCATCACTATAGAACATCCAGCCATCAGGGGTTGGTCTAATGTAGGAAGAAAATTGACCAATAAATAAACCAGGTTGAGGACGATCTGGATACTGAATATATTGTTGAGCCGCATAATCGTAGCCGATAAAGCCAACATAACCTCCACGAAAGCCATTCTCTTGAGGAGTTTTTAATGCATCGATTGCTAAATTAAACTCAGATGGTCTGGGCTGATAGTGTTCAATCCCTGTTCTTTTAAAAGACTGAATTTGTGATGTCTGGGCAATAAAATATTCTTGAGCGCAGCAGGCAATAAAAGGCTGACCATTATTATTTAAATACACCAGATGATCCAATGTCTTCAATGCGGATAATAGATCTGCAACCAGACGAGATTCAAATTTTAAAGGGCGATGATAGAGAGCTTCGGTCATTCAGTTATGGAGAGTTCAATATGACTCACTATTTTATATCAAGAAGCCAGGAAAATATTTTTAAATCATGAAATACCGTTTATCGGTAAGCGACAGATTGCGACCAACAACAGTTGATCAAAAACTGACTCGACGCTAATTTAAGTGGGCTAGCAAATTACTCAAGGAAAGATGCTTAAGCTGTCAGAAAATAAAAAATACAGCCTAAACACTGAGTAATTCACAACCAAAAAAAATAGTACTCTTGGGAGAGTAAACAATGAAAAAATTTACAAAATTAGTTTTAGCGACTTCAGTTGCATTTAGTGCCAATGCGATGGCGATGCAAGCAATGGATGATGCATCTCTAAGCGAAACAACGGGTCAAGACGGTTTGACAATTGGTATCGGCATCTCGAAAATTGCCATTGAAAAATTATTTATCCATGATAACGACGGTTTAGCGCCAAAAGGTGTTGCAAATGAGGCGGGTTTCGGAGGTACTTCTACAGCAGGTGCGATCGTAATCCGTGGTAAGACTGATACAGCACCTGATGCTGCTGCTCTTGCTAATCCTACTACTGCAACGCATGGTGTAGTAATCGGTGCTAACTATGATGATAATGGTGCTTATCTACTTCAATCCCGTAATCTTGCTGACTTGGTGATTGATTCAGATGCTGGTGGGGGCAATCCTTTCATTAATGTTGCTGCACAAGTATCGGGTCTAGATATCAAAGTTGGCCGAATTGGTGTAACTGCATCTGGTGCAGATGATCCAGATTCGATTCGTCGAGGTGGTGCCGGTGTTGTAAACGACATCATTAGTGGTTTTGACGTTAAAACTGGTGTGATAAATGCCAATATTCAACTGGGTGCTGCTCCACAAGGCGCTATGATCAAGATGAATACTAAAATGATTGGTGGTCTAGAAATTAAAAACCTAGGTATTTTAGATAACTCGTCTAAAAATAAAGCAGTGGGGCTTGTAGGCACAACGCCAGTGACTACACGTGAAGCAGGTGAGATTTATGTTGAAAGTATCAAAATTGCAGATGCGGATTCTAATGATTTAACCATTAGCCAGAATATTTCTGTATATAACGATGCTTATGTAGGTACTACAGCTCAGTTAGGTAAGACAGCGCATGTTCGTATTGTAAGTAATGATACTGGGGCGAAAGACCAATACATTAAAGGTATTCATTTAGGTAACCGTGAAGCAAGATCATCAATTGGTGATATGGAAGTTCAAGGTTTACAAACTTTCTACTCTCAAGCTCAAGGTAGTTATACTAAAGGCGCAATTATTACCATTTCGGGTCACTAATCTTTATTTTAAAAAAGCGCTTGTTTACACGCTCTTTTTTATGACTATCTCACTTATCTAAAAAATAAAAAAAATACTGTAATGTTTTGCAACAGCCGGTATCTTTCTAGTGCCAGGGAAGTAGAGTGAATGCTCTATAAAAAGAAAAATAGGCACATCATGCCCATTATAAGAAAAGTTAATAATTATGTTAGAGATCGCGTTGGGCTCGGCGTTGATGTATTACGCTGCCAAAGAAGCTCTGGATATCAAAAAACAGCCGAATGGGGCTGTTCACTATACTGAAGTTCTTGATTCAAGAAATGACTCTTTTGTGCGTATGCACCGTGAAGCTGTAGAAGTAAAACCGGCACTTCTGGATCAGTTTCAGGGCATTGTACGTCAAGCTTATGACTATAGTTGTGGTTCGGCAGCACTGACGACCCTCCTCAATGGTTATGTCGGTACGCAGCTGGATGAGCAGCAAGTCATGAGTGGGCTGATGAAATTCGGTGAAACGGATAAAATTGTTGAACGCCGTAGTTTTTCTCTGCTTGATATGAAGCGCTTTGTTTCAGCCTTAGGGTTGGAAAGTGGAGGCTATCGAGGAGAGTTCAAAGATTTAGTTAATCAAGATCAGCCCGCCATCGTTCCGATTTCCTATGCAGGATTTAAGCATTTTGTAGTTTATAAAGGTTATAAAAATGGCCGGGTTTATGTTGCAGATCCGGCACTTGGTAATATCAGTTTTGAGGAACGGCGTTTTCAGGATATTTGGGAAAATAACACTTTGTTTCTGATTAATGTACCTGAACAATATCGCAAAAATTTTCTAGTATTAAAAGAATCAGATATGCGCCATGTAGAAGATGCTACGATCAATCGCTATGCCTTGGTTGACATGCAGTATCCACAATTTTATATGGACAAAATTGCTGATAAAGCTTCTACGATCCGTATGGACCGTAATCGTAATACAGAGTCAGAACAATTTGGGGAATATCAACATAACTTCCTGAGACTGTATTACAAGAATAAATAAAACGAAAAACAGTAATAAAAATTAAAATGGTGAAATGGATATGAACAGTAAATGGATGAACAAGACGTTCTTGGCACTGAGCATTCAAATGGTAATGGGCGTTGCATTTGCTGCAGAAGAACCAGCACTAGGTGAATACGAAACGGTTGATGAAGAAGTTGTTGTTGAAACTGCTGCATCTGTACCGGCTCAAACCGGGCAGGTCGAAACGCAGACTGCAGAAGAATCGGAACTAGGTGGATATGAAGCAGTTGAAGAGGCTGCCGTGGAAACAGCAGCACCTGTAGAGACTCAGGCTGGCCAGGTAGTAGATGCATCTCAAGCTTTACAGCAACAAGAAGGAGATGCTACTCAGGCAGCTAACCTGGAAGAAGTATTTACGTCAAATGAACGCCAATACTCTCTGATAAAACAAGGTGAAATTTCATCATATTACGATATTGATTATACCTATTATCGAGACACTCAACTCGATATTGAAATGGCTCAGGGCCAATTGTATCAACTACGTGTTCAAGAAAATGCAACACATAGTATGACTAATACTTTTACTTTCCAATATGGTGTGAAAGATAACCTGACCTTGACTGCATCTCTACCTTTAGTGGCCAAAACTGACTTGTTAAAAGATACGTCTACTGCAGGTTTGGGCGATATTAGTTTGGGCGCTCGCTGGGAACCCTTTCCACTAAAAGCGGGTCGTCTGCCTCTGATTTTATTTGCAAATTTGTCGACCAAAACGGGTGACAGTCCTTATGAAATTAATGCTGCGACAGATCTGGCAGCAGGAAAGGGCTATTACTCTGCTGGAGTAGGTGCTAGTACACGTAAATATATTGATCCTGTCGTATTGTTTGCATCAGTTTCTGCGAACTATGGTTTTAAAGAATCGGGCCTGAATCAGCGTCGAGGTAGCCGGATTATTGAAGAATTTGAACCGGGTGTTAGTGGAGGCTTTGCCTTTGGTTTCGCATATTCATTTAACTATGATGTTTCGATGACCATGTCCTATCAGCAAAGCTTTAATACCGGTGCGGAATTTAACTATAACACGGGAGAAAGTTATTCTGCTGCAGATCAGACCAGTTCTACCTTTGCAATTTCCTTGGGTGTGCGAGTCTCTCCAGAAACAATTGTTAATGGTACCGTTGGCCTAGGGCTGACCGAAGATGCACCGGATGTTTCGTTGGGACTGTCATTCCCACTTGATATTTTAGGTTTTGGTAAAAAAATTAGTTAATAGGGGTGTCGTATGAAAAACATTCGACTTAGCCCGTTATTAACAGGAATTATTCTTGCGGGCTGTTCAAGTTATACCTTTGCACAATTGGGAACCAACCTTTCAGTTGATTTACGTGCACTATCCATGGGGAATGCTGTCACTGCAGATCCTCCAGGGGTCAATGCCATCCACTTTAACCCGGCTGCACTGACTAAAATTGATGGCCTGCAAACCGAACAGCAAATCATTGTGGCTAATTTTGATATCCAGCGTGAGTTTTCAGTACCGGCCGGATATAACGTATTTGGCTATTCTGATGATCCTATTGTCTGTAATGACGGTCCTGAAGTTTCATCTGATTTGTGTACCGATTTTAAAGGCCCAGTCAAAGGCGATGTGGAATATGTCAGCCTGTATGTTCCTTTTCTGAAAAAAATGGTGGATTTAGGCGAAGGTCTTCCTTTGACTGCACCCACGATGGGGATCGCATACAATCCCCCTGGATCGAAAGCCACTTACGCGACTGCTGTTTATGCTCCTCTCATGGCAGGTTTTGGTCATGAAGATGGGAACCCGGCAAACTTTATGGGACAGCAGGTTGCTTTAGAGCGGATTACCTATCTGTCACCATCCATCGGTTATGAGGTCAATGACCAACTGTCGATTGGTGCTTCTATCGGGATGTCTTATCAAGCCATCGGGATGAAAACGGACTTGCGTTTCCCGAATGAGTTGATTGGGATGTTGCGTATGATCGACGAAGTCGTGTGTACGCCGTTTAAAGAAAATTCCGACATTATTACAGATATTCTTTTGCTCGGGATCTGTAATGCGGATGAGGGGATGAACCCATTTGGCAAGTTTGGTCAAATGCAACTGGAGCTTGAGCAGAACTTAAGCCCAAGTTATAACCTGGGAATATTGTGGGAACCGCGCGAAGACTTTAGTTTTGGTATGGTGTACCAAAGTGCTGCAAAAATGCGCTTAAAAGGTAAATATCATATTGATAATGCCAAAGCTCCTCAGGAAATGATTAAAGGTTTAATGACCTCACCGACCGGCCAGATTCTGGCTGCAATTCTTGGATTTCCTAATTACATACCATCGAGTGAATCTGGTCTGGTGTCGCAGGATTTTGAATATCCGGCGCATTTTCAGGCAGGTATCAAATATAAAGTGATGCCAGATTTGCAAGTGAATTTTGATATTGGCTGGACAGATTACAAGGTCTGGGACGAATTTAAATTCGAATTTGATCGTACCATTTCAGCCCTAAAAATTGCCAAAATTTTGTCTGCCAATGTTACTGACTCAACCTTGGCTTTACCGATGGGATTTGAATCGCCGTGGAACTTTGGTATCGGGATGGAGTATTCCGCTACAGACCGTTTGAAGCTTCGGGCAGGTTATGAACCACGGACCAGTGCTATTCCAAAAAATAAGCGTAATACCATGGTACCGATCAATGGTGCACAGTTATTTGGTTTAGGTGTGGGTTACCGTTTTGATGCAGACACTGATCTGGATCTATCAATTGGTTTCTTGCGTAGCAAAGATCAGATTCCAGCAAATACCAGTAGTTTAGCCAACCAGACAGGGGTAAATAACCTGTTATTAAACCCATATGCAGGTTTAAACGTAAAAACAGATACCAAAATTACAATTTTAGGTTTGAACTATCGCACGCGTTGGTAAGGGAAAAATGATCAAGACAAGGAACGTTGGATTGACAGCGGTACTGGCATTAAATCTGGTATCCGTGTCTTTTTATACAAGCGCTAAAGAATTTATTACGATTATTGGTCCAGATGGCCGACCATTAGTCGTACCCCGTAATAATGCAGAGAAAAAAACTGAAGACAAATCTCGATTGTTGAAAAAAGTAGAAGCTGCAATAGTTCAGCCTGTAACTGTAAGACAAAACATAGAAAAATTGCCCGTCGTAGAAAATAGGCAAATTAAACTTAAGCATGACCATAATATGGTTGTACAACCAGTACAACCAGTACAACCAGTACAACCAGTACAACCAGTACAACCAGTACAACTGCATACTGTGCAAGAAAAGATTCAGTCTAAACCACAATTAAAACCTGAATCTCAAGCTATTCAAAATCCTGATATTGGAGCTGGATCTTCTGTTGCTACTATACAAAAACCGGGATTTAGCCAAGTTGAAGGCATTGAATATGTGGATAGTGAGTATCTGGAAAATAAAGAATTTAATTTGGAAGGCAAAAAACGTTTCTATAGCATGCCCGAAGGAGTAGTAGATAAAAATATTGGAACTACCCGGATCCAGACAATTGAACGTGAAAAAGGGGTGGGACAATCCGTATTAAAATCCTTGTTTCAAACGCCAGAAGTAGATTCTGGTCCTGTAGTACTGGCTCAAAGTTATTATCGTATTTCACAGTCGGAGACCATCGATAGCTTGGGCAAGCAGTGTTTTAATGATAAGAAAATTAAAAAAGCGAAAGAAATCAGCCTTAAAAAAGCAGTTAACCTGTGGCCTCGCGCACCTCTTAAAGCAGACGAATTTGATTTTGAAGTGGTAAAGCTTCAATCCGATATCCAGAATATTCAGATCAACTCTTATGCCTCTAGCCAGAAAAATCCAACGTATTATTGGCCTTTTGTTGTGTTTTTAGACAGTCGTGGCTGTGTGCTTGAAGGAGCGGGCGGTTTTAAAAATCAGGAAGGTCAGGCGAATATTATTCAACATGAGCGTATCGAAGGGGTTCTTCAGATTCCGGCACAAACTGAATATGTATTATTGACGCCTTTGGCCTCCGCGATAGATGTTGAAGACAAGATGCTGACAAATCATGGACAACTAAAATTAGTCGCCATTCGATAAGGACTATTCGAGTACAAAAAGATGAAAAATAAAATATTATTTCCATTTGCTTTAACCACACTTTTAACGGCACTGAGTGGGTGTGGTGGGGAAAGTGCCAATGTCATTCCAGAAAAAAATGATGAAGCCACGACCAATGGTACTTGTACCCCAGGTACAACTAACTGTGTGGAATGGGGGCTGGAATATCCGCTCGATGGTTTGAACTTTAACTGTAGTAGCGATACAGAAAATACCTTTATTACGTTATTTGATAGTAAAAACGGGGTTGCTTCTGGAACCTGTCAAAAGACAGATAATATTGAGTTTTATATTCAAAGTTTTGCTTCGCGCAAGATTAATTTAGGTCAAATTAAACTCAGCGATTATGCTAATTTTAGTGCCCAGACCCAGCTGCCGCGTTTAAGTGTAATCGATATTGCAACTGGGATTACTCGACGTCCGGTAGGTGATTTGGTGCCTAATGATCCTACCGTTCAGGTGGCTATGCGTCTGGTTAAAATTCTGCAAGCTTTGGCGCTAGAAGAAGGGCGTATTATTAATCCATCTGATGTACAACCTTTGTATATTACTGAAGAGATGCGTAAAGACCTGGCGAAAACCAGTGAGAATATCAATTTGATGGATGCCGATTTGGCGACCAAAATTAAAGATTTTGTTGATATCAACACAATTTCGGATGAGGTGGCTTTTGCCACTGTTAAAAAACTGGTGACGATTGCCAACGCAGCCGTGTATCAGCCAGAATTTTCATTATTCTCAACTTCAGGCGTAATTGGTAGTAACCTGACCGGTTCGGATGGACTAGTGGGCTGTAATCAAAACCCTTGTGATATTAAAAATAAGAATACTAAATATTTATTTGGCCATTTTATGCTGATTACTGATCGCCAGGGCTATACCTTTGGCAGCGGCCTGCAATGGCGGGATACTCAGTTAACATTGGCTAAAGAAAATTTATCTTCCTTAGGGGGGATTAATGCTCAACTCATCCGTAAGGTGAAACCGGTACAAATGACCGCTGATCCGCAAAGTTCATGGATTCATCCAACCAGTAAAACCATTAACACGCCTTACCGCTTGAATGTTGCAAATAATGCGACTCCGCTTGAGTTGTATCAAGGCAGATTATTGAATGATTATGTGATCGCGGGTAAAGAAGATTTCTATAAGATGGTGACTGATAAAAAATCGCTGGATACTTCCGATCAAGCCAACTTGGGGTTGTGGCGTTTGCAGGCTGATGGTGAAAACTATACGGGAAGCGTTGATCTCTATAAGATTTTCCCAATTAGTTATCTGGATCGTCAGGTCTTTAAAACAGCGCAGAACGTCGCAGATGGGGAGAAATACATTTTCCCGATGTATGCCAATCTGGAATTTAAATTTACAGATACCACTGTCAATCCAATTACCTTAGGAATCGTAATTGACAGTAATGGTGATGTACGCACTAATATGCAATCTTCCAGCAATTTAGCAACTGATCCGGTAGCAGGCTGTAAGGGTGATGTATTGGCAGATACGCTCTTAGATCATCAAAGCATACAACAATATCGCCTCGGGACTTTGGGACGTGCATTTGTGGCTGATAAAGCGGTTTCCATGCGCCTGATTTTGGCCAATGAAAAGTTTGGTAATATCAATGGCGCATTGGTAGGGGTAGACTCACGCATCCAGTCTTCACCAGATTCTAGGGATTCGATTGTGATCGGTGGTGCGCTGCTCAATTTGTCTAATGTGTTAGATACTAATGTCGGCCAGAATGGGCGTGTAACTTTCCTGAATTCGGCAGGTGATGGGGTACAATGGGCCAATACCTATGCAAGTTTTCAAAAAGTTTATAATAATAACAATGAGGGTGAAACACCGGCAGATATTAGCCTGGCAAAATTAAACGGTGGTTCGGTTGAGTTCAAACTCGCGGATTGCTATCAAGTCAAAGCTAAATAATATTCCTTAAAAATAAAAAATCCCATCTTGGTATGGGATTTTTTATGCATATTAGATTTAACCGGTATGGTCTAGACGTGTGCCTAAGGTTTCCAGATGCATTGGGAAAGTGTTGCTTTTACGATCTTCAAAATAATGTCTGAGGGTATGTTCTACACTCGGGAAGGCAAGTTCGGTCCAGGGAATATCTGCTTCATCAAATAAACGTGTTTCGATGGTCTCTTCACCCGCACCAAATTTTCCATCAATCAGATTGGCTTTAAATAGCACATAAATCTGACCAATACGTGGAATGTTATACATACAGTACAGCTGTTCAATGTCTATTTCAGCTTCGGCTTCTTCACGGGTTTCCCGGGCAGCCCCTTGTTCCATGGTTTCAAACAGTTCCATATAGCCGGCAGGTAACGTCCATAAGCCGTAGCGCGGTTCAATGGCACGACGGCAGAGCAGTACTTTGTTTTCGAATAAGACTAAAGCGCCACAAATCACTTTTGGATTAATGTAATGAATAGAGCCGCATGAATCACATACGCTGCGAATTTGCTGATCGCCCAAAGGAATTTTAGCAGTGGTTTTATGTCCACAATTCACACAGAAGTTCATATTCATCATCAATGATAAAAGTAAGCTCAGGATAACTGAAAAAGCAAAATTTGGCATCATTTCTCTCCCGCCCCGACTAAAATCAGCTATGATGAAATTATGATCATCGTCAGGGCTGAGAGAATGGATGCATGTGAATTGACACAAAGGTTGCAGCAACGCTTACGTTTTTCCAAGCGTATCCGATCTGCGCATGCTGCCGTGTTGATTGCAATTACAGATGAAGCTGACCCGAAAGTATTGCTGACGCGCCGTTCAGCTTATTTGAATAATCATGCCGGAGAAGTCTCATTTCCGGGTGGCAAGCGCGATCCGCAAGATACCAGTAATATTGTGGTGGCTTTAAGAGAAGCCTATGAGGAAACGGCTCTCAATCCTTTTGATGTACATTTAATGGGTGATTTACCCATGCAAAAAGCCCGCAATGGCATGCTGGTCAAACCGATTGTGGGACTGATTCCTCCGCAAGTGAAGCTGATTCCACAACCGACGGAAATCGACCGGATTTTCTTTGCCTCATTGCAGCATTTACTTGAAGTGACGCCCACACCTTATGAAGTTCGCTTTGCTCAGCAATCCTTATATTTTCCGAGTATGCGGGTAGAAAATGAAGTGGTTTGGGGCTTGACCGCACGTATGTTGATTTCTTTATTTCAATATGGGCTGGATTATAAAAAAGACTGGCCATTCTTGCTTAATTCTCCAACTTTTAAACGCTCCAAATTTTTTTAACCATTGAATAGGATTTTATCAATGTTGTACAAATTTCAGGGATATATACCTACCGCTACACATCAGCCATGGGATGGCTGGGTGGCACCAACCGCAACCGTGATTGGGCAAGTTGAACTTGGGCGCCAAGTCAGTGTCTGGTTTGGGGCTGTAGTACGTGCAGATAACAGTAAAATTAAATTGGGTGACTTTAGTAATGTGCAGGAAAATGCAGTACTGCATACGGATGCCGGCATTGAGATGAATATTGGCAATTATGTGACAATTGGGCATCAGGCCATGCTGCATGGCTGTACCATTGGAGATAACAGCCTGATCGGAATTCAAGCCGTCATTCTGAACAATGCCGTGATTGGCAAGAATTGTATTATCGGGGCCAATGCCTTGATTCCTGAAGGTAAGATCATTCCGGATAATTCCGTGGTGATGGGCTCACCCGGTAAAGTGGTGAAAACGCTGGATGATGACAGTATTCAAAAATTAACAATGAGCGCCATGCATTATGCTGAACATTTTCAAAACTTTCAGGAGTTGGAAGAAGTGCAACTCTAAGGCACTCTTTTAATGAGTGAATCATAAGCCTAGATTTTCTAGGCATTTTTGTATCTGTTTCGGGAAAATCTCGCGTAGCGGATATGAGTGGAGTATCATATCCGCGTTTTTTATATTCTCTGAATTAAGGTTGTGCATGAAAGTGCTGGCATTGGAGACTGCCAATGAGCAGTGTTCCGTTTCTGTAATCGATGATACTCAAGAACTATTTTTTCAGCTTGATGCGCGCGCCAAGGCACAAACGCAAACGATTCTCCCGATGATTGAACAAGGTCTGCAAGATCTTGGGCTGGCCATTGCTGATTTGACCGCGATTGCCTTTAGTCGTGGTCCGGGTTCTTTTAGCGGTGTCCGCATTAATGCTGCCGTGACTCAGGCCTTGGCTTGGTCCAATGACTTGCCTGTGATTCCGGTGTCGACTTTACAGGCTTTGGCACAAGCAGCCTACCGTTTACATGGTCTGACTGAGGTGTCTGCGGTATTGGATGCCCGTATGAGCGAAGTCTATATCGCGAGCTATCAACTGGATGCGAAGGGGATTATGCAACCGGTCGATGATGAGCAACTGTTAAGTTATGCAGCAGGTAGCCAAGCTGTGCGCTTTACCCCGGTTGGCTCAGGTGCTGAACTGGTACAAAGCGAAACTTCAATTTATAAAGATGTGCATGCGACCGCACAGGATATCGCCAGCATTGCACGTGCAGCGGCACAAGCAGAAAACTGGGTCAGTGCAGAATTGGCATTACCCGTATATTTACGCGATAACGCGTGGAAAAAAATTCCAGAACAAGGTAAAGCATAATTAATTAGGATAAAGCATGGATCTTTTACTGCTACTCAAAGCGGCCATCATGGGTATTATCGAAGGCATTACCGAGTTTTTGCCTATTTCCAGTACCGGCCATTTGATTTTGGCATCAGAATTAATGAATTTCTGGACCAAGGAAAAGAGTGATGTATTCGTCATCGCGATCCAGATGGGGGCAATTGCTGCCGTTATTTATGAATATTGGGCACGTCTTTGGGGTGCAGCGACCGGGATTGTCAGCGGTGAACCGCAAGGTCGCCGTTTAGGCATTGGCCTGATTCTGGCTTCTATTCCGATTATATTGATTGGTCTGACGCTGGGACAAACCGTCAAACAATTACTGTTTAATGATATTGCGATTGCCATTGGTTTAATTGTCGGTGGTCTGATCATTATCTGGATTGAAAAGAATCCACCACAAGTCCGTGTGCATGAAGTTGAAGAACTCAGCATTAGAGATGCGATCTGGATTGGCCTAATTCAGGTTCTATCCTTGATACCGGGTACTTCCCGTTCAGGCGCAACCATTATCGGTGCGATGTTCCTCGGTGTGTCCCGTAAGGCAGCGACTGAATTTTCATTTTTCTTGGGTATTCCGGTCATTATCGGCGCTGGCCTGCTGGACCTTTATCAAAGCTATGATGTCTTAAATACGACTGAAGACTGGACCGTGATCGGAGTTGGGCTTCTGGTTTCCTTTATCTCGGCATTGATATTAATCCGTGCGCTGGTCGCTTATGTGGCTAAACGCGACTTTATGATCTTTGCCTGGTATCGTATTGCTTCGGGTCTGCTGATTTTATTATTTGCCTATACGGGTTGGAAACTATGGTAAGCGCGATTCGCTTATATACCGAATCTGACTATCAAGAGAAAGCACAGCACTTCGAGGCTGTGCTTTCTTCTCGTGGGGTACAGGTTGAGATTGAAACTGTTGAAAAACTCAATGCACGTTTTTTCCGTTTAAATCCTGAACTGGCCCTCTGTGTCGATGCTGACGGACTCTGGTTATGTGCCAACGGCATGAAGATGCAACCGGACTGGCAAGCGGAAACCGGGCGTTTAAAACGTGCATCTTTAAAGTCAGAAATGATTGCACGCGCCTGTAATTTAAGTGAAAAACCAAGCTTGGTTGATGCGACTGCAGGTCTAGGACATGACAGTCTGTTGATGGCACATTTAGGCGCGCAAGTGACTCTGGTTGAACGGCATCCGGTTCTATTCACCTTGCTTGAAGATAGCCATATACGTGCCCAGTCGGATGCATTCCTGAGTCAGGTCGTATCACGGATTCATTTGGTCTTTTCTGATTCAGCCGATTATCTGCAGCAACAGGCTCAGCAGCATCACATTGTCGATGTGGTTTATCTTGATCCAATGTTCCCACAGCGGGATCAAAATCAACAGGCAGTCAAGAAGCAGGCACAGGTCAAAAAACAGATGCAGCTGTTGCATATGTTATTGCCTGAAGATGGTGAAATGGATCTGGGCGATAATCTTCTGGAACTGGCACAGAAAATTGGCAAACGTGTCGTGGTCAAACGTCCGCGTCTGGCGGTATTTCTGGCCGGAAAAGAGCCAAATCATCAATGGCAAGGCGATGCTTGTCGCTTTGATGCGTATTTTCAGCATGAACTTGTAGCTGAATAGGATAATGGCTTCTTTATTAAGCAAAGATTTGTTATATATTTAAAATTAGCATTGATTAAATGCTTATCAAGCATAAACTTATTCAGCACATTAGCGAGCCACTCATCTCCTTGAAATCCTATGATCGACTTTAAACCCTCCATTAATTTTTGGCACGATTTTAAGAGCAACCAAATTGCCGGGATGTGGTTATTTCTGGGGTCGAGGCGTTCTTTACAACTGGTCCGTCCATCCATCATGCAACTGGTGTTCTGGGGGATCTTAGGGGGCTGCGCCAACAGTTTGTTTAGCTGGCTCAGTTCAGGCCGTATGGGAGATTTTAACTCTCAAGGCCTGATCAGTTATGCGCTTTGGCCTTTTATTGCCCTGATTGTCGGTATTTTTCTGTCGCAACGGGTCAATAATCCACGCTTGATGCTGGTGCCAGCCTTGTTATGGTTGGTGTTAGATACCCATATCATGCTGTTCCAGTGTCTGATTCAGTATCTGGGTGATCTGGATTATCTGCCTTATATCCTTTACGACTATATTCCAACGCTCTTTGTCATGCTGTTTGTCTGGCAAAGTCTGGCAGTGGTCTGGGTGATTTCACATGAATTAAAATGGCCGTGGTGGGAACGTGCGCTGATTATGCTGGCGACTTTGTTTACGCTAGTAGTTTGGCAGATTTCAGTCAAAGATCAGCCGATCTGGAAAGTCGAAGAAATTCCACCGAGTTTTGCCGAAGATGCTTTCTATGCCCAGCCAACTTTGCTGAATAAAGCGCTGGAAAATATCGAGTATGGTGAATTTGCACAGTCACACTGGTATTTCATGGGGGTAGCCGGAGCGAGCTATCAGGATGTATTCCATTCTGAAGTTGAGCGGATTAAAGAGCAGTTTGATACCCGTTTTGGTACTTTTGGCCGATCGATTGCCTTGGTCAATCACCCAGCGACACGTACCACTATGCCGATTGCTTCCAAAACCAGTATGGAGCTGACATTGCGCCGTATGGGGCAGCAGATGAACCGTGAAAGTGACGTATTATTTTTATATATGACCTCTCACGGTTTGCCGAATGTATTTGAAATGGAAAATGCCCCACTGGATCTGGCGCAGGTTGATCCAAAATGGTTGCGTGAAACACTAGATGCATCAGGCATACGTTGGCGCGTGATCGTAATCTCGGCCTGTTTTTCAGGCAGTTTTGCTTCTGCTTTACAGAATGACAATACCTTGGTGATTACGGCTTCGGCAGCTGATCGGCAGTCTTTTGGCTGTTCGAATGAAGCGGATTATACCTATTTTGGTCGTGCGTTCTTTGATGAAGCCATGCGTGAAAATAGCAGCTTGCAAAGCGCTTTCGCACAGGCCACAGATACCGTAGCAAAATGGGAATCAGCTCAAGGTTTTGAGCCATCAGAACCGCAATGGGTGATTGGTAAGAATATGGAATTGATGTTGCCGCAACTGGAGCAACGTTTATTTCCACAGACCACTACGGCGACATCATCTCCCTAGATCAATGTCATCCACAGACCGGTTGTAATAATAAGGAATAGCCATGGAACTTATACAGAACAATAGAAGCTTTGAAGGTGAACAGCGGATTTATCGTTTTGATTCGCGCTATCTTAAAACCCCGACCAAGTTTGGCATTTTTCTGCCGCCTCAAGCTTTAGAAGGTCACAGCTGTCCTGCATTATTCTATCTGGCTGGTTTGACCTGTACCGAAGAAACCTTTGCCATCAAGGCGCATGCACAACGTTTGGCGGCACAGCTTGGCTTGATTTTGATTACACCTGATACCTCACCACGTGGTGAAGGCGTGGCAGAAGGCGACAACTGGGATATCGGTCAGGGTGCAGGTTTTTATATCAATGCTACCCAGGCGCCTTGGGTTGAACATTATCAGATGGAAAGCTTTATTGTCGATGAACTCTATGCACTGGTTACTGAGGAGTTCGTAATCCATCCCGGCAAGATCGGCATCTTCGGCCACTCTATGGGTGGTCATGGCGCATTGACTCTGGCATTTAAATATCCAGAAAAATTTAAATCTGTTTCAGCCTTTGCACCAATTTGTGCGCCGAGTCAGTGCCCATGGGGAGACAAAGCATTCTCGAATTATTTGGGTACTGAAAAAGAGGAATGGCTGAAACATGATGCGACCGCTTTGGTTCAGGAAAAGGGCGCATTGTTTGGCGATATCCTGATTGATCAGGGTTTTTCAGACCAGTTCTATAACCAGCTTAATCCAGCCCTGTTCCAGCAGGCTTGTGATGGCGTGAACCAGCCGCTAACTTTGCGTGAACATCAGGGCTATGATCATGGTTATTACTTTATTCAAAGTTTCGTAGATGATCATTTGCAATTCCATGCCGTGCAGTTAAATCCTTAAAGTAGGACTGCAGATATGTAGCAAAGCCAAAAAGATTAAAAAACCTCCAAAATGTTTTTACATTCTGGGGGTTTTTCTTTTAATATCAGATGTATAAAAGTATAAAAAATTGGGGTCGTCATGCAGCAGACAGCAGACGGTATTCGTGTCAGTGAGTCATTATTTCCAGCTGCTTCAAGTTTTTCGACTGAAGCCACGCCTTCGGTCAGACCGAAATATCAGCGATATGGATTCAGATTTCATGGCAGTGCATCCGAATATTTTGGTATCTGGATGGTGAGTCTGATGCTGACCATTGTGACATTGGCCTTGTACAGCCCTTGGGCCAAAGCACGCCGTATGCGTTATTTCTACGGCAATACCCAATTTTTAAAACATCGCTTCGACTTTGTGGCCATGCCGAGCCGGATCCTACTGGGTCGTCTGTTTGCACTGGAACTGTATCTGGTCACCGTTGTACTGACCAACTATTCAATCCTTGCCACCAGTTCTTTATTGATGGTCGCTGCGCTGTGTTTGCCCTAGCTCATTCGGATGACGCTGAAATTCAAGGCTAGAAATAGCAAATATGGCAATGTGCGTTTTTATTTTAATGGCAGCAACCGCGAGGCTTATAGGGTCTTATTTCTAGCCATCCTGCTCAATATCTTTACTTTGCTGCTGTTTAGTCCGGTGATGATCTGGCTCTATAAACGCTATTGCTTTAATCATTTATCGATTGGTCAGTTGCAATTCAAGCTGAATATTAACTGGTCCAAGTTTATGTCTGCCGTTTATCTGCCCTTGGGTGTTTGCCTGCTGGTTGGTATTGGCTGGCTTGCAGCAGTAGTGTACTGGGTGGACCGGATTGGAACCAATTTGTTTAGTCTGGGTTTACTGCTTAGCTATCTGCTTTGTCTGGCGCTGGTCTGGCCGGTCATTTCTGCACGTTTATACCTCATTACCTGGAATCATGTGGAGCTTGGTCAAAGTTACTTTAAAACACGGGTAACTACCTGGCGTTATAGCTGGATTGTGCTGAGCAACTGGATAGTGCGTGTTCTTAGTCTGGGCTTAATGACGCCTTGGGCTGCCATCCGTTTATATGAATATCAGTTAAAACACTTAGAACTATATGTGGCTGAAGATGAAACCAATCTTGAGCATATCTTGCAACCTGACCCGAGTGCCTTGGCTGATGAAATCCTGGACGTATTTGATTTCGATGCGTCGCTATAGGAGTAAATGTGATGAAACGACCTGTCGAAGTTAAGTTTTATGATGGAATTCTCGCTGAAGCCCGTCGTGCCTGGATTGTACCGGATCAGCAACAAGGGATTGTCTTGAAACTTGATGAGGATGTTCCAGTACAAGTTAGCGCTGCAGATTTTTATTTTTCTTATCCGGACATGGCCTACATTGGTGGTGTCGGTGGTCGTAAACCGATTATTGAGCTGCCTGAAGAGCGTCGGATTGAGTTTTTAAGCAAAGCGCCACATTGGCTCGGGATTAAACATAAAGATATTTATCATGCAATCTGGAAGTTTGAACGTTCACCGATCCTGATTTTCTTTTCCATGATCATCGTGATTAGTGCAGTGATTGTGATTTTAAAATGGGGGATTCCTTATAGTGCCAAACAGCTGGCAAAATTCCTTCCGGAGCAGACTCTGGTTGAAGTAGGCAACCGGACAGAGCAGCAGTTAATTGCCCAGACCCAACCAAGTACACTACCGGAAGAACAGCAGATGCGATTAAAAACTTTGTATGAACAAAAGATTGCTGTAGGAAAACCTGCAAAAATTATTTTCCGTCAAGGTGGATCAAGCATGGGCATGAATGCCGCAGCCATCCCGAATAACACCATTATTGTGACCGATGAACTGGTGAAAATCAGCGGCACCGATGAAGAAGTCCTTGCAGTATTGGCCCACGAACAAGGCCATCTGGTACAGAAGCACAGCATGCAAAAAGTGATTTCTAATCTGGGGGCGGCGGGACTGTTTGCCTTGGTAACTGGAGATTTAAGTGATGTGGTCACCGCATCTGTAGTCGTGTTGACCGATGCCGGATATTCGCAGGCGATTGAACTGGATGCCGATGACTATGCCATGCAGCATTTGCATCAACAGCAGATTTCCAGTATTCACTTGTCTAACTTTTTGCAGCGGGTGGAAAATGCCAGAATACTGGCAGAGGAATCGCAAACCTTAAAAATGAAAAATTTCACTCTCAATATTGATGGAAAAGACCGGCACCTGACAGAAACCGAACTGAAATGGATTCGCCTAATCGGGAAGTTTAAAAAATATCTGGAATCACATCTCGAACTGGATAAAAGAATTCAGCGTATCCATGCCTTTAATGATCAGGCGAATCATCGTATCTAGTTTCTGATCATTGCTATGCCCTGATCACTAAGGCTTTTTAGCCCCTATCTTTGCCAGTCGGCAGTCAGATGTTCCTGTCCCATACGGATCAGATGATCCAGAACCACATTTTCGAGTTTATTCAGGTCAGTAAATTCATCTGTGCTTTGAATCGTTACGGTTAGATGATCCTGTTCAGGAGCCAATATCACTTCAGCATTTGGAAAATGAATCAGGAAATTTTGTTCGGTTTCATCAATATTAAATTTATGTTTCCAGTGATTGGCTAGGCGTTTGGCAATTCGTGAAGCTTGTTGCGTCTGGATATGGGCAATACTTTTCATCAGTCTTCTACACTATTCATCATTATCCTGTACTTTAAACCAAGCGGTGATGCCGGCATAAGCCTCAAAGCGTTACACAGCGTTTTAATCTTGCAACATCGAATCACAGTAGCCGGAGCGGATTTGATATAATGGGAAAAATCCAATTTCAACAAGCCAGGTTCTCCCATGTCCAAGCCTTATTTAATTGCCCCTTCTATTTTATCTGCTGACTTTGCCCGTTTAGGTGAAGAAGTCGAGAATGTGTTGGAAGCAGGTGCAGACGTTGTTCATTTTGATGTCATGGACAACCATTATGTACCGAACCTGACTTTTGGTGCAGGTGTTTGTAAGGCCTTGAAAAATTATGGGATCAAGGCGCCCATTGATGTGCATTTGATGGTTAAGCCGGTAGATCGCATGATCGGGGATTTCCTTGAAGCGGGTGCTGATATCATTACTTTTCATCCAGAAGCTTCTGATCATATTGACCGTTCTTTACAGTTGATCAAATCAGGTGGTGCAAAAGCGGGGCTGGTATTTAATCCGGCAACACCATTGCATTACCTGGATTATGTGCTGGATAAAGTCGATCAAATCCTGCTCATGAGCGTGAACCCGGGCTTTGGCGGACAGAAATTTATTCCAATGACTTTGGATAAATTGCGTCAGGCACGCAAACTGATCGATGCTTCAGGTCATGATATTCGTCTGGAAGTCGATGGTGGCGTTACGCCAAGCAACATTCGTGAAATTGCCGAAGCGGGTGCCGATATGTTTGTAGCTGGTTCAGCTATTTTTGGTAAGCCGGATTATAAAGCTGTGATTGATGAAATGCGTGCGGAATTAGCGAGAGTAGGGCAGGTTCAACTGTAATCGTTAAAAACTCATAAGTGCATAAATATGTGGATAACTTTATGGATAAGTGTGTAGATATCTATGTTGATAACCATATGGATATGTTGCATAAAATGTAATCATTTGTAGCCTGATTGATTGCGATTTAGACAAAATTTGTATAAAAAGAACTCAAATCGGGTTCTTTTTTATTGTTTATAACCCTTGTGTTCGGTGGTTGTTTATTCACCATAGGTTGATAATGGAACTAGGCAAAAAGTGATCAATGTGTCGTATATTTGTGTTTCATTATGTAATTTCTCCAGACAAAGTTTAAATTTAATTGATGTGTATAACTTAATATTCTGAGTCCATTCTCATGTAATTGTTGTGAATGAATTGCCCGATTATTAGAACTATTTCTGACTTGGTATTTTCAAGATCTATGATAACCAGAGTAGCCATGAATGTCGTGGAGATTTGAGTAAGGCAAAGTTAAGTTGTATCTCGATAAGTCATTTTTTGTAAAAATAGCCAGATTACTGCAATGTGGTTTTATAAAATTTTTACACCTAGGAGGAACGACCTCCCTTGTGAATTGCGTGTCGGAATTTACAGGAAAAATCGTCAGGACGGCCTGATTCTTATATAAAAAGAGGAGGGCTGCATGGCCTGGATAGTACTTATTCTTGCGGGTATTTTTGAAATCGTGTGGGCATATTCGATGAAGCTGTCCGAAGGATTTACTCGTTTAACCCCCAGTATCATTACTATTGTTTTCATGGTACTGAGTTTTGCTTTGCTGGCTTATGCGATGCGTACTTTGCCGCTAGGTACAGCCTATACGATCTGGACCGGGATTGGTGCAGTGGGTTCATTTCTCATCGGTATTTGGGTTCTGGGTGAACCTGCTACAGCATTGCGTATGCTGGCTGCCGTACTCATCATTTCCGGTCTGGTACTGATGAAAGTATCCTCTTCATAATTTGTTTCTGTCTGTCTCGGTGAACTGGGTTAATATGGAAAATGAACTCCAGTGATTGGGACAGGGCACCATCATGAACTTAAGTTATCTCTATATGGATTCTCCCGTAGGTCAGTTACGACTGGTCGCGAATGAAACCGCGCTGGTAGCCGTGCTTTGGGATTGTGAACAGCCGAATCGGGTGAAACTGGCGACCTTGGTTGAAGATCTGCAGCATCCGGTATTGATTGAAACCCGACGCCAGCTCCAGGAATATTTTGCCGGTCAGCGCAATGTTTTTGACCTGCCTTTGGACTTTGCCGGTACTGATTTTCAGAAAAAAGTCTGGCAGGCGCTACTGAATATTCCCTACGGACAGACGCGAAGCTATCGCGACATTGCTGAACAAGTGGGTAATATCAAGGCGGTACGTGCCGTGGGTGCAGCCAATGGCAAAAACCCGATTTCGATTATTGCACCCTGTCATCGGGTGATTGGTCGCAGTGGCAAGCTGGTAGGATTTGCCGGTGGTTTGGATAAAAAAGAAATCCTGTTAAATATTGAGCGAACGCATTAATATTTAAACACTTAAAACAAATGAAAATTAGAATATGGAACATTCTACCATACAGCTATTAAGTCCATTCTGGTCCAGCTTAGGGTGGATTCTTCTGCTTTTCTTTGGCGTGATGATTTTTAAATTATTCAAGCCATTTTTAAAAGGGAAATTAGGAGAATTTGCGGTTGCTGCCCATGTCAAACTGTATTTAAAAGATCTTCAATATATTCTGCTCAATGATTTGACTCTTCCAGACGGGACAGGCGCGACCACGCAGATCGATCATCTGTTATTAAGTCCTTACGGAATATTTGTGATTGAGACTAAAAACTATAAAGGCTGGATATTTGGAAACGAGCGACAAAAAACCTGGACCCAGAAAATCTATAAAAACAGTTATAAATTTCAGAATCCGATTCATCAGAACTATAAGCACATCAAAGTATTGGAGCAGCTACTGGCAGATATTGTGGAACCAGACCTTTTGCATTCTGTGATTGTATTTATGCCGGATGCTGTGTTTAAAACACCGATGCCAAATCATGTATTTCGGGGTGCAGGCTGGATCGACTATGTGAAAAGTTTTGATCAGCAGATGATTTCTGAAACGAAATTAAAACGGATACAACTGCGGTTAGAAAAAGAAGTTTTAGAAAAATCCTGGAAAACTAATCGGGAACACGTAGAAAATTTAAAGCAGCATAAGCAGTCATAAGTTTTTTACGGACTCATAAAAAAAGCCTTTGAATCATTCAAAGGCTTTTTGGTTTTAAATATTTGAAGCTTTCAGTTTTTCGGTAATCTCGGCCAGAACTTTAATCCGTTTCACTTCGTCCCATAAGGCTTTGGCTTCAGGATAATGTTTCGACATCATGCCCAGCCATTGCTTGTAACGGCCGACCATCCCGATCTCAGTTTTGGCTGGGCCGTTGATAAAACGAATTTGTAGTTGCAGTAGTTCATTCCAGTTCATCAAAGGTGCATCCGAGTTTTGACGGATACATTGGGTCAGGTCGGGTGTAGTCACTGCACCACGGCCAATCATCAGATCTTCGCAACCGGATTCCAGACGGCACTGTTTGGCATCGGCATTGTTCCAGATTTCACCATTGGCGATCACATTGATCTTAAGTGTCTCACGAATCGGTTGTAGCTGGTCCCAGAATGCGGGCGGAGTATAGCCATCGGCTTTGGTGCGCGCATGCACGGTAACCCATGCTGCTCCTGCATCTTCAATGGCATGCGCATTTTCCAGCATGAAATTGCGGTCCATATAACCCAGACGCATTTTGGCGGAAACCGGAATATGCGCAGGGACGGCATCACGCACGGCTTTAACCAGCTCATGCACCACTTCTGGTTCATCGAGCAGGACTGAGCCACCGCGATGACGGTTCACAGTTTTGGCCGGACAGCCAAAATTCATGTCAATTGCCGGTGCACCCATGGCTGCCACTTTGGCGGCATTCGCCGCCAGCATCTCCGGATTATTTCCCAGAAACTGCACATGTACCGGTGTACCTGCCGCCGTCTTGCCATCATTCAACAGTTCTGGACAGTAAGTATGATAAATATGATCGGGCAGAAGGGAATCGGTGACACGGATAAACTCGGTCACGCACCAGTCAAAGCTACCTACGGATGTCAGCACATCACGCATAATCGGATCGGTTAAGCCTTCCATGGGAGCAAGCACAAGTTTCAACGGTGCACACCTGTAAATTTAAAACGGTGTTATACGTTTTTTTAGGCAGCCTGTCTAGGCTGGATGGGAATTGAATGATGAGTACCTGAAAATTGAACTTTTTGGGCTGATATAAAAAGGCCCTTAATGTAGATTAAAGGCCTTTAAAAGTGAAGCTTAAGAAGGTTTAGCAATATCCAGCCATTTTAGTCAGCCAGTTTCTCGACTTTCATACTCTCACGATAATACTGACAGCCCTTGTACAACAGGAAGCAGCCAATCAATCCGGCAATCGCATTGACGATCGAGATTGAGTTACCAACCATTAATGTGTTTTGGAAATATTTATCCGTGATTAACGCCACTGCGGTGGTTCCGACACCTAAGGCAATCAGGTTTGAAACCAGCAGGAACTTTGCAGATACCTGTGCGCGTAGCTGGTTTGGTGTCAGCATTTGCGTAGCAGCTGCCGATGCAGGAATCGGGAAAGTGGAGAAGAACATCGCCACAAAAATCAGCGCAAATGAAAGCTGCATATTATCGACCTGAGTAAACAGCACACTCGGAATAATCAGCGCCGCACAGCCAATCGCACCAGTACGAATTGCAGCATCGCTATAGCCACGTTTCGAGAAGAAGTCGATCAGCCAGCCACAGAACAAGGCACCTGAAGTATTCGCGACCAAAATAATCGTACCGAGGATATAACCGGTTTGACTCGCATCCAGACCGAAATTACGCATGTAGTAGGCAGGTGCCCAGCCCAGCAGGGAATACAGCATCATGGTATAAAAAGAAAAACCAATAAAATGACAGAAGAAGGTCTTTTTATGTGTCTTGATAAAACCGATCGAATTTTTGAAAGAGGCTTTAATGACTTGGCCATCCTGACCGACTTTCATCCCCTTACGTGCAGGTTCACGCACCGTCAGCACCATGAGTAGAGCCAGCAATACGCCCGGTAGACCCACAATCATAAAGGTGAGTTGCCAGGTTTTCACTTCACCAATGAGAGGTAAAGCTACGAAGCTGACATCTTTTAGCAGGCCAATCACATAGCCGCCAATCAGGAAAGCTAGGCCCGAACCAATAAAGGCACCAATCGCATATACACCGAGTGCACGGCCTAATTTATCTTTCGGAAATAAATCGGCAACGATTGAATAAAAGGCAGGGGAAAGCGCGGCTTCACCGGCACCGACACTCAAACGTGCAATAAACATTTGAATAAAGTTTTTACTGAGACCACATGCCGCTGTGGCGAGACTCCAGAATGCAATCCCGGTCGCAATGATTTTAATTCGGGACTTTTGATCCGCCAGCGCGGCAATGGGCAGACCCATAATGGCATAAAACAAGGAGAAGGCCAAACCTTGCAATAGACTAAACTGGGTATCGCTCAGCATTAAATCGGCTTTAATCGGTTCAATCATGAGCGATAAAATTTGACGGTCTACAAATGACAGAATGTAAGCCACCATACAAATGACCACCACATACCATTGATAGGTGCTGCTTTCCGGTGGCGGTTCAATCTGTTCAGACAGCGGCACAGTCGTTTCTGTCGGTGTAGGCTCAAAATTTTGATTTGTTGGTTGAATCGTCCTTTCAACCATTTCTAGGTTCAGCGATTTATCATTCATCATGCAACATCCTGTGCTGATCGTTTGAGATATTTATTTGATACTTTTAATATGATTGTTATTTTTATATTGTATCGTATTTAATTAATCTAGAGCCTAAATAGAGAGACGTCAATCTGTTTTTAAAAATAGATACAAATAATTTTTAAAGGCAAAAAAAAGGAATCATAATGATTCCTTTTTTTGAGTTTAAATTTTTAGCCACGCTCAACCAGCGTTAAAATATCGTAGGTTGCAACCAGTTCATTGCGTTGGTTTTTTACTTTAATATCCCAGACCACGACACCATGTGGCTTCTGTGCCGGATCGCGCAGTGCTTTTGGAGTTTTCTGCTTACAGGTCAGTTCTACCTGAATGGTATCGCCAATTTTCACCGGTTCTACAAAGCGCAAGTTGTCCATGCCATAGTTGGCAATGACTGGGCCCTGGGCGGCATCAACGAATAAACCGGCTGCGGCAGACACCACGAAATAGCCATGTGCCACACGTTCACCAAACAGGGATTCTGCTGCAGCAATCTTGTCCATATGCGCATAGAAGTGATCACCGCTCAGGCAGCCGAAATTCACCAGATCCGCTTCGGTCACGCTACGTCGTGCAGTCAGTAAACGCTCGCCTATACGCAATTCATCAAATGATTTTTTAAAAGGATGCACGCGGTCTTCAAAGACTTGAGCTCCAGCCGTCCAGCTATGGCCGACCTGAGTCATGGCATTTGGCGAGCCTTGAATCGCAGTACGTTGCATATAATGTTTGACTGCACGCAAGCCGCCGAGTTCTTCACCGCCACCGGCACGTCCCGGTCCACCATGAACCAGTAAAGGTAATGGAGAGCCATGTCCGGTACTTTCTTTGGCACTTTCAGCATCCAGAATATGGACACGACCATGCCATGGCGCAATTTTGCTGAGCAGTTGTTCAATATTTTCATCGGTATTGCGTACGATGGAGGCCACCAGGCTACCTTCGCCACGTGCCACCAGGTCAGCAAGCTGAGCCAGGTCAGTATATGATATTAAAGTGACCACAGGCCCAAAGGCTTCAATTTTATGAATATTTTCTGCCTGAGCCGGTGCTTTACATAGCAAAACTGTCGGTGGATAGCATGCAGATGTCTCCGTATTTTGTACTTGAATCTTAAAGTCCTGACGCAAGTGGCTACCGAATACGATCTCTGCATCCTGGCTGAGCTGTTCAACTTTTGCTGCGACATCATGTTTCTGTTTGACGCTGGCCAAAGCACCCATGCTGACGCCTTCTTGAGCGGGGTCACCGACAACCACTTTTTTCAGTTTTTCAATCAGGCGACTTTGTACGGTATCCAATAGCTCGGCTGGCACAAAGGCACGACGAATGGCGGTACATTTCTGTCCGGCTTTGGTGGTCATTTCACGGAAAACTTCACGGACAAATAAATCAATCGTTTCATCATTGGCTTGCGCCGTCAAAATCGCACTATTGACTGAATCTGCTTCCATGGTGAATGGAATCGAGTAGGCATTTAAGTGTGGATGCGAACGCAGTTTTTGCCCTGTTGAAGCAGAACCGGTAAAAGTGACCGTATCTTGAGGATTTAAATGATCAAATAAATCATAGACCTGTCCGCAAATGAGCTGCAGTGAACCTTCTGGCAAGAAACCGCTTTCATGAATGGCTTTAACTACGGCATGAGTCAGCTCGGCACCTTCGGTCGCCGGTTTGACAATACAGGGTACGCCTGCCAGCAGTGTCGGTGCGATTTTTTCCAACATGCCCCAGATCGGAAAGTTAAAGGCATTGATATGCACGGCGACACCGGCTTTAGGCGTCAGAATATGTTTCGCGCCAAAGCTACCTTGCTTAGAAAGAGGAATCCAGGCATCTTCGACCCATGCTGTTTCATCACTCAGTTCACGACGCACCAAACTCGAATAAGCATATAAGGTGCCAATCCCGCCTTCAATATCAATCCAGGCATCTTTACGGGTACAGCCGGTTGCTTTGGCAAGCTCATAAAAGTCTTCTTTGCGTTCCATCAAATACTGAGCCACTTGCTTCAGTGCATTGGCACGTTGATGGAAGGTCCATGTGGCAATAGTCGCGCCTTTTTGTTTGGCATACTTCACCACGGCTTGGGTATCGATGCCCTGACTGCCGACCTGATAAACCGCTTCACCGCTAATGGCATGATAAACCGTACGTAAATCGGCTTGCGCTGCGTATTCCTGGCCGTACACCAGTGAAGATAAGCTTTTGATGGCAATAGGATTATGGGTTGATTCAGTATCTTGATAATCCGTTGTGCTTGAGCTGCTGTCTAACTCTAACATTGTAAAAACTCCATTTATGATACGTTTTGAGATGTATTTTAATTTTGATGTTTCATAATTTGTGTTGAAAAATTGAAAATGTCAATCATAAATCTGTATTTAAAAATGCGTAACAATAAAATAAAAAAATATTAAGTTATATAAAACAAATATTTATTAAAAATAAGGGGTGAAAATTAAATGATACCAATAAATAGATATTGATTTTAATTACGTATCGTTTTAATTTGAGTGTATCAACACTTGGGATAAGTGAGGGAACAATGAATAATCAACAACAAATCTTCGATCAAAAGATTGAAAAGGATATTTCCATCGAGCCGAAGGACTGGATGCCGGATGCTTATCGTAAGACCTTGATTCGTCAGATCGGTCAGCACGCACACTCTGAAGTGGTGGGCATGTTGCCGGAAGGCAACTGGATTACCCGTGCACCGACCTTGAAGCGTAAAGCTGTGCTGATGGCAAAAGTTCAGGACGAAGCCGGTCATGCTTTGTATCTGTACAGTGCTGCAGAAACCTTGGGTGCGGATCGTGACGACATGATGGATAAGCTGATTGCCGGTCGCATGAAATATTCTTCAATTTTCAACTATCCAACCCTGAGCTGGGCCGATGTTGCCGCGATTGGCTGGCTGGTAGATGGTGCAGCAATTGTCAATCAGGTTGCGCTGTGCCGTACATCTTATGGTCCTTATGCCCGCGCTATGGTGCGTGTGTGTAAAGAAGAAAGTTTCCATCAGCGTCAGGGCTTTGAAGCCATGATGGAATTGGCCAATGGTACGCCGGAACAAAAGCAGATGGCACAGGATGCAGTGAACCGTTTCTGGTGGCCGGCACTGATGATGTTTGGTCCAAGTGATGATAATTCACCGAACAGTGCACAAAGTATGCAGTGGAAAATTAAATTATTCAGCAATGATGAGCTACGTCAGAAATTTGTCGATAACACCGTGTCGCAAGTTTTGCAGCTGGGTTTAACCGTTCCAGATCCAGACCTCAAATTCAATGAAGCCACCGGACATTACGAATTTGGTGAAATCAATTGGGATGAGTTTTTTGCGATTCTTGCAGGCAAGGGACCGTGTAACCATGAGCGTATTGAAGCACGCCGCAAAGCTTGGGAAGGCGGCAAGTGGGTACGTGATTCAGCAGCCGTCTATGCACAGAAACAGCAGCAACAGTCAGCAGCACAAAAAGTTGCTTAAAAAATAGTTTGATCAATATAAGGAAATTTGCTCATGAATAACAAAAATAACTGGTCACTTTATGAAGTGTTTGTGCGTAGTAAACAGGGTCTGAGTCACCGTCATGTCGGCAGCCTGCGTGCGCCGGATGAGGAAGTCGCACTACAAAATGCCCGCGATGTATATACCCGCCGCAATGAAGGCATCAGTATCTGGGTGGTGAAATCTGAATTGATTACCTCTTCACAGCCAGATGAAAAAGCAGAATTTTTTGAACCCGCTTTGGACAAGGTTTATCGCCATCCAACCTTTTATAACATTCCAGCTGGCATCGAGCATATGTAAAGGGAAAGGTGAAGAATATGACAAATCAAGTATTGGCAGAATTTCTTTTACATGTGGGTGACAGTCAACTGATCCTGTCTCATCGTTTGGCAGAGTGGTGTGGTCATGCACCTGAACTGGAGCTGGATATTGCCTTAGCCAATATCGGACTGGATTTATTGGGTCAGGCACGTACTGCCCTCAGTCTGGCGGGTGAAGTGGAAGGACAGGGCCGTGATGAAGACAAGCTGGCTTATTTCCGTACCGAACGTGAATACCGTAATTTGCTGCTGTGTGAACAGCCGAATGGTGACTTTGCCCAGACCCTGGTGCGCCAGTGGTTGATGGATCACTACCACGCTTTATTGTTTAGCGCCTTAAGTCAAAGTCAGCATGCTGAGTTGGCGGCTTTTGCAGTGAAATCACTCAAAGAAGTGAAATATCACCAGCGTTTTTCCACCACCTGGATGGAACGCTTAAGTTTAGGTACCGCAGAAGCGCATGAAAAAACCCAGCAAGGTTTAAACCAGTTATGGCGTTTTACCGAGGAACTTTTTGTTCTGACGGCTGATGAAAGACAGTTGGTCGATAGCGGTGTCATTCCAGATATTGAAAATTTAAAAGCCCAGTGGCTGGAGACCATTACATCCGAGTTAGCGCGATTTGAATTAAGCCTGCCAGAGCTAGGCGCTTATCGCAGTGGGGCTAAACAGGGTTTACATACAGAACATCTCGGTTTTGTTTTGGCTGAACTGCAATACATGCAGCGCTCTTATCCAAACATGAACTGGTAATTCGGCACAATCACAGGGAGTGAGTCGCATGAATCTGATTCGACACGTAGAAGATCAATGTTGGGACGTTTTGCAGCAAGTTTCTGATCCAGAGATTCCAGTATTGTCAGTGATTGATCTGGGCATGATTCGTGGCGTCGAGCTGAATCAGCAGGATGAAATTGTGGTGCGACTCACGCCGACCTATAGCGGCTGTCCGGCCACTGATTTATTAAAAGCAGAAATTACCCAGGCTTTTGAAGCCAATGGTTTGACGCCAGTCAAAGTGATTGTGGATCTGTCTGAAGCCTGGACCACGGACTGGATGAGTGAATCGGGCAAACATAAATTACAGCAATATGGTATTGCCCCGCCGCAAGGCCAGTCACATAGCTGTGGTACGCATGTGGCATTGACCGATGGCATCACCTGTCCACAGTGCTTAAGTAACAACAGCAAATTATTAAGTGAATTCGGTTCGACAGCCTGTAAAGCTTTATATCAATGTCGGGACTGCTTAGAAACTTTTGACTATTTCAAATGTATTTGATTGTAACGATTGCGCGGTGGGCAGGGTAAACCAATAACAAGCCTGAACACCGCCACCTAAAAGAAGGATTTTGCCATGAGCCAATTTATACCATTAACCATTAAATCGATTCAGCCACAAACCGAGCAAGCGATCTGCATTGCCTTTGATCTCGCGCCTGAGCAGTTGGATACTTTTCAATATCAGCCGGGTCAGCACCTCACCATTCGTCATTTAACCGATGACGGCGAGCTGCGCCGCTGCTACTCGATCTGCAGTGATACTCAGGAAGACATGAGCATTGCGATTAAAAAAATTGATCAGGGTCAGTTTTCAACCTGGGCCAATGCGCATCTCAAAGCGGGCGATGTACTAGAAGTCATGCCACCGCAAGGGGTGTTCTTTCAGAAAGCCGCCAAGGCTGGTGGCCAGAATTATCTAGGATTTGCAGCAGGCAGTGGCATTACGCCAATTTTATCGATTGTAAAGTCGGTGTTGAACCGTCAAGCGGAAGCAACATTCACTCTGGTATATGGCAACCGCTCCTGGAAACAGACCATGTTCTCTGAACAGATCATGGACTTGAAAGACCGTTTTAAGGAACGTCTGCAACTGGTAAATATTTTTTCACGTGAACTGAATGACAGTGACATCTTTAATGGTCGGATTGATGCAGACAAATTGCAGCAGTTATTTCAGGCCAATCTGATTTCTGCCGAAGCAGATCACTGTTTCGCTTGCGGTCCTGAAGAAATGATGACAGCAGTCGAAACGGTATTACCGACTTGGGGCATTCAACGCAGCAAGATTCATACGGAACGCTTCAATACGGGTACTGCACCGAAAGCAACCGCCCAGCAGATGGAAAGCCGCAGCGAAGAACGCGTCAATATCATCCTCGATGGTCGCGAGCTGATTGTTGAAGTCTCTAAGCAGGATGACAGTATTTTAGATGCTGCGCTACGTGCCGGAGCCGACCTGCCATATGCCTGTAAGGGCGGCGTTTGTGCCACCTGTAAATGTAAGGTGTTAGAGGGACAGGTTGAAATGGCGGTGAATTACAGTCTGGAAGAAGATGAAATTCAGAAAGGCTATGTGCTCAGTTGTCAGGCACGTCCAACCACGGCCAATGTCCGACTCAGTTTTGATGAATAAAAGCTGAATTTACAGCACCGCGAGCATAGCAGGAGTTCAAGGATGACCTACATTAAAACCAGCTCACCCAAGCCGGGTGTGGTACTGATCGAGCTAAATCGTCCAGAAAAGCGCAATGCTTTAAACAATGCCACCTTGCAAAACATTGCAGCCTGTCTACAGGACTTGGAAACAGATGCTGCTGTGAAAGCCGTGGTCATCACCGGAAATACGCAATGCTTTGCTGCCGGTGCTGATTTAAATGAGCTGGCGCAGTTAGATGTGGTCAGCATCCAGCAAGACCAACGCCCACTGCTCTGGAAAAAAATTGATGAATTTTCCAAGCCTTTAATCATGGCCGTAAATGGTTATGCTTTTGGTGCAGGTTTCGAGTTGGCTTTGCATGGTGACATGGTGCTGACCGGAGAAAATGCCCAGTTTGCCTTGCCTGAAATCGGTTTAGGTATGTTGCCGGGTGCCGGTGGAACCCAGCGTCTGGCCCGTCTGGTCGGTCAGCAATTAACGATGCGCTGGGCCATGACTGGTGAAATGATTTCGGCACAAACAGCCTTGCAACATGGCATTAGTAGCCAGGTTTGTCCGGCAGGATTGACCGTGCAATACGCACTGGAACTGGCAGAAAAAATTGCCAAGCAGGCACCGCTGGCCATTCGTGCCATCAAGCAATCTTTAAAGTCGATTCATGAAGTCACTTTAAGTCAGGGACTGAAACTTGAACGTCAACATTTTGTCTGGCTGGCTGCAACCCGAGATCGCCAGGAAGGCATCAATGCATTTTTAGAAAAAAGAAAACCAGAATTTAGAGGTGTGTAATGGATTATCAAACAATTATTGTCGAAGAAAAAAATGCAGTGGGCTACCTGACCTTTAACCGTCCAAAACAGCTCAACAGCTTTAATGAAACTATGCATCAGGAAGTTTCCAAGGTCATCAAGGCCTGGGCCAAAGACAGCCAGATTCGTACCGTGGTGATTTCAGCCGAAGGCCGCGGTTTCTGTGCCGGTCAGGATCTGAATGACCGCGTGGTCGATCCGAATGCCGATGCACCGGACTTAGGCCTATCGATTGAAAAATATTACAACCCTTTGATCAAGCTGATTACCGAAATGCCTAAACCGGTGATTTGTGCCGTGAATGGAGTAGCAGCAGGGGCAGGTGCCAATATTGCCCTGGCGTGTGACATTGTGGTGGCAGCAAAATCGGCTTCCTTTATTCAGGCCTTTTGCCGTCTTGGTTTGGTGCCAGATTCAGGCGGTACCTGGTTCCTACCGCGTCTGGTCGGCCGTGCTCAGGCGATGGGCCTAGCGATGCTCGGCGATAAAATTCCGGCTGAGCGCGCAGTACAACTGGGCATGATCTGGCAAGTGGTTGAAGATGAACAACTGCAAGCAGAAGCGAAAAAATTGGCGGAGCATCTGGCTCAGCAACCGACCTATGGTCTGTCGCTGATTAAAAAAGCCATTCATGCAGCCGCCGATAATAATCTGGATGATCAGCTCATTTTGGAACGTGATTTACAGCGTCTGGCTGGACGTTCAAGTGATTATAAAGAAGGTGTACAAGCCTTTATGCAGAAGCGTACCCCTGAATATAAAGGATGCTAAATCATGCAACAGATCAATTTAGAGCAAGTCAAAGTTGCTGTAGTCGGTGCTGGAACCATGGGGATTGGCATTGCACAACTGGCAGCCATGCACGGGCATCCGACCTATGTGTTTGATCTCGATCGCAGCAAAGTTCAGAGTGCCTTGACTGCTTTAGAGGCGCAGCTGAGCAAGCGCGTACAAAATGGCAAAATGACCCAGCAATTGCTGGAGAGTACCTTCGCCAATCTGATTGTGGCAGAGGACATTCAGCAGCTTGCCGATGCGGGCTTAATTATTGAAGCCATTGTTGAAAAGAAAGAAGTGAAGCAAAACCTGTTTCAACAGCTGGCTGCCATTTGCCCGGAACAGACGATTTTTGCGTCTAATACTTCTTCAATTTCCATTACCGCAATTGCCTCGGCGATTCCACATCCCGAGCGAGTGATTGGTCTGCATTTCTTTAATCCGGCGCCGGTGATGAAACTGGTCGAGATTATCCGCGGACTGAAAACCTCAGCAGCGATTGCCGATGCAGTATTTGATCTGATGAAGGACTGGAACAAGGTTCCGGTGCGAGCCAAATCGACCCCCGGTTTTATCGTCAATCGTGTCGCACGACCTTATTATGCCGAGGCCTTTCGTGCCTTGCAGGAAAATGCCACCACCCCGGAACAGCTCGATTACATCATGCGCGAATGTGGCCGTTTTGCCATGGGGCCGTGTGAACTTACAGATCTGATTGGGCAGGATGTGAATTTCTCGGTCACACAAAGTGTCTATCAGGAATTTTTCTATGAGCCACGCTACCGCCCGTCCTTGATTCAAAAAGAACTGGTCGATGCCGGTTGTTATGGTCGCAAGTCCGGTCAGGGTTTTTATGATTACGCTCAGGCCAAGCCTGCACCTGTATATGAATTGCCAGTGTGTTATGCCAAGTCGCTGAATAAGCTCAAAGTCACAGTAAAAGGTGAATGGCTACATTCCTCAGTACTGATTGAACGTTTAAAACAGGCCTCTCATGTAGAGCTGAGTTTTCAGGCAGCAGAACAGAATGAAATCCTGATTGGTGACCTTTCTCTGCGATTATCGCTTGGCGAATCAGTTGAACTTACCTATCCGCATGAGCCTGTGGTGTTGATGGACTGGCATTCAGATTGGACAAATGCTCAAGCGATTCCAGTCGTTGCATCACCGGCGTGTAGTGCTGAACAGCGCCAGGCAGTGGAGCTATTCCTCATAGGTATGGATATGATACCTATTTGGTCTAAGGATCATCCCGGTCTTTATGTTATACGTAGTATTGCCATGTTGGTGAATGAAGCCTGTGAAGCAGTATTGCATGATATTGCATCAGAACAAGATATTGATTCTGCTATGAAATATGGCGTTAATTATCCTTGTGGTCCATTCGAATGGGCAGATAAAATTGGATATTACACAATTTTACAAATTTTAGAAAATATGTATCGTATTTGTGGTGAAGACCGCTATAGAACTAGTATATATTTAGCAAAGAAAGCGGTGCAGGGACATGCACAGAAAACTCAGCAGCAACCATTACGCGTTGCTGGCTAAAAGGAAGAATCATGGAACAGGTTTATATTTTTGATGGAATTCGCACCTCGATCGGACGCTATGCCGGTGGACTGAGCAGCATTCGTGCTGATGATCTGGCAGCGCTACCGGTTCAATATCTGAAAGATCAGCATCCGGCCTTGCCATGGGCAGAACTGGATGAAGTGATCCTAGGCTGTGCCAATCAGGCCGGTGAAGATAACCGCAACGTGGCGCGTATGGCTGCTTTACTCGCAGGGTTGCCTGAATCTGTTTCAGCACTGACCGTAAACCGTTTATGTGCCTCAGGTCTGGATGCCATTGGACTGGCAGCCCGTGCCATCAAATCGGGTGAGGCTCAATTTATTTTGGCGGGTGGCGTAGAATCCATGAGCCGAGCGCCTTTTGTGCAATCCAAACCTACAACTGCCTTTAGCCGTACCCCTGAAATTTATGACACCACCATTGGCTGGCGTTTTATCAACCCAAAATTTAAAGCACAGTTTGGCGTCGATAGCATGCCGGAAACTGCCGAAAACGTCGCTGAAAAGTATCAGATTAGCCGTGCAGACCAAGACCTGTTTGCCTATCACAGCCAGCAGAAAACCGCAGTAGCGCAGCAAAAAGGTATTTTTGCCGAAGAAATTCTGCCAGTCGAGGTTAAAGGTCCGAAGAAAACCACTCTGACCATTTCCCAAGACGAGCACCCGCGTGCAGAAACGACGCTGGATAATCTGGCAGCCTTGAAAACCCCATTTCGTAAAGAAGGCGGCTCAGTCACCGCTGGCAATGCTTCGGGTGTTAATGACGGGGCGGCTTGCGTATTACTTGGGAATCAGTAGTTTGCTGAGCAGTATGGTTTGCGCCCGAAAGCTAAAGTGATTGGAATGGCCAGTGCCGGTGTGGAAGCCAAATATATGGGCATTGGGCCGGTGCCAGCAGTACATAAAGTCTTGAAACAAACTGGCCTGAGTCTGGAGCAGATGGACGTGATTGAGCTGAATGAAGCATTTGCAGCGCAATCGCTGGCCGTGATTCGTGAACTCGGCTTGCAAGACGATGATTCCAGAATTAACCCGAATGGCGGTGCCATCGCTTTGGGTCATCCGCTGGGTATGAGTGGCACCCGTTTGGTGATTACCGCCATGAAAGAATTAAAACGTCGTAATGGCAAATATGCACTCTGCACCATGTGTGTGGCTGTTGGTCAAGGTGTTGCACTGGTTTTAGAAAATATGGATTAAACACATCATTCAATCAATGAATTAAACCGTGGTCAGGAAGACTGCGTCAGGAGTAAGAATATGAATAACAATGCAATGGAAAAAATTGAAAAAGTATCGGTTGATGAGTTACGCAGTGTTCAGCTACAGCGTATGAAAAAGACGTTGCAACATGCTTATCAGAACAGTCCGGTTTATAAAAAGAAATTCGATGATGCTGGCGTGCATCCAGACGATTTTAACTCACTGGAAGACCTGGCGAAATTCCCGTTTACCACCAAACAGGATTTACGCGATAACTATCCGTTTGGTATGTTCGCTGTTCCACAGGAACAGATTGTACGTGTGCACGCATCTTCTGGCACCACCGGTCAGCCGACCGTAGTGGGTTATACCCAAAATGATATTAATGTCTGGTCAGACGTGGTGGCGCGTTCCCTGCGTGCAGCCGGCTTGAGCAGCAAAGATATCATTCAGGTGTCTTATGGTTATGGTCTGTTTACGGGCGGTCTAGGCGCGCATTATGGCGTTGAGCGTTTGGGTGCAACCGTGATTCCAATGTCTGGCGGACAAACCGATAAACAGGCGCAACTGATTCATGACTTTAAACCGACAGCACTGATGGTTACGCCATCTTACTGCCTGAACATTATTGAAGCGCTTGAGAAGAAATTTGGCACAGCCAAAAACTGTTCGATTAAAACCGGCGTCTTTGGTGCAGAGCCATGGACCAATGAAATGCGCAAGGAAATTGAAGAGCGTTTAGGCATTGATGCGCTGGATATTTATGGTTTATCAGAAGTGATGGGGCCGGGCGTAGCGATGGAATGTCTGGAATCCAAAGATGGCCCAACCATTTGGGAAGATCATTTCTATCCTGAAATTATCCATCCGGAAACTGGCGAAGTGCTGCCAGATGGCGAACTGGGTGAACTGGTCTTTACCACCATTACTAAAGAAGGCATGCCGGTAATCCGTTACCGTACCCGTGACCTGACCCGTTTATTGCCAGGCACGGCACGCACCATGCGCCGTATGGACAAGATTGTCGGCCGTAGTGATGACATGATGATTATTCGTGGGGTCAATGTGTTCCCGTCGCAGATTGAAGAGCAGATTTTACAGATCCAGCAACTCATCCCAAACTATCAGATTCAGATTTGCAAACAAGGACATCTGGATACATTGCATATCCGTACCGAAATGCGTAAAGATAGCAGTGACATTATGGCGCATCAGCTGGCAACTCAGCTGAAAAGCCAGATTAAAACCATGGTCGGAATCACCGTAAGTGTCGAAGTGTTGCCTGAAGGCAGTCTGCCACGCTCTGAAGGTAAGGCACAGCGCGTTTTTGATATCCGCAAGTCTGCATGAAGTACTATTGGATGATAGCCAAATGGTCTATCATCCAGTTTCTATAAGGTAAAGTTAAACGCAATGAATCCGAAATTAAAACAAATAATTGATGACTTTATTCAAACTGAAGCACTCAGCGGAACCTCATTAATCATGACCATCTTCGGTGACTGTATTTTTCACCGAGGGGGCATCATCAGTCTGGCCAGTCTGATTCAGCTCATGGATGTCTTCGGGTTTAATGAACGATCAGTACGGACTGCCGTATTCCGTCTGGTCCAAAATGGCTGGCTGATGTCTGAGAAAATTGGTCGCACCAGTTATTATCGCGTAACCGAAAGCAGCCGCCAGCGTTTTATTATGGCAGATCAAAAAATTTATAGTTTTCAGCATACCGAATGGGATCAGAAATGGGATCTGGTGCTACTCAGTTCAGTGGAACTGGAAAATAAACTGGTTCTGAAAAAAGAACTGGAATGGCTGGGCTTTGCCAATATCGCCACCAATGTCATGGCCTATCCGGGCTGTGATCATCAGAAACTGCAAAACCTGCTGCTGAACCTGAAAATGACCGACCAAGTCGTGGTGTTTAAAGCTGAAACTTTGCAGCTCTGGCAGGAATCCTATCCAACTGTAAAACGCATGGTTGCCACCAATTGGCCGGTGCAGGAACTGCATCAGCGTTATGAAAAATTCATTGCGGATTTCCGGGAATTCTTTCATCTGGTGGAACAGGAAGATGAACTGGATCCGGTTCAGGCTTTTCAGTTACGAATTTTGCTGATTCATCAATTCCGCCGGATTTTATTAAAAGATCCGAATCTGCCTTTTGAATTATTGCCGTCTAACTGGCTTTCCCTGAATGCCCGTAATTTAAGCAGTAATTTATATCAAACCGTGGTTGCGGCAGGGGATGAATTCTTTATGGAGATCGCACGAACTTCGGAAGGTTCGATGCCACCAGTACATCCACAATTTTATAAACGTTTTGGCGGTTTGCGACTGGAAGCCGTCAGCTAATCTAATTCTGCATTTTTAAAGGAATAAAATAATGCCGTATTATGCCATTGATGGTGTGATTCCTGTGGTCAGCTCTCGCGCTTATGTGCATCCGCAAGCTGTTCTGATCGGGGATGTGGTGATTGAAGAGGGCGTATATATCGGGCCTTTCGCTACTTTAAGAGCCGACTTTGGCGGGATTCACATCCAGAAAAATGCCAATGTTCAGGATTCCTGCACCATTCATGGCTTTCCCGGTAGTGTTACCCTGGTCGAAGAATATGGCCATATCGGACATGGCGCGATTTTACATGGCTGTATCATTCGTAAAAATGTATTGGTCGGCATGAACAGCGTGATTCTGGATGAAGCCGAAATTGGTGAAAATACCATTATCGGTGCCAATAGCACGGTTAAAGCCAAGGCCCAAATTCCGGAAAATTCACTGGTGCTCGGTAGTCCAGCGCGGGTCATCCGTCCCTTGGACGCCAAAGAAATTGCCTGGAAAAGCAAAGGGACACAGGAATATATTCAGCTGACAGAGCGCTGCTTGTCCTCGATGCAGGAGGTCAGTCCTTTAACAGAAGTCTTCGCAGACCGGCTGAGCTATAAAGCCTTCAAGGCAGAGTATCAGATCAAGCAGAATAGCTTGAATGACTAAGTTAAGAACATGATTCTATTAAATAGATGAATTCTGCATTTTAAAAACAGGAAGTAACTGAAACCAAATTCCAACTGCATTCCCTGACCGTCTATTTAGACTGAAATAAAACTGGTCTGGAAAGCATATATATGGAAAATAGGGAATTTAAAGATCATTTCTCCCAGCAGTCACAGGACTATGCTTTGTTTCGTCCGCATTATCCGGATGCATTGGGAAAGCTATTGGCAGAGCTGTCACCAGGTACTAAATTGGCTGTAGATGTCGGCTGTGGTTCTGGACAGCTTTCAGAAGTTTTGGCGAATTACTTTGATCAGGTGCTTGCTATTGATGCGAGTGCTGAACAGCTTGCCCAAGCCAAACCGCATCCAAAAATTCAGTATGGTCAGGCACTCGCTGAAAAGATTCCGTGTGCTGACCAGAGTGTTGATCTGATTTCGGTGGCTCAAGCAGCGCATTGGCTTGATCTGGAAAAATTTTACGCAGAAGTTCGCCGGATTGCTAAACCCAATGCCATTCTGGCTTTAATTAGCTATGGCGTATTCAGTGTGGATGAGCCCCATCTGAATCATTATTTTAAGCATTTTTATGAAGTCACGCTTGCACCGTACTGGCCAACTGAACGTCGCCATGTAGATGAAGGATATAAAAATTTACCATTTCCATTTCAGGAAATTGCGACTCAGCCACCGGTATTGCAGGTTGAATGGAATTTTTATCAGTTAATTGGTTATATGAGTACTTGGTCAGCCGTGAAAGCAGCAACTCAAGCACTCGGACATAATCCATTAAATGTACTGGCAGATGCCTTATTGCCAGAATGGGAAGATCCAGAATTGCCCAGAGTCATTCGCTGGCCATTATCAGTGCGTGCGGGGCGTATAATCGTTTAAAAAAATATTAGAGCTAGAATCTGTTTATTGAACAATGAATTGAATATTCACGGCTCAGAATTATCGCCCTAGAATCATTTCCAGCACAAATTTAGAACCAATAAAACCCAGTGCCAGCAAGCCAAAACCGAGTAGGGTAAAGCGCACAGCTTTTTGGCCACGCCAGCCAAACTTCCAGTGTCCAATTAATAGTGAACCGTAAACAAGCCAGGAAATGATACTGAACGCCGTTTTATGTGCCAGATGCTGAGCAAAGAAATTGTCGATAGTAAAAAAGCCAAAGCCCAAAGCGAGGGTAAGTAAAACAAAACCGGTCATCAGCATATCAAACAGCAATGATTCCATGTCTTGATAAGAGGGTAGCAAACTGACCCAAACGCGGCGTTTTTGCTTCTTTTTCAGCTCACGATCCTGAAAGCGTAAAATTACGGCCTGAATGGTCGCCATGAGCAATACCGCATAAGCAGACAAAGACAGGATGATATGAATATCCAGTCCTAAAGAATTTTGTGCGATGATTTTTGCAGGCTGAGTAAACGCAAAGCCAAGAATTAATCCGGTCGCAGCCACCGGAATCCCGATCAGGTTCAGGGCAATAATCGGACGATAAGTGCTGTAAATAATGCTGAGTAACAGCATCAGACCAGAGGTAAAGGAAAACAGGGCAAAGACATCATAATTGATGCCCAGCGGGGTATGCATATCGCCATATAAAACCAGCGCATGCAAGCCCAGTCCAAGCAGTGCGGTTAGCGAGACAAACCATTGATTAGGAGCACGTTTAGACATTAAATGAATGAACAGATACCAGAAGGAAGCGGTATAAGCGACTAATGCTAAGATCGTATAAACCAAGGGGAGGCTAACCATGTCAAACCTTTTTAAGGGTGATGAATATTCATTTATATAAATTCGCTGCGAACTACAGTATCCTATAGCATTCTATGCATAAATTTTCTATTTTAAGAAACAATTTTTTGCTCATGGCTATTTTAAGCGGATTTTGCAATGTTTGATACCTTAACAGAACGACTCACGCAGAGTTTAAGAAATGTTACTGGCTCAGGGCAGCTAACCGAAGACAATATTAAAGATACGTTACGTGAAGTGCGTATGGCGCTTCTTGAGGCCGATGTTGCGTTACCTGTAACTCGTGAATTCATCGCGAAAGTTAAGGAAGAAGCATTGGGCCAGGAAGTGATGACTCAGTTATCTCCTGGGCAGGCTTTTGTCAAAATCGTTCATGACGAATTGACCAAAATGATGGGCGAGGCCAATGAAAGCCTCGACCTCGCTGCAAAACCACCTGTGGTTGTCCTGCTGGCAGGCTTGCAGGGTGCAGGTAAAACAACAACTGCAGCGAAACTTGCACGCTTCTTACAAGAACGTCAAAAGAAAAAAGTCGCGATGGTCTCTGCCGATGTGTATCGTCCGGCTGCGATCAAACAGCTACAGACTGTCGCAGGTGAAGTCGGTGCGATTTTCCTAGAATCCAGCGCAGACGAAAAACCGATTACGATTGTGAATCGCGCGATTGAACAGGCAAAAATCCAGTTTGCCGATGTACTGATTGTCGATACGGCAGGCCGTTTGCATATCGATGATGACATGATGGGTGAAATCAAAGAGCTGCATGCAGCGATTAACCCGACTGAAACCCTGTTCGTGGTCGATGCCATGACCGGTCAGGATGCGGCAAACACCGCCAAAGCATTTAATGATGCCTTGCCTTTAACTGGTGTGATCCTGACCAAAACTGATGGTGATGCGCGCGGTGGTGCAGCGCTTTCAGTACGCGCGATTACCGGCAAGCCAATCAAATTCTTGGGTATGGGTGAGAAACTCGATGCCTTGGAGCCATTCCATCCTGAGCGTGTTGCACAGCGTATTCTCGGTATGGGTGATGTACTTTCTTTGGTCGAAGAACTTGAACGCAAGGTCGACAAAGAAAAAGCCGAAAAAATGGCGAAAAAACTGCAAAAAGGCGGCAGCTTCAACTTTGAAGACATGCTGATGCAGTTTGAGCAGATGAACAAGATGGGCGGCATGATGGGCTTCCTGGACAAACTTCCTGGCATGAGCAATGCCGGTCTGCAAGATGCGTTGGCGCAAGCCAATCCTGAAAAGCAGGTCAAGAAAATGGAAGCGATTATCCAGTCGATGACTATCAAAGAGCGCCGTAACCCGGACTTGATGAACCCAAGCCGTAAAAAACGTATCGCAGCAGGTTGTGGTATGGAAGTGGCAGAAGTCAACAAGCTGATCAAGCAACATGCCCAAATGGCCAAGATGATGAAAAAATTTGCCAATCCATCGGGTATGGCAAAAATGATGAAGTCACTCGGCGGCTTGCAGAAACAGTTTGGCGGCGGCGGTGGTATGGGTCCATTGTTCGGCGGCAATGACAAGAAATAAGTTTTGTTTTAAAAAAAGGCGCAATATGCGCCTTTTTTTATTGCGAATAAATCGTCAAACCGGTTTAAACAAAACAACATTTACTTACCCAAAATAAAAATCCGATCAGGCAGACTCGGGAATATCAGCACAAAATAAAGAGAAATTTCAAATGAACCAAGTAATTGTCGTACATGGTTATACTGCAAGCCCGGAAGAAAACTGGTACCCATGGATTCAGGAAAAAGCCCAACAGGAAAATGTCAGTTTAAAAGTCCTCCGGCTGGATCCATCAACTACACCGACACTGGACACCTGGGATCAGCAAATGCGTGAACAGATTGATGCAATTGATGAGGACAGTATTTTTATTGCACATAGCTTGGGAACTGTAGCCGCATTACATTACTTATCCAGAGAATTAAAACAGCAGAAAATTCAGCAACTGGTATTGATCGCAGGATTTAATGGCCGGCTGGGTCGTCTGGATGAAGTAAACCCTTTTATTGATGCCGCTGAAATCAATTTTGATTTACTCAAACAACAGGTTGCAGAGCGTGTGGTGATCTACTCCGAAGGAGATGACCGGGTTGCACCAGAATTTAGTCTGGAGCAGGCGGACAGTCTGGATGCCATTGTGGTGAATGCCAAGCATCACGGACATTTTATTGATTCTCAAGGCTGTACTGATTTGCCAGAACTCTGGAAAGTAATCGAACCTTATCTGATTAAATCTTAAATTTAGGCATGTTATTGTATTCGCTAAATTTTAAAATTTAACATGAGATGGTGTTCAAAAAGGCACTTGAATTCCATCTCCAGACTGGTTAAAACTTATTTTTTGTCGACGCAATTTGCGTTCAATGATAATAAGTAAATCACTATGAAAAATATAATAAATAAAGTCTATGTCGTGCCGGACTATCAGGCGACCTCCAATGATCACTGGTACCCTTGGTTCAGTCGCCAGCTTAAAAATGCCGGTTTTGAATCTAAACGGATTATGCTGGCCAACCCTTTTCAGCCTGATTTAGAAGAGTGGCAGCAGAATCTGAAACTGCACATTCCGCAGATGGATGAACATACCTTTTTAGTTGCACATGGCCTAAGTTGCGTCAGTGTTTTAAACTTTTTACAGGAACATTATATTCAGCAGCAACGCAAGATCGGCGGGGTAATTCTGGTCTCAGCCTTTGATACGCCTTTGGTGGCCTGGTCAGAACTGAATAAAATACTGCAGGCTGTGCGACTCGATCTGAAAAACTTACCGTATAGCTATAAACGTGCGGTGATGCTGATCTCCAGTAATGATCCCTATGTGCCTGCACCGGTTTCCTTGCGTTTAGCCCATAGCTTGAATGCACAAATTTTTGAGATCAAAAAAGCCGGACATTTTAATAAGGCTGATGGCTTTGCCGATTTTCCGCAATTGCTGGACATTATCAAACAGTGTCTGGCAAATGAGCTGCAAAATGCTGCAGGCCTTTAAGTAAAAGATCAGGTTCAATCCGGGGATGGTGATGGCTGAGATGCTGCGCAAACAGTGGAGCATCTCCACCGGTTAAAACCAGCTGTGCTGGGAAATCATGCAGGACTTTCTCAATCGTGCTGAGCAGACCCAGTAGGATGCCATGATGAACAGCATCGATGGTGTTGCGTCCAGGATTGAGTTCAGAAAAAGCGGCATCCGGGATTTTAATGCCTTTGGTATTCTGAATCAGTGAATCACGTTGCAAGTACAGATTTGGCAGAATAAAACCACCCAAATGTTGTTGTCCTTGCGCCAGATCAATGGTCAGCGCCGTACCGCAACTAATCACACAATAATTTTCATGCGCTTGCGTCGCCACTGCAAGTACCTGTAACCAGCGGTCAATCCCCAGTTGCGAAGGTTCATCATAGCCACAGATCAGACCGGCATATTCTGCTTGTACCTGAGCAAAAATCACTGGAATATGTAGACTTTCTAAAATGCTGAGAATACGCTCATTATTGATTTTATCTTGGACAGAAGATAATCCCACCTGATGCAAGCCCAGCGCTTTGAAATGCTGGATCAGGCCAAGTAACAAATCAGCAGGAGACTGTAAATGTAATTCTGCTGCCTGTTCAATAATCTGATCATGCTCGGTAATCCAGTATTTAAGCCGGGTATTGCCGATATCCAACCATAATTTTTTCATTGCTGTATGCCTGTTCATCCACCATGTTTAAGGCGGAGCTGTCCCTGATAAAAGGTCTGGATTCCCTGATCGGTCAAAATCTTGACTGCACCATCATCCTGAATCCCGAGAAAAGTACCGGAATATTGCCCTTGCACGTCAGTAAATTCAACCGTTTGTTGCATAAATGCAGCCGATCGATTGAAACGCGCCGCCAGGTTTTGACTGCCATAATTAAACCATTGCCCGGCTTGCTGAATCGCCAGATATAACTGGGCAATCAGCTCGACTCTTGAGGTATGTGATAATCCCAACTCGTTCAAGGAGCTAACCTGCTGATCTGGAAGGTCAGTGGGCAGAGGATCGATATTTAAACCTACACCGACCACCACCTGTGTAGATGAAATCGGCTCGACCAGAATGCCGCCCCATTTTCCGTGCAGGCTATACAGGTCATTCGGCCATTTCACCTGTAATTCCAGGCCTTTTAGACTGGGCATTTGCAGGATATTTAACGCAATTTCTAGCGCCAGACGACCATCGATGGGTTTTTGTGTATGCAGCAATGTGCTTAAATAGATGTTCCCTTCAGGTGAAATCCACTGACGTTGACGCTGTCCACGGCCTTGGGTCTGCACATGACTGCATACCAGAACCTGCTGTACCCCCTTCGTTGCCAATTCGCGCACATCATCATTGGTCGATGTAGTAATCGGTTTGATGAGTAATACTTCCGGGAGTTGGCCTGCATCGCTTAATCGTTGTTGCAGTTCACGAGTTTCTACATCCATTTGAATCTAAACGTGGTAAATATCGTTATGGAGTTAATCATATATTTATTGATTGGTGCAATTGCCGGATTCACCGCAGGCCTGTTTGGGGTCGGCGGTGGTTTGATTATTGTGCCGATCCTGTACATTGTTTTTACCCAGCTTCAGTACGATCCCAGCGTGATTATGCATATGGCGGTGGGTACTTCCTTGGCAACAATTATTGTGACTTCTATCAGTTCGGTGATGGCGCATCATCAACGAGGGGCAGTGCTATGGCCCGTATTTCGTAATCTGGCGCCGGGTCTGATTTTTGGTTCCTTCTTGGGTGCGGGGATTGCCGATTATTTATCTGGTCAAGGTTTACAATTATTGATCGGTTTCTTTGCAGTCTGGGTGGCTTTTCGAATGTTTAGAGGAGCGCATATTCAGATCGATCCGAATCAAAAATTGCCTTCAACCCCGGTACAAATTGCTGCAGGTGGCGGGATCGGTGTGGCATCGGCGATCTTTGGGATTGGCGGGGGAAGTCTGACCGTCCCATTTCTGAATCGTTGCGGAATTGTGATGCAAAAAGCAGTAGCGACCTCTGCAGCTTGTGGTTTACCGATTGCAGTTGCAGGTGCGCTGGGGTTTATCTGGTTTGGTAAACAGGCACAGGTCACCGTGCCAAATACCATTGGCTATATTCATATTTATGCCTTTATTGGCATCAGCATGATGAGTTTTTTCACTGCCAAGCTGGGCGCAAAAGTGGCACATCTGCTTTCACCGGCCGTATTAAAAAAATGTTTTGCTGCACTACTGACCACCGTCGGCCTGTATTTTATTTATCAAGGGTTTATGGCCTGATTTAAACCTTTTCGGTTGGACTGATGTACCGTATAAGGAGAATAGCTCACTATTCTCCTTTTTTATGGGCCTAAGTTGGCTATATAGACATAAGATTGTCTGACAATGTCAAAGTATTTATGGATAAAAACCCGTTTAATAGCAACATAGCCCAAATAAAGGGCTAAACCAGTATCCATAAAAATAAAGACAGGAACGGTATGCCATTAGAACAAGCGCACAGTTTGTCTGAGCAGATTGCCAAGCACATTAGCGAACAGATTATTCGCGGTGAACTGGTCGAAGGCGAACGTATACAGGAACTCAGGATTGCCTCGGAGCTTGATGTCAGTCGGGGTTCGGTTCGTGAAGCCCTGCTTTTGCTGGAACGCACCCAGCTGATTGAAATTTTCCCGCGCCGTGGGGCGATTGTCTCGGAAATGTCGGCCTTGCAGGTACGTGCCTTATTTGACATGACCTCATTATTGCTCGGGCAAATGGTGTATCGCATGGCGGAAACCTGGCGGGTGCATGAAGCTGAGCGCATTCAGCTATTATTAGAGCAATTGGAAGCAGAAACTCGCCAAGGACACACTGAAAAGTTTTATGATCTGATCTTTCAGGGCATGGCCCAGCAGCATGAGATGGTCGGGAATCCTTATCTGATGCGCTACTATCAGGAACTGCTGCCTTCTTTGCGTCGGAGCTATTTTCTGACCCTGAATATTTCCAGACGCGAGTTACAGGAATCTTTCGACTTATTTAAACTGGTCACTGAAGCAATTTTGATACGAAAAAGCCATCAGGCCACTTTATTTATGGAAGATTTTTGTCGACACTTGCGCAACCTTGTGTTGGAATCTCTGACACGGATGAAACAAATTGAACTCGCGTGGGCCAGACGCTCACGACGTTAAATCAGGACATTATGCGTTTAAGCAGTTTAAAACTTTCAGGCTTTAAATCTTTTGCCGACAGTACCACTTTACATTTTAAAGATAATCGTACTGCGGTCGTGGGACCGAATGGTTGTGGTAAATCTAACGTCATTGATGCCATACGCTGGGTCATGGGTGAGTCCAGTGCGCGTCAGTTGCGTGGTGGCAGCATGCAGGACGTCATCTTTACCGGAACTGCCAAGCGTAAACCGGTGGGCATGGCCAGTGTGGAACTGCGCTTTGACAATACCTATGGCAAGCTGGGCGGTGCTTATAATGCCTATAACGAGTTGGCGGTACGCCGTCAGGTCAACCGCGATGGTAAGTCCGAATATTTCCTGAATGGCAGCAAATGCCGTCGTCGTGATATTACCGATATTTTCCTGGGTACCGGTCTTGGGCCACGTTCTTATGCGATTATCGAGCAGGGCATGATCAACCGTCTGGTCGATGCCAAGCCAGATGAAATGCGGGTTTATATTGAAGAAGCCGCGGGTGTATCACGCTATCAGGCGCGTCGCCGTGAAACGATGCTGCATCTGGATCACACCACACAAAACCTGTCGCGTCTGGGAGATATCGCCTCCGAACTGAAATCCCAGTTAAAAACCTTGAAACGTCAGTCGGAAAGTGCAATTCAATATAAAGAACTGGAAGGACAGATCCGTACGATTAAGATCGAAATTCTGTCTTTTCAATGTGAGCAGAGCCAGCGCTTACAGGAAGAATATACCCTTGAGATGAATACGCTCGGGGAAAACTTTAAGCTGGTACGTTCCGAACTGACCAGCGTTGAACATGATTTGGGCAGCACCAGTGAACTGTTCCAGCGTCTGATTCAGCAATCCACTCCTTTGCAAAGTGAATGGCAACAGGCCGAGAAAAAACTGGCTGAACTGGAAATGACCCTGCAACAAAAGCAGTCTTTGCTAGAGCAGAATTCCAGCAGTCTGATCAAGCTGGAACAGCAAAAAGCCCAAACCAAAGAGCGTTTGCAGTTGATTGAACTGCAACTCGATACTTTACAGCAGCAATTTGAAGATCAGCAGGCGCAATTGCAGCAGCAAGATGGCCAGAGTCAGGCGCAAAGCCAGAATCTGAGTGAGCTCAAATCCCAGCAGAGTTCAGTAGCAGCGCAATTCGCACAGATTAAAACTCAGGTCGAACAGCAGCAACAGCGTAAATTGCAAATGCTGGCTCAAAGCGAGCAACTGGCAAAGAATATTGAACGGATTGAACAACAGAAACAGACACTACAACAGCAAAGTGCACAGATTCAGCAACAGGCGCAGCAAGATGAGCTGGAGCAGTATCAGGCAGACAAAGCCCAAGTTGAACAGCAAATCGTTGGCTATGAAATTCAATTAACAGATTTAAGAACTCAATTCGAGCAGATTCAGGAAGAGCAGGCGAGTCGTCAACAACAGCTGATGCAGCTCAAATCTGAAATTCAGGTACTTCATTCAGAAAAGAAAAACCTGAGCCAATTACTGACCAAAGCCAACCCAAATGCCAAGAGTAATGCGATACAGTTAATGCATGTACTTAAGCTCAATGATGCAGGCAAGGTACATGCCAGCCTGATCGAAAAGTTTTTGGCTAAGTGGCTGTCTGCCCAGATTTTGACAGAGGGCGAGCACTTCCTTGAAGATTGTGCGCGTCAGTTAAAGCAACAGGCTGTTCAGAATAAAATTCAGATTGCCAATACGATGTGTCTGGCCGATTGGATTGAATCTCCACATTATTCACTGTGGCAACAAGTCGCGGTCGTAGATACATTAGCGCAAGCATTGCCTCTTCAAACTGAGTTATTACAAGGCCAGACATTACTGAGTTTAGATGGCTACCATGTTGGTGCGGATTGGATGATTGCACTGGACTATGATGAAGCTAGTCAGGCCGGACAAGGTGCATTGAGTCATCGAATCCGTCTGGATGAAATCGAGCAGCAACTTGCAGAACTTGAACCTAAGTTTATGCAGTTGGAGCAGCAGTTACCTGAACTCACCGATCAGGTTAAAGCTTTGCAAAGCCGGATTCAAAGCATCAGTGAGCAGCACAAGCATACCCAAAAGCAGCTGCAGCAACTCGATGTCAATATTGCCAAAGTACAAAGTAGTGCTCAGGCTTTCGCATTGCAAAAGCAGCAATTACAGCATCAGCTGCAACAACTTGATGAGCAGCTTGAAGAAGATGCCATGCAGAAAGATGATCTGGAAATTGATCTACATGCCTTGAATATCAAACTGGAACAGGCGCTACCAAATTATAAAACCCTGCAATTCCAGCTAGAAGAATTGAGTGCTCAGCTGGATGACTCACAGCAGCTCAGTCAGCAAGCGCAGCAGGGACTGGAAGTGCTGCGCCGGCAAAATGTGCAAAGCCAGCAGCAGATTGAATTACTGGAAAAAGATCAGGTATTCCTCAAAGAACAGTCTCAACAAATTACTGCACAAATCGAGCAAGCCAAGAAATTTGTCGATCCGGTACAGCTGGAATTACCTGCTTTACAGAGCCAGTTCAATGAGCAGGCGCAGATCACTGAAAAGCTGCAAAAGACCTGGGCCGACTGGCAGATTGAATTAAATCAGGTGCAGAACAAACAGCAGCAGCTGACCGAACAGCGTCACAGTTTTCAGCAGCAGGATGAAAAACTCCGTACTACACTGGAAGAAAAACGTCTGGCTTGGCAAGCAGCCAAATCTGATTTGCAGCATTATTCTGAACAACTGAAAGAATTGAATAGTGAAGTAATTTCCGGACTCGATATTGATGTTAAAGCACATCAGGCGAAACTGGAAAAAGCTCAGGCTCAGTTTGATAAACTCGGTGCAGTCAATCTGGCGGCTTCTGAAGAATATGAAGAAGTGTCAAAACGTTATGAGGAACTGAGTCACCAGATGCAGGATCTGGAAAATACGGTTGAACAGCTACAGGCTGCGATGAAAAGTATTGACCAGGAAACCCGTAAACTGTTTATGCACACGTTTGATCAGGTCAATGCTGAACTACAAAACCTGTTCCCGAAAGTGTTTGAAGGCGGTGAGGCGAGTTTAAGCCTTGAAGATGGCTGGCAATCGGGGGTAAAACTGATGGCCCGACCACCGGGTAAACGAAACAGCTCATTGGCCTTACTCTCTGGTGGAGAAAAGGCCTTAACCGCATTAGCATTGGTATTCGCGATTTTTCGCTTAAATCCGGCACCATTTTGCGTACTGGATGAAGTCGATGCACCGCTGGATGATGCCAATGTGGGACGCTTTTGTAATTTAGTTAAAGAGCTTTCTGAACACGTGCAATTTATTTATATTACCCATAACAAACTTGCAATGATGATGGCGACTGATCTTTTAGGTGTAACCATGCCTGAACCGGGAACATCAAAATTAGTGACAGTTAATTTGGAACAGGCAAAAGAATACGGCCTAGCTGCGGAGGTATAATATGGAAATCACCACCATTATCGGGATTGTGATCGCAATTGTGATTATGCTGTTTGGTATAAGAATGCTGTTCAAAAAACCTGTAGAGGCTGTACCTTCACTGGATGCCAACCTGCATATCGACCCGGATAGCCAGACCCCGATCATTCCAAGGCATGTACGTTCTCAGTTGGCACAACAGGATGTCGAATCTGATCGTATCGAGCCAAGCTTGGGTATAGATGAACCGGCTCCTGAAAAGCCTTCCGCCTTTCGCAAGGCTGAATCAACTCCGGTTGAGCCAAAAGCAGTCGAAACTCCTGTAGCTGCCCCGTCAACAGAAGCTGAAGGAGTGGCAAAGTCGGTAGCAACAGCAGCGGATGTTCAACAGGTAGAAGCAGAACATAAGAATAGCCAGACTGAAACCAAGGAAGAAATGCCTGAATTCAGCCTGAACAGAAACATCGAAAAAGCAGAAATTTCTGAATTTAATGATGAAAGCAGTATTCTGGATGCACATCTGCATGAGCAAAAAATAGTGGATGAAGAAAGTGCTTTGTCCAATGCTGAAACCATTATTTCTTTGCATATCTATCCACAAGGCCGTGTACTTTCGGGTGATAAAACCTTGAAGGTTTTATTGAAATATGGCCTGCGTTATGGTGAATTGGCCTGTTTCCACCGTTATAGTGAAGATGGTTCAAAACTGCTGTTTTCGGTATTGCAAATGACCGATACCGGAATGGAAGGCTTTGATCTGGAAACCCTGTCGACTCAGGAAGTGAAAGGTCTGGCATTCTTCCTGGCTTTACCGCATAGCGATGTACAAAATGCGTTTGATACCATGGACAGTATTTCACGTCTGATTGCCCGTGAAGTGGACGGTCTGGTCTATGACCAGAATCAACAGGAATTTACTCCACAATTACGTGAATTCTGGCGCCATCAGGCAATTGATTATCGTGCTGGACAAGGGACGGAAGTTTAAGGCTGCTTTGTTCAATCTCCAAGTTGAATCTGTAGACTGCAATTTTTATAATAGCCAAAAGCTGAATATTCTACAGGGCGGATTTTCCGCCCTTTTTTATGGTGAAATTATGACCCAAGATGCCACTGTCATTGCGCAAATGCGTCAACTGATTCAACTGCTTGCCAAGCATAACCATGCTTATTATGTGATGGATCAACCGAGCATTGAAGACAGTGAATATGATCAGCTCTTTCATCAGCTCAAAGCCTTAGAACAACAATATCCTGACCTGATCCAGTCCGATAGCCCGACAGATAAAGTGGGTGGGCAGGCGCTTTCAAAATTTGTGACCGTAACACACGCCGTGCCGATGCTGTCATTAGGCAATGTCTTTAATCAGGAAGATCTGCTGGCTTTTGCCCGCCGTATTGAAGAACGTTTGCCAAATCAAAAAATTGAATATGATGTGGAACTGAAATTTGATGGTCTGGCCATTTCACTCTGGTATGAGCATGGCGTACTGACGCGTGGGGTGACGCGCGGCGATGGGGAAACCGGTGAAGACATCACCCAAAATGTCAGAACCATTCGCAACCTGCCGAAACTTTTATCTCCGGTGAATGGCATCATTCCCGATTTGCTGGAAGTACGCGGCGAAGTGTTGATGCCAAAATCAGGTTTTGAAAAATTGAATGCTGCCAATGCCGCCAAAGGTGAAAAGACCTTTGCTAATCCGCGTAATGCTGCGGCAGGAAGTTTGCGTCAGCTGGACCCGAATATTGCTGCCTCGCGGCCATTGGCTTTTTATGCTTATGGGATTGCTCAGTGCGTGCCGCATCATGGACAAACCACTATGTCCGCCAGTCTGGAATGGTTACATCAGTTCGGTTTTGCGGTTGGCGAGCGTCACTTTATCTGTGACAGTATTCAGGACGTGCAAAAGGTCTACGAACAGATCATTGATGAGCGTGCCAGTCTCAGTGTCGAAATCGATGGTATGGTGATCAAGGTCAATGACCTGAAACAGCAGCAACAGCTTGGTTTCCTGAGCCGTGAACCGCGTTGGGCCACCGCCTATAAATTTCCGGCAGTTGCAGCACTGACCACAGTAGAAAATATTAACTGGCAAGTGGGTCGTACTGGAACATTGACGCCGGTTGCGCGTTTAAATCCAGTTGCTGTCGGTGGAGTAACAGTTTCCAATGTGACGCTGCATAATATTGGCGAAATTCACCGTCTGGATGTACGTATTGGTGATACCGTCAGTGTTTATCGTAGTGGCGATGTAATTCCTAAGGTGGAAAAAGTCTGGCCGGAATTTCGCCCGGTTGATGCAGTTGAAGTGCATTTACCTGAACAATGTCCAGTCTGTGATTCACCCGTGGTCATGCCGGAAGGCGAAGCCTTGGCACGCTGTTCGGGCGGACTATATTGTGCCGCGCAGCGTATTGAAGCCATTCGTCACTTTGTCTCACGTAAAGCCATGGATATTGAAGGCTTGGGTGACCGTTGGGCAGAATCGTTGCTGCATCTGAATCTACTTAACGATGTCTCAGATATTTACCATCTGCATGAACATCGTGAGACTTTGCTCGGTATTGAAAAGATGGGCGCCAAATCGGTTCAGAATCTTTTGGATGCCATTGAAAACAGTAAAAAAACCACACTGGCTGCTTTTATCTATGCACTCGGTATTCGTGGGGTGGGTGAAACTACGGCGCGGATGCTGGCCAATACTTTCCAGACGCTGGATGCCTTGCGTCAGGCCGATCTGGAGGCTTTAAAGAAAACTCCGGATGTAGGTGATATCACTGCGGAATGGATTCTGGATTTCTTTCAGGCACCGCATAATCTGGAAGTTCTGGATCGTTTACTGGCTGCCGGTATTCACTGGGATGCACCAATTGCACCGACCCGTCAGCCATTGAACGGCGAAAGCTGGGTGGTTACTGGGACTTTAAGCAGTATGGGGCGGGATGATGCAACCCAGTTGTTGCAAGCCTTAGGTGCGCGAGTAAGTGGTAGTGTGTCCAGCAAAACTAAATGTGTGGTTGCGGGTGAAAAAGCTGGCTCAAAACTGGATAAAGCAGAAAAACTGGGTATTCCAGTGATCAATGAACAACAGTTTATTGGCTTGATGCAAGACTATGGTCAGCTTGAAGCCTAAATCTCTGGATATTTCATGAAAGAATAAGAGTTAAAAAAAGCCACCTTCGGGTGGCTTTTTCGCATAGAAAGATTAAGGAATATATTTTTTGACCACGCCATCATCGAGCAGCTGCTGGAAATGTTCCACCAGACTTTCTTTCAATGGACGATACTCAATACCGAGCTCATCTTTACTTTTTTGCGCATTAAAGAAAATTGGATAACCCATATTCAGCTCTACAAATTTGCGGCTAAAACCTGCTACAGGCCCGAACATTTTGAAGGCTGCCTTCGGTAATTGATTGCGCGGGAACGGAAACTTATTGCCAAAATGTGCCCGCAGAATTTGGCCCATTTCCAGTAGACTCAAGCTTTCACTACAAATGATATAACGACCGTGCGCTTGTGGATTAAATGCAGCACGGATATGCGCTTCAGCGACATCCTGAACATCGACCACGCCATTCCACATCGGTGGAACGCCAAGTAAAGTCATACCATTGGCAAACTGTTGCAGGACTTCTACACTGCCAGATTGGGTATTTGGGGTTAAGGATTGACCAAAAACCAGTGCAGGATTGATACAGACTAGATCCCAGCGATCTTGTGCTTCAGCCATTTCCCAGGCTTTACGCTCTGCCATGACTTTGGAATAAGGATAAGGCTGATGCGTGGCCGAACTGGTGGTATTCCAGTGGGATTCATCAAAACTGTTATTCTCAGTTTGTAGAATATCAATGGCATCGCCATAAGTGGATGCGATACTCGATGTGACGATTACGCGTTTCACTGATTCAGTCTGATTGACACTATTCAGTACATTTTCAGTGCCTAATACCGCAGGTTCGATAATATCTTTGACTGCATCTTTATAGTTGGTGACCACAAAAGGTGAGGCCATATGAAAGACAATTTCACAACCTTGCATGGCCTGATCAAAAGAGCCGGGGCTTAATAAATTGGCCTGAAATAACTTGAGAGTTCCCGGAGTGCTGTCGGCAATTTTTTCTAAATGGGCAAAGCTCTTACTTTTATTCAGGTCGCGCACCGTGGCATGTACGGTATAGCCTTGCGTGAGTAATTTCTGGATGACCCAGCTGGCAATATAACCCGATGCACCGGTAACCAGAACCGGCGCTGTTGTTTGTGGATGTGTCATATCGGAACCGTTGTTATTTTAAATTTGTGTGAATGATAAGCGAAATTTAAGCATGAAGTACGCCAATGCAGTGATGTTTATACAAAAAGAATGAATCTGTCTGGTCAAAATTAAGATTTACAAATTTTAACGCATGTGTTTATTTGCCAGTTTTACGTTATTGCCAAGCGTAATGAAAATGCAAAGTGTTGTTTTATAAATGGGATTTCATTAAGAACGAAGTGTAAATGCAAGTACTTCTCATTTTAATTATATAAAAATCAAATATTTAACCATGGTTAAGCTTTGCAAATTTAATTGCTTTTCGCCATAATAGCAAAATATAGGTAGGGAGTTATTCAAATGCGCGGAAATCCAGAAGTCGTAGATTATTTAAATATGTTGATCGGTGGCGAACTGGCTGCTCGTGACCAATACTTGATTCACTCTCGTATGTATGAAGATTGGGGCTTAACCAAAATCTTTGAACGTATCGATCACGAAATGCAGGAAGAGTCCCAGCATGCGGATGCGATTATCCGTCGTGTCTTGTTCCTTGAAGGAACGCCAAACATGCAGCGCGATGACGTTGAGATTGGCGAGGATGTGGTGAGCTGCCTGAAAGCCGATCTAAAACTTGAATATCATGTGCGGGAAAAACTGGCGCAGGGCATCAAGTTATGCGAAGAAAAAGGTGACTATATCAGCCGTGATATGTTACGCCAGCAAATGTCGGATACCGAAGAAGACCATACTTACTGGTTAGAAAAACAATTGCGTTTAATCGAACTGATTGGTTTGCAAAATTATATTCAGTCACAGATGTAAAACCGGATGAATAAAAAACCCAGCACATGCTGGGTTTTTTATATCTTGAAAATACTTAGTTGTTATTACTCATAATGCCAATTTTTTTGACCTCCAGCCTTTGAGCTGCCGCCATGACCATAGCGATATGTTTATATTCAGTGGCACGATCCGCCTTGATTTTAATCTGATCCTGATCCGCTTTTTGCGCTACTGTCTTGAATAAGTTTTCCAGAGCTTGGGTATTTGCTACCGGCTGTTCATTCCAGAAAATCTTACCTTGTGCATCCAGACGTAATTCCACCAGCTCAGGCGGTTTTTCATCGGTTACAGGAGGCGTTCCATTCGGTAGATCGATATTAATCGAGTTATTCGGCAAAGGAATTGTGATAATAAACATAATCAGCAAGACCAGCATGACATCAATTAGTGGCGTCATATTGACATCTAACATCACATCATCGTCTTGATTTGAACCAACATTCATACCCATAAACTTAATCCCTCTTTGTGCTTAAGGTGTAGCGGGCGGAGTGGTGACAAAAGCAATTTTGCCGATACCGGCCTGTTGGGTGGTACTAATCACCTGATCAATTGCCTCATAAGGTGTTAACTGATCACCACGAATATGCACTTCAGGCTGCGGACGTTTCTGGGCTTCTGCCTGTAAACGACTCAGTAAAACTGTTTTATCTGCGATATAGATTTCGTTCCAGAAAATATCGCCAGTTTTATTGACAGCCAGCTGAACATTTTCTGGCTTGGTTTCATACGGTACATTTCTTTCTTCGGGCAAATCGACTGGTACGGTATGAATGGCAACCGGTACAGTAATCAGGAAGATAATGAGCAGAACCAGCATAATATCAACCAAAGGTGTGGTATTAATGGTTCCAATTACCTCATCATCGCTGTCGTTTGAATTGACCATCATTCCCATGGCTGATACCTCACTCTTACTTCACGTCACGATTAACAGGATTGTTGGTCGTAATTTCACCGCTGAGTAATACTGCGTGTAAATCAGAACCAAAGGTACGTACTTCTTCCATGACCGCTTTATTACGGCGAGTCAACCAGTTGTAGCCAAGCACGGCAGGAACTGCGACTGCCAGACCGATGGCTGTCATGATCAGTGCCTCACCGACTGGGCCAGCAACTTTATCAATGGATGCTTGTCCTGAAACACCAATAGCAGTCAGTGCATGGTAAATTCCCCAAACCGTACCGAAAAGTCCAACGAAAGGTGCGGTAGAACCGACTGTTGCAAGAAAGGCTAAACCGCCACTCAGATGGTTCTGGATTTTGTCGATCGCACGGGAAATTGAGATGGTGACCCAGGTATTGAAGTCAATACGCTCAAGTAGTGTACCGCCATGATTTTTGGTTGATTTGATCCCTTTTTCCGCAATAAAACGATAGACGCTGGCTTCGTCCAGATTCTCGGTTGCATTATCTAGAGAAGATGATTCCCAGAATTGGTGTTCAGCTTCCTTGGCTTGCTTACGGATCTTACTTTGCTGTAAACATTTGCTGATCATGATGTACCAGGTACCGATCGACATAATGACCAGAATGAACAGGGTGACTTTAGATACCATGTCACCTTCTTTCCACATGGCTTCCAGACCATAAGGATTGTGAGCAGGTTCTTCAGCCGCAGCAGGTGCTGGAGGCGTCGGTTCAGCCGCTGTCGCTGGTGTTGCCGCTGTATCCGTTACGGTACTGGTTGGCGTAGCAGACGGTTCGGCAAAAACTGCTTGCAGGGGCAATAAAGTGCTCATGGCAATCACACCAGCAGCAGTCATGTTTTTTAAAGGTTTGAATGATTTTTTCATCGTGGATCTCCTGATTTTTCTTTATCTGTTGTATCTGTTAGTCAAGGACAAATTCATATGGAATGTCATACCAAGATTCTTGCGGCTCGCCATTTTTCATTGCTGGTTTGAAAGTACATAAACTGAAGGCCTTGGATGCTGCACGATCCAGCGCACGGCTACCGCTCGACTTTTTCACTTTGGCATCCTGGACCTTGCCGGTGGTATTTACATAGACAGAGATCAGAACTTCACCTTGCTCTTCATTCATTAGCGCATCACGTGGATAGTCTGGGCGTTTACAACCTGCTTCACCTTGTGAAACACCACGAGTTACGCCAGCGGGTGGAGGAGCTGGGGCTGGAGCGGCTGCGACTACTGGAGCCGGTGCTGCTACCGGACTTGGTGAAAGACTCGCTGCAACGGGAGTAGGTACCGCAGCAGTTGTCGGTTGGGTTGGCGTTGGAAGTGTTTTCTGTACAGGAACTACTTTTTCAACCGGTTTCACCTCAGGCACTTGTGCCACTTTTTCCACGATTTTTGGTGGTTCAGGTGGTGTTTCTTTTGGTGGCTCAGGTTCAGGCGGCTTAATATCTTGAATAATCATTAGCTCAACTGGCTGTTCCGTTGGTTTAATAATGTCTTTTGCCATACCAGCCATGAGTACCAGGCCAACCAGGATATGCAAAAAAACAACGACCCCAATACCAGTCAGTTTTTTGGCGGAGTTTTTTTCTAAGTCTTCAAACTTTGTGCCCATCATGACTCCTAGAATTTAAGACAAACAGGAAATAGTGCACTGATGAGAAAATTTTTTTAGTTACAGGCAGCATTATTTTTTGTTTGGCTAAAATTAAACGGGGAAAACCGCAAACACCGCTTGGCAGCAGTGTTTGCGAAGTAATTAATTAAAAGAATTTATAGGTACCACGTAAGAAGTAAGCGCGGCCTGTTGGATCGCTATAACGTGGGTCATAACCGTATTGGAAGTTATCCATTACGTCAGAGGCAGGTGGTTCTGCATCGAACATATTTTTAATACCGGCAGTTAGCTCCAGATTTTTAAATCCTTTGTAAGTGCCAGAAATGTTGTATACGGTGTAGTCAGCAACATCGCGTTCTTCTGAATAGTCTTCATAACCACGAACGAACTGTTGTTCAAACACCATTCTCCAGTTTTCATAAGACCAGTTCACGTTTGCAGTATGTTTCCAGCGAACCACTGCTGGGTCATCATAAACACCGACATAACCTTCCCACTCGCCGCCTGGTTCACTTTGGTAATCCATTTTGATCACATAAGTACCGTCAATACCAAAACCGAAGCGGCCAGTTGCCGTCATTGGAGAAAGATAGTTCAAACTCAAATCAATACCTTGGGTTTTCAAGCCACCGGAGTTAATCAAGTTAGTTGAGATATGATCGATACGACCTTCTGCATTACGAACAAAGTATTGAGCATACTTTTCTGGATCACCAAAAATTGATGCTTCACCAATCGTTCCCACTAAGTTTTCAATTTCGATATTGTAGTAATCGGCAGTGAAAACTAAGTTTTTGATCGGTTCAAAGACAAAACCAGCCATGTAAGATGTTGACTCTTCTGGACCTAGTTCAGAATTGCCGCCTTGTGTACGGATAAACTGGGTATTACATTCAGTTTGGTATCTGGTTTCAGTTGGTGTACCACCCGGGCAAAGAATCGGGTCATTATATCTTGCACCAGTCCAAGTTCTGACCGAAGGAGCATTGACCTCATATAAGCTTGGTGCACGGAAACCAGTACTGTAAGAAGTACGGAACATGAGTTCTTTAGCTGGTTCCCAACGTAAAGCCACTTTAGGATTAAAGGTGTCACCAAAATCGCTATAGTCATCATAACGAGCAGCTAACTGTAATTCCAGGTTGGTCAATAAAGGTACTTGGAGTTCAGTAAATACTGCACTAATGTCACGATCGCCTGAGCTTTTTGGTTTATTTGGATCAATACCACTGCCTGGAACTTGAGCAACAATTTCAGAATTTACAGTTGCTTCCCAGTCTTGTTTGGAGAAACTGCCACCGAGTGCAAAACCGACATCACCTGCAGGCAGTGTGTAGATTGGACGACTCACGGTAAAGTCAATTGTAGTGGATTCTAAAGATGCCTGATTGGTATCGCCTTTGACATCAAAAGTGTTCCATAAGCCGGCATTGGCTGCTGCTTGTGGGCCAAATGGGTTTAAAGTTCCATTATCAAGTGCAGCCTGAACTCTACTGCGGTTTAAATAACCACTTACGAAACTGTCAGTCGCATCACTTTTTGCATAAGTAACACCACCATTCATATCCCAACCGTATGCTTCACCTTCAATCCCTGCAAAGATACGGTTCGATTCGTTAATTGACTTAGAAACACGGTTACCGCCTTGTGAACGTAGATACAGTTGTAATGTGTTAGTCGCCAAGCCATCAACTGCTGGAGTAATACCTTTGCCAGGGTAGTATTGACTGGCATAAGGCAAGGTCACACTACGACTATAAACATCAGGCGCAATTGAAGTGGTTACTTCATCACGTGCATAGATATACTCACCAATCGCATTAAAGTTATCTGACAATTTGAAAGTTGCGCGACCTAACGCAGAAAGATTCTCTTGTTCAGGCACAATACCAATAACAGTTTGGGTATTTAAATAACAGAAACCATCTTCAGCAACAGTATCTTTGGTATTTAAACAATTATCCCCATAAGGGTTACCCAAAATACCTGTGATAGGATCGTAGAAGTTTGCAGGGAAAGCATTTGCTGAACTGCCATCAATTCCTAATTCAGGAAGTACCCCACCACGGCGGCTGACTTTACGGTCTTTTGCCCAAATCGTATCTTGTTTTCGGTAATCGATCACACCGTAGACATTAAAACCTTGTTCATCTAGATCGCCATATCCCCCAAAAATCGAAACGTCAATTTTTTCGCCGCCTTTTTCTTCAGGAATTTGACCACCTAAAGTAATGCCCACGCCTTCATATTGCTTTTTCGTAATAAAGTTGATTACACCACCCACTGCATCTGCACCATAAACTGCAGATGCGCCGTCACGTAAGACTTCAATGCGCTCTACCAATGCGAGAGGGATGTTGTTTAAGTTGGTTGAATCGGTACCAAATGCACTGCTTGCAACACGGCGACCATTAATTAAAACTAAAGTTTTATCCGAACCAAGACCACGTAAATTTGCTGTTGAACCACTGGTATTACTGGCACCGACATTTTGTGCTGTGACATAACTTGCTTGGTTGGCACTGACTTTCATCAATGCTTCTTCTACAGTGGTTACCCCCTGATTCACCAGATCTTCACCTTTAATAATCGTGATTGGTGAGGCGCTTTGTGCAGCTACTCCTTTAATAGATGAACCTGTCACTGTCACTTTTTGAACCTTGGTAGGTTGAGCGGCAGAGTTTTCTGGTTCATCGGCTGCATGTGCCAAAGACAAGCACATCATACTTAAGGTAAGCGTACTTAACTTGAGTATTGTCTTGCCAACTGTTGGAGCCCCCATAGATCCGACCAATTTGTTTTTTTTCATCGTAATTTTCACCCTTTTGTTATGTGAAGTAGTGCTGGGAGGACTTAAGCAAAGCGAATGCCAACTTATAAATTATTAACTTTAAAAAACATTAAGTGATTGAAAGAATTATATTTAATTTGGTTTTTTTAGAGATTTACTAAATTCTGATGAAGAAATATTAAGAGAGTAGGGTTTAAAATCTGAAGAAAGTCTCTATAGGAAACCATGAGAAAGTAAAAAATAAATATTTAATGAATAAGAAAGGAATCTAAAACTGAAAGAGAAATTGAATAAAGTTTAATCATGGTGCATAATTTTTACATAAAATATACAATAATTTAATAAGATAATAATTATATATTTCATTTGCTTATGTATGTATTTTCTTGGGTTGAAGTAGTGGGAGGATGCAATAATATGAAACAGGTCTGGTTTATTTTTGTGCAGACTAGGTTTGAATCTAGATTTTAAGAATAAACATTAAATTAATGATTCATGGAAAATATTATGTTATTGATAATGTTTTAAATAATTAATAAAAATAAGCTTTTTTGAGGTAATAACAGGAAAAAATCGTTATTTTTCGAGGATGGCATGAAATTCGCTTTGTTCATTTTATTCCATCTGTCCAGCTTTGACCCATCCATTGAAGCAAATATGGGATGATGTGTTAAAGACTTCCTATAGCAATAAAACTTCAAGATCAAGAATAGGTACAAATTTGAAATCAGCACTTTTCAGCATGACAATTTTGGCCTTGGCCATGACTACGGGGCAAGCCTCTTGGGCAAAATCATCTGCACATCCGGATAAAGTTTTAAACTTGGCTTTCGAAGCACCTGATGATGGTTTTGATATGGTCAAAACCTATAATTTTTATAGTGGTAGCGTTGCTGAAGCCATTTTTGAACCTTTATTGCGTTATGACTATCTGGCGCGGCCGGCAATTCTGGTACCAAATACCGCCGAATCCTTACCCAAGGTTGAACAGGATGGCAAAGTCTATACCTTTAAAATCAAGCCAGGAATTTATTTTAGTCCTGATCCTGTATTTCAGGGCAAGAAGCGTGAACTGGTGGCACGTGATTATATCTACTCCATGCAAAGGATCATGGATCCCACAAATCATTCTCCGTCTTTTTCTTTTATTGAGGGAAAAATCCTTGGGGCAGATCAGGTCATCCAGCAGGCTAAAAAAACTGGCAAGTTCAACTACGATGCGCCTATTCCCGGTTTAAAAGCACTAGATAAATATACTTTACAAATCACCTTGACCCGTTCCGATCTGAATTTTCCATATATTCTGGCCTATGTTGCTTTTAGTGGTACCGCACGGGAAGCGATCGAACATTATGGTCATCGGGCAGGTCAGCATCCGGTTGGAACAGGGGCGTATCAGTTACACAAATATGTGCCGCGTAGCCGTATTGAACTGACTGCCAACCCGAATTATCGCGGTTTTGTCTGGAACTTTAAGGGCGATGGTTCCGAATGGGATCAACGTATTGTCAAAGCCATGCAAGGCAAGCAGATGCCGCAAATTGGCAAGGTCAAAATCAGTATTATTGAAGAAGAACAGTCTCGCTGGCTGGCTTTAAAGTCTGGACAACTGGACTATGACAAACTCACTGCGAGCGGCGCCGAACAGGCACTGGAAAATAAGCAGCTGAAAAGCGAATACAAGAAAAAAGGCATCCTGCATTATCCGAATAAAGAACCGGAAATTACCTATACCATCATGAATATGCGTGATCCGTTAATTGGTGGAAATTCACTGGAAAAAATTGCTTTACGTCGTGCTCTCGCCTTGTCCTATAACCAGAAAGAAGCTATCCAGCAGTTGTACAAAGGTCATGCCGATAAAGCTGAAATGATTTTGCCAGAGGGAGTGGGTGGACATGACCCGAAGTATAAAAGCAGTATTGCTTATAACCCATTACTGGCCAATAAACTGCTTGACCGCTTTGGTTATAAGAAAGGTGCTGATGGTTACCGAACCCTGCCTGATGGCAAACCTTTGATATTAAAAATGAATTCAACCAGCTCAAGCTCTTCGGTGATTTCTGCAGAGTTATGGAAAAAGAATCTGGATGCGATCGGGGTGCGAATTGAATTCAAGGTCAGTAATTTTGCTGACAATTTAAAAGAAGCCACTCAATGCAAACATATGATGTGGGGTGGAGCCTGGATTGCGGACTATCCTGAAGGGGAAAACTTTGCCCAGTTACTGTATGGGCCAAATGCGCAACAAGGCAACCTGAGTTGCTATACCTCAAAAGCCTATGACGCATTGTACCAGACTGCGATGAAACTGCCGCCGCAGCAGCGGACGCCATATTATGAGCAGATGAACCGTCAGATGGAAGCCGATAATCCATGGATTCTGCACAATACTCGTATACGTAACTGGTTGATTCATCCGCATGTACAGGGTTTTAAGGCCCATCCGGTGACCAGAGCAGTTTGGCAATATATGGATATTGAACCTGTTAAAAAATAACTTGAGAAGATTAAGAACCAGTATGAATGTGAATAAAAATACTTTAAAAAAACTGGCCAGTGGGGTGCTAATGGCTGGTTTGATGATGGCAGGGGGCGCGTCCACATGGGCTAGCAATCCTGCCAACCCGAATAAGGTTTTAAAAACAGTATTTCTGGCAGCTGAAACCGGTTTTGATCCGGGTTATATCCATGACCGTTATTCAGCCAAAATTAATGCCGCGATTTTTGAAACCTTATTTACCTATGATTATCTGGCCTCGCCAGCAAAATTAGTGCCATTGACTGCGGTCAGTCTGCCTCAAGTCAGTGCGGATGGCCTGACTTATACCATCAAAATCAAAAAGGGTATTTATTTTGCCAATGATCCGGTCTTTGGCGGTAAAAAACGTGAACTGACTTCGTATGACTATGCTTATAGCTTGAAACGTCTACTGGACCCAAAGCTGCATTCACCGAACAGCTGGTTGCTGGATGGCCGAATTAAAGGGCTGGACGCATGGATGGCCCTAACCAAAAAGAATGGCAAAGCCTATGAAAATCCGTTTGAAGGTATTCAGACCCCAGACCGCTATACCTTGATATTAAAGCTGAATAATCCGGATCAGAACTTTCCGATGTTGCTGGCACATGGGCCTGCCGCTGCAGTAGCTCGTGAAGTGATTGAAAAATATAAAGACAAAGCGGGTTGGGTCATGAATAGGCCAGTGGGAACTGGTCCTTATGTGCTCAGTCGCTGGACACCAGGCTCACGGATTATCTTAAAACCAAATCCAGCTTATCGTGGTTTTGTCTGGGACTTTAAAGCCAGTGGTGCAGAAGATCATGCCATTGTAAAAGCCATGCAGGGCAAAAAAATGCCTCAAATCGGCACTATTGATGTGCGTGTTATTGAAGAAGCGCAATCCCGGATGCTGGCATTTAAGAAGAATGAACTGGACCTGCTCGAAATTGAGGGCGATATCGTCGTACAAGCCCTCGATGGTGATAAATTAAAGCCTGAGCTGGCCCAGCAGGGAGTAAAGCTGTCACGTATTTTAGAGCCCTCCATTAGTTACCATTACTGGAATATGCAAAACCCGGTCGTGGGTGGTTTCGCACCAGAAAAAATTGCCTTACGTCGTGCCATGGCGATGGCATTTTCTGTAGAAAATATGATCAATGTATTACTTAAGGGAGATGGCGCAAAACTGCATATGCCTATTCCCCCAGGAGTAGCAGGCTATTCACCGTCCTATAAAAGCAGTATTCCCTATTCAGTCAAAGCAGCCAACATGTTGCTCGACCGCTATAACTACAAGATCGGTGCAGATGGCTGGCGAAAGACGCCTGAAGGTAAACCTCTGGTGATTGAACTGATTACTGGGAATACCAGTCGGGGCCAGCAGCAGGGTGAATTCTGGAAAAAGACCCTGGACAGTATCCATATTCAGCTGACCAGTAAGGCCATGCCATTCGCTGAAGGCATCAAGCTGGAAAAGCAATGTAAAACCATGTTTAAGAGTTCTGCATGGATTGCCGATTATCCGGATGCTGACAACTTTATGCAGTTGTTCTATGGCAAGAATGTCAATGTCACCAACAATGCCTGTTTCAAGCATCCTGAATTCGACCGTCTATACGAACAAACCCAGAGCATGCCGCCTGGACCGGAGCGTGATCTGCTCTACCGCAAAATGACCCGAATTCTAGAAGTCAACATGCCGACCCTGATGCTCTATAGCACCTACCGTAACGCTTTGACCCAACCCCAAATTATTGGACATAAGTCCCATCCGATTCTGTCTTCAGAATGGATGTATATCGATATTAATACGAAAAAGTAAGAAAAAATCTGGAGATGAATATGAAATCAAAATCTTTAAAATTAAGTACCTTATGTTTAATGATGATGGGGGGATATCAAGGTGTAGCGGCAGATACCCAAGTACAGCTGCTGCCATTATTCAAGGCTGCAGAAATTCCGTCTTTATGTGATGCCAGTCTGGACTCCATGCAAAAAGATATCCAGATATTTGAAAATAAGAAAATTAAAAATAAAGCCAAGGCCGGGCCTTATCTGGCTGAATGGGATGAATTGCATGCCAAAGCCCGTGATTTCGGTGCTGCAGTAGGGTTGTACAGTAATGTCGATCCGGATCCTGCATTGCGTCAGGCAGCCGATGACTGTGAACTTAAAATCAGCAAATACCAGACCACCCTGTATCAGAATCCGAAACTGTATGCCCAGTTCAAGAAACTGAAAGCCAGTGATCCGATTGATCAGAAATTTTTAGAAGATATTCTGGAGCAGTTTGAGAACACCGGGGTACAACTCAGTGCAGAAAAACAGAAACGACTGAAAGAAATTATTGAAGAAAGTACCAAACTGGGACAGGACTTTTCCAAAAATGTGCGGGATAACCCTGAAAAAGTTGAATTTACTCCAGCTGAAATGAAAGGCCTGCCAGAAAGTTACATCGCAAATTTAAAGAAAAATGAAAAGGGCAATTATCTGCTCGGCTTTGATTATCCGGAATACCAGCCTTTTATGGAGCTGGCAGAAAGTGATGAAGCACGCAAACGTTACCAGACCGCTTACACGCGTCGCGGGACCGAACAAAACCTGCAATTCATGAAAAAGGCCATTGATCTGCGTTATGAAATGGCACAACTTTTTGACAAGGAAAGCTATGCCCATTCTGCGCTTGAATTCCGCATGGCCAAAACTCCGGAAGCAGTGAACGGTTTTCTGGATGAGGTTTATGCCAAAGTTGCACCTCTAGAAAAGCAGGATGTAGAACAATTACGCCAGTTCAAGGCTGAAACTTTAAAAGTTCCGTTAGAGAAAGCAGAAATTACACGCTGGAATCAGGGTTATTGGAGTGAAAAACTGCGTCAGGCCAAATACAAGGTAGACCAGGAAAAATTGCGGGATTATTTCCCGACAGAAGCATCGCAAAAATGGTTATTCTCTATTTCTTCGGAACTCTATGGCATTGAGTTCAAGCCGGTGAAAGTCAAGGCCTGGCATGATGAAGTGGAATATTATGCGGTACATGACAAGGCTACGGGCGAATTCCTGGGCGGATTATATGTTGATAAATACCCGCGTGAAGGCAAATATGGGCATGCAGCTGTCTGGGGAGCTTATGGCGGCAGTACCCTGAATCAGCGTCGTCCGGTATCGGTACTGGTGACCAATTTTAACCGTAAGGGCTTGAACAGCAATGAACTGGAAACCTTTGTGCATGAAATGGGTCATGCCTTGCACGGGATTCTTTCGAAGACCCGCTATACAGAACAATCTGGTACTTCGGTAGAGCGTGACTTTGTTGAAGCGCCGTCACAGATGTACGAAGAGTGGGCACGTCGTCTGGAAACCTTGTCAAAAGTAGCAGATTACTGTGAGCCGACATGTCCTCGGGTGGATGCTGCCATGACCGAGCGCTTAAAGAATGTGAAGAATTACGGCCGAGGCCTGCATTATGCCCGTCAGGCTTTATATGCCCAATATGATATGGCCTTGCATGGTAAAGATGCAAAAAACATTGAGCCTTTAAAACTCTGGCAGGATATGGAAGGCAAGACCGCCTTGGGTTATGTCAGCGGTCAGCAGTTCCCGGGACAGTTCGGGCATCTGATGGGCGGCTATCAGGCAGGTTACTACAGCTATATGTGGTCTGAAGTCATTGCCCTGGATATGCTTTCATCCTTTGGTGATCAGCTCATGGACAAGAAAGTCGGTGCGCATTATCGTAATACGGTCCTGGCTCAAGGCGGACAAAAGCATGGCGAGCAAATGGTGAAAGACTTCTTGGGTCGTGATCCGGACAGCAAAGCTTTCTTTAATGAAATCTCTGGAAAAAATTAAGGAAGGCAAGCGATGCTGGCATATATTATTCGACGGCTTTGGCAAATGATCCCGACCATGCTCGGGGTGATTTTGCTGATATTCCTGCTGTTTAACTGGGTGGGCGGAGACCCTGCCTATATTCTGGCCGGTAAAATGGCCAATGCGGAACAGATTGAGAACATCCGTCAGCAACTGGGTGTGGATCAACCGTATTACGTACAACTCTGGATCTTTATCAAGCAGATTTTAACCTTTGATTATGGGGTGAGCTGGAGTACCGGAGAATCGGTGGCACAGATTATTACCACACGTTTGGGGCCGTCACTGACCATTCTGATTCCACTGACCATTCTGCAAACCATTATTTCTATCATTCTGGCTTTGGGTGTGGCTTCGGTTCGTGGTTCTTTGACCGATCGTATGATCATGATGCTGTGTACGATCGGTATGTCGATCAGTATTCTGGTGTACATCATTGTGTTCCAGTATTTCCTGGCTTATGAATTGAGCTGGTTCCCAGTACAGGGCTGGAGCGATAATTTCGCTGATAATCTTTTCAAATACGCCTTGCTACCTGTGCTGATTATGTTGGTGGTGAGTATTGCACCAACATTACGCCTGTATCGTAGTTTCGTACTGGATGAAGTTAATCAGGACTATGTACGTACTGCGCGTGCCAAAGGCTTGGGTGAAAACCGTATCATGGGCGTGCATGTCCTGCGCAATGCCTCCATTCCGATTATTACCGATGTGATGGCAGGACTTCCGGCACTGCTGATCGGTGCTTTCCTGATTGAGCGTTTTTTTGGTATTCCGGGAATTGGCCGTGAAGTCATTATTGCAGTAGAACGTTCCGATTTTCCTGTGATTAAAGCCATTACAGTCTATGTCGCTGCTGCGACCATGATATTCAACCTGATTGCCGATCTGATCTATAAATGGGTCGATCCGCGTGTACAGTTGAAGTAGGTGAATTATGCTGAGTGCGATATTTAAAAAAGAACAAGCGGCTGAAGCAGCACCTGAATCGGCTTCAACAGGCTTATGGCAACTGGCCATGCGCCGTTTGAAACGTGACCGGATTGCCATGTTTTCCCTGTATGTGGTGCTGTTTTATCTGCTGCTGCTGGTACTGTCAATGAGCGGCCTGATTGCCAAAGACTGGAATAAAGAAGTAGCGGTCAGCTATGCACCGCCGAGTTTTATCAGTGCAGCGCCAGTTCCGGCTGGATCTGATGCAGAACAGGGTACAGAATCTGTTGCTGTACCGGTCAATCCAGTTGATCCTTTAAAAGATGTCATTGCTGAATTGAATGCTGAAATTGCTGCTGAGCAGGGTGCTGGTGCGGGCATCGATTATTATGGCGTGGTCGATCCGCTGGCAGAAGACATGAAGGCCATTAATCAGGAGCTCGGCGGCCAGCTGATGGATGAAAGTGGGGAACTCAAGCAAAGTCTAGTCTTCGGTGCAGATAAATGGGGACAGGATGTTTTACAGAAAACCATCAAGGGGGCTGAAACCTCGATTCTGGTTGGATTGATTGCAGCCTTTGTCGCTGTACTGATTGGGACTGCACTGGGTGCAATAGCAGGGTATTTTGGTGGTTGGGTCGATGATGTCCTCAACTGGTTTTATAATATCTTTACCTCAATTCCCTATCTGTTGCTGGTTTTGGCCATTGCCGCAGTGTTACAGCAGAAAGGTATTTTATCAATCATCCTGATTTTAGGTCTGACTGGCTGGACCGGGGTCTTCCGTTTGGTTCGTGCCGAATACATGAAACATACGGCACGTGAATATGTGCTGGCTGCCAAGGCGATTGGCGTGAGTAATATGCGTCGTATGTTTGTCCATATTTTTCCCAATGTCAGCCATATTGCCCTGGTACAGATGTCTATTCTGGTGGTGGCATTTATCAAGTCTGAAGTCATTTTGAGCTTCCTTGGTTTCGGTGTGCCTATCGGGGTAGTGTCATGGGGCAGTATGCTAAATGAAGCGCAAAGCGAGCTGATTTTGGGTAAATGGTGGCAACTGGCGGCAGCCTCAATCGCCATGGCGGTATTGGTGACTGCTTTCTCGATGTTTACCGATGCACTCCGTGATGCATTAGATCCAAAACTGAAATAGGAGCGCAACGATGTCTGAAATCAATCCAAGCACAGTACCTGCGTTACTTCGCGTAGAAAATCTGCGAGTCAGTTTTAAAGGTGAAAATAAAGAATATATTGAGACCGTAAAAGGGGTTTCTTTCGAGATTCCGGCCAATACCACGGTTGCACTGGTAGGTGAGTCGGGGAGTGGCAAGTCGGTTACTTCTCTCGCCACTATGGGCCTGCTTCCGGCAGAAAGCGCACGTATTTCAAAAGATAGCCAGATCATCTTTGAAGGGAAAAACCTGCTCAAGCTTAAAACCCGTGAAATGCGCCAGATGTGTGGCAAAGACATTGCCATGATTTTTCAGGAGCCGATGTCTTCGCTAAATCCGGTATTTACAGTAGGCATGCAGATTGCAGAAATCCTGCAACTACATTTGGGCATGAATAAAAAACAGGCGCGGCAACGTACCCTGGAGCTCCTCAAAGAAGTGGGGATCCCTGCGCCAGAAACTAAAATTGATGCCTATCCGGGGCAGCTTTCCGGTGGACAGCAGCAACGCGTCATGATTGCCATGGCCATTGCTTGTGAACCTAAACTGTTGATTGCAGATGAACCGACCACAGCCCTGGATGTGACTATTCAAAAGCAGATTCTGGACTTGCTGGAATCGCTGCGTCAGCGTCGCCAGATGTCGATGCTGTTTATTACCCATGATCTGGCATTGGTTGGTGAAATTGCCGATCAGGTGATTGTGATGCGCCATGGGGAAATCCGTGAACAGGGTCCGGTTCGGGAGGTGCTGGACCGGCCTCAGGACATGTATACCAAAGCCTTGTTGCACTGCCGCCCGCAACTCTCGCAACGTCCGCTACGTTTGCCGATGATTAGTGATTTTATGAAACAGGATGGCTCAACCTGGCTGGAAGATATCCGCCTGAATACTCAGCTTCCGCAACGTTCACGTGGACTAAAAGGCGGAGAGGAAATTATTCTGGATGTACGGGATCTGAAAAAATCTTTTTATAGTCGTAAAGGACTGTTTGGCAAAGATGAGTTTCAAGCAGTAAAAGGAATTTCTTTCCAACTGGCCAAAGGCAAGACCTTAGGGCTGGTCGGGGAATCTGGTTCGGGTAAAACCACCATCGGTTTATTGCTGATGCGTCTGCAACAGGCTACGGGCGGTAAAGCACTGTTTCAGGGTCGGGATATTTTGGACATGTCGGAACAGGAATTTACCCAGTATCAACGTAAAATCCAGATCATTTTCCAGAATCCCTATGCTTCTCTAAATCCACGTTTTACTGTTGGACAAATCCTGATGGAACCGATGCAGATTCATAAAATTGGTCAGGATGATGCAGAGCGCAAACAAATGGCCTTGGATCTGTTGGAGCGGGTCAGCTTGCCTGCACAGGCTTTTTATCGTTACCCGCATGAGTTTTCCGGTGGTCAGCGCCAGCGGATTGCAATTGCACGTTGCCTGACCTTAAAACCCGAGATTTTAATCTGTGATGAATCGGTTTCGGCGCTGGATGTATCAGTACAGGCGCAGGTGCTGAATTTACTACAAGATTTACAGGATGAATTTGGACTGAGCTATATCTTTATTTCGCATGATTTGTCGGTAGTAAAATATATTTCTGATCAGATCATGGTGATGAATCATGGGGAGCTGGTGGAAATTGCCAATTCGGATGAGCTGTATCAATCCCCACAGCATGAATATACCAAGCGTTTACTCGGTGCCATTCCGCAAGGGATTCCACAAAGTGCCTGATACATAAGGCATAAAAAAAGTCAGGCAATGTGCCTGACTTTTTTTATTTATCTTAATTAAAACTTTTTAAAGCCTTTGTTGACACCGTATGGACGACGCGGCGCATTTTCATCACGCTCTTCGCGGCGACCAAAACCTTGATCAGGACGGTTTTCACGACGCACAAACTGAGTGCCATTCTGGTTTTCAGCTCTGTCACGACGACCATAAGCATTTTCATCACGACGCTCACGGCCAGTGTTGTTTTGTGGTTGCTCATCGCTGTCACGACGTTGCTGACGCAAGAAACCGCCACGGCGCGCAGCCATCGGTTTGTCTTGCATACGTTCATTACGGCGTTTCGCCATACCAAACAAGCCTGTACCTTGACGTGGCTTCAATTCCACAGCTTTGGTCAGGTTGTCGATATCGTTTTTATCCAGTTCAATCCAGCGACCGGTACGCAGTTCGCGTGGCAAAATCACAGTACCATAACGGGTACGCAGTAGACGGCTGACTTTCAGGCCTTGTGATTCAAAGATACGACGTACTTCACGGTTACGACCTTCTTTCACCACGACCTGGAACCAACGGTTGATCCCGTCACCGCCCAGTTCAGAGAAAGATTCGAATTTTGCCGGACCATCGTCTAGCACCACGCCTTTAAGCATGTTGTTACGAATTTGTGGCGTTACTTCACCCATGACACGAACTGCATATTCACGTTCGATTTCATTCGATGGGTGCATCAAGCGATTCGCAAGTTCACCATCATTTGTGAACAAGAGTAGACCGGTGGAGTTAATATCCAGACGACCGACCATCACCCAGCGATCGCCCGGAATAGCAGGCAGCTGTTCAAATACAGTCGGACGGTTTTCAGGATCGCTACGTGAGCAGATCTCGCCTTCAGGCTTGTAGTAAATAATGACACGACGACGGATTTCGTCTTCAATCTGGAAGGCAACTTTACGACCATCGATGCGAAGCTCATCACCTGGTTCGATTCGTTCACCCACTTGGGCAATTTGCCCGTTGACACTTACACGACCCGCGGCAATGACTTCTTCCATATAACGGCGAGAACCCAAACCAACGCGTGCAAGCACCTTTTGCAACTTTTCACTCATGACAGCATAACCTTAGAAATAATTATCAACAGTTCACCTATTTATGACTTCGGTGCATTCGCATCGAGGGCCATAAAAGCTTCCTTGGCATCCTGCAGGGGAGGCAATTGGCCCAAACTATTCAGGCCAAACGCATTTAAAAATTGTGGCGTTGTCATTAACAACGCAGGTCTTCCAGGGAGTTCACGAAATCCAGACTCTTTAATCCAGTTCCAGTCAAACAGCGTACGCAAGTTTTGACTGTTATTCGTGACACCACGAATCTGTTCAATATCCGCTCGAGTCACTGGCTGGTGATAGGCAATCACCGCAAGCGTCTCCAGTAATGAAGGCGACAAGCGAGCCGGTCGCTCAGGCCAGGTCTGTGCAATAATATTACGATATTTTGCACGCACTTGAAAACGATAACCTTGTGCTGTTTCAATCAGTTCGATTGAACGACCATGCATCAGCATGGAAAGTTGTTGTAAATACTGGCGTAATTCCTGCTTGCTATAGCGATCCTGAAAAGTTTCTTTCAGACGAGCCAATGAAACCGCGGAGTCGCTGGCAAAAATAATGGCTTCAAGCTGCATCAATACTTCATGCAGATTATCTTCTGCAGATAACAGCGTATTTTGATCGAGTGTCATTGACTGGCTCCTTGAATCGCGAGCGGGGCTTCAATACCTGTAGCAATAATCTGAATTTTTTGTTGTCGGGTCAGTTCCAGCACCGCCATAAAGGTTACCACCATACCCATACGGCCTTGGCTCGGTTTTAACAAGTCCTTAAAGCTGAGTATTGCGCCAGTTTCAATACAACTTTCAATATAGGCAATACGTTCTTCCAGCAGTACCGGTTCCTGTTGCACCTGATGAATCACCGGTTCAGGACGGTTAAATATACAAAGCAAGGCATCACGCAATAAATCGCTTGAATAGCCTTCATTCGGCTGCTGGATTTCGCCCAAACTGACGTTGGTGGTGAAAGTGTCACGTTCCAGAATCGGCATCTGGCCCAGACGTTCTGCTGCCTGTTTAATTCTTAAATAATTTTCTAAACGGTCAATCAGTTCTTGTTTTGGATCCTGTTCAATCGCAGTCAGGCTTTTCGGTTTCGGCAAAAGCAAACGTGATTTCAGATCTGCCAGTAAGGCCGCCATCACCATATAGTCGGCCGTCAGCTCGATATTCAGGGATTTCATCGCGTCCATATAAGACAAATACTGCGCTGCAATCGGCGCGATATCGACCTGTAACAGATCAAAACCGTTTTTTTGAATCAGGTAAATTAAAAAGTCGAGTGGGCCTTCAAAATGTTCTAATAAGATTTCAAATGCCGCTGGAGGAATGTACAGATCCTCTGGAATTGTATCCTGCCATTCATCCAGAACCCGAATGTGCGGAGCAGATTCCATAGTGTTATGGATAATTTGAGTCATTACAATTATAGGCCACGCGAATTTTCAAAGGCATGTAAAGGCTTGATTTTCGGTATCTGATCGAAAGAAAAGCACAGGATTAAGCGTTGTCATTGTACTGGAAAAGTAACTTTAAATAAATTAAATAAGCCGTCAAAGCCATAAAAACTTAAAAAAATAATGGAATTTATCTGCGATTTTAAAATAGCACAAAGGAAAATGGCAGAACCGGGCGGGAAATGCAGCGGTGATTTTCACTTTAAATTGGCTCTCATAATTAAGCGTATCTGGTAGATGATGCCAGTTGATTCACTTCAAAACTCGATCAATACAGTGATTCTCCTCAAAAGAGTAAATAAGCTAGCTGGCAGATATCGAATGATTTTTAAACGGATTTCCCATTAAAAAACATAAAATTAATAAGTATTAATAAAATATTTCCCCGTAATTTTTGGTCAAAAATACCGCTATACTCTCGAAAAATAGTCAAGAATCACAAAAATCAATAAAAAGGTGAAGAAAGCATGCCACTTATTCTGGTTGTTATTGGGATGATCGCATTCGGGGGATTTTGGGCTTATCCCAAATATCAGATTATGCAGCTTGAAGATGAAGCACGCACAGGACTGAAATCAGGTGGATTTTCAGCTTTTGCGGAACAGGCCCGACCTGTCATGCAGGCCATGAAAATGGATTTTAGTGTGCTGGACCAATATCCCAATATTCGTTTTTACATGCGGCATATGGCTTATGAGGGCGACCAGCTGGATGAGCGGATTAAACTGGATATGCAAGCCATGTCTTGTGAGTCGATCAATTCCTTTAAAGTCATGGAACCCAAAGCACGTACGGCGATGCTGAATGTACTGGAAGATGATCAGATCATTTTTCATGTGTATCTGAAAAATAAGCTGGGCGAGGAACTCATGCACCATGAACAGAAGCTATCGCAATGCCCAAATTTCATTGCAGTTCGTCATTATGAACGTAGTTCAGATTCCTAAACTGGTTTTGGCAACCATTGCATACCTGTCGAATTGAAAAGAATAGAACTGCAACCTCTCACCCTATGCTTTTTTAGATTTTCATGGTGAGGAATGATTGTATTCCTTGGTCGCAAATTCAATGATACGTTGGCAAGTCTCTGCCAGGCATACATTTTGGTTTGAATAGATCTGCAACAACTGTCTCGCTACAGCCAACGTCAGGAAAAATTGGTACTCAGTATGATCAATATTTACAGTGGGATGGGAAGGAAAATGTGCTTCGACCATGACTGCCTTGGATTGCAGTGTCCAAGGCAGTTCTGCATAGATTAAATCCTGTGCAGAAAATTCATGCTGATTTAGCAGGAGATAAAATAAATCCATTCATTTTGACTCCCCGAATGTTTGTAGGAATTTCTCAAGCGTCGTTTATTCAAAGGCGCTGACATCTCCCATACCACGACGCATCACTTCTGGATGATCACCGGATAAATCTACAATAGAAGTTGTGCTCAACGTGCCTAAACCACTATCTACAAAAACATCAATGCGTTTGCCCAGCTGCATTTCAATATCATAAGGATCATCGAGTGGGTCAGTCTGACCCGGTAAAATCAGGGTAGAGGTCAACAGCGGTTCACCGAGTTCTTTCAGTAACATTTGACACACCGGATTATTTGGAATGCGCAGACCAATGGTTTTTTTCTTGGGATGCATCAACCGACGCGGGACTTCGCTGGTCGCAGGTAAAATAAAGGTCGTAATAGCCGGTGTATTATTTTTCAGCAAACGGTACATGGCATTGTCCACCTTGGCATAAGTGGCAATATCGGACAAATCACAGCACAGAATCGCATATTGATGCTTTGGGCCCAGACCACGAATTTGCGCAATCCGCTCCATGGCACTCTTGTTCCCAATCTGGCAACCAATCGCATAGGCCGCATCAGTGGGATAGACCACCACATCACCCGCACGGATACGTTCCACTGCCTGACTGATTAAGCGGGGTTGCGGATTGTCTGGGTGTACGCGTAAATGCAGCATAGAGACTACTCCAAGCTTGGGCTGATGGCTTATTATGTGGCGCTCAGACAAGATCTGGCAATCATAAAAAAGGTAGATTTGTGTAATTTAATCAAGTATTTCACGTATAAATTCATCAGATTGTAAACTTTTGCCACCTCTGATGCAGATACAGATACATTGGATAAAGCGCGCTGCATCACATGGAAGTTTGGCTGTACCATTAAAATAAGCCTGTACTTGAGCGTAGACATTATCTTTAAAGCTGGCACCATCACCGCCGTCGCCAGTCAGGTTATCCAAAGAAACCCGAAATTTACGGCCAAAAGCCTGGGCAAACATCCACTCAATTGCCTGTGGCTTGATTTCCACTTGTTCAAATAAAGCCTGCTGTTCACGGGTCCGCCCATCCGGGGCATACCAGTAACCCAGATCAGGCAGCAGGCGGCGTTTGTCTCCGGCAATGGTCCAGTGGCTGATTTCATGCAAAGCGCTATTAAAGAAACCATGGGCAAACTGGATCCGGGCAGGACTGTTTGTACTTGCAGGGAAATATTCTGGTTCAAATTCGCCACGCACTAAAGTGACATTTAAATGGGAAAACCAGTGATTAAAGTGTAAGATGAGCCAGTCCACCTGCTGCGCTTCTGACGATAAATTCGCCCATGGCGAGAGTTGCACTTGTTGTGTTGAACTGTCAGAATCAAGGCTTGGAATTGTGCTAACGAGTGATGAAACATTCACTTCTGTTTGCGGCTGCAACAGATGCATGACTTGAGTTACCCAAATGGTCTGTCGAAATAAGTACAAAATTGTATCTTAATCTTTGACAGAGTACTGATGAATTTGTAGAATTGCCGCCTTAATTATGTCAGCAAATACCTTTCCGGCACAGATTGAGCCGTTTAAATGGGCTGAACAGGGCTTTAAATGGTCAGGTCAACTGCCTTTATCCCGCTTTGTTCGTATCGCTCGTGAAGCTGTTGGATCAATTGATGATCAATTGATTAACATAGACTGTAAGCTATCAATGGATGCCTATCATCGTATTGCATGGCTAGATGGTCACGTTGAAACAAAAGTTCCTATGGAATGCCAGCGTTGTCTGGAAACTGTAGAAATTGAACTGGTTTCTTCGTTCCATTTGGCACTTGTGGATGATGAGTCACTGATAGAGCGCTTGGATGAGGATGCTGATTTCATCGTCCTAGGTGAAAGTGAAGCAACGACCAAAGGTGATTATGATGCACCGGCGACCGCTGATTTACTCGCGCTGATAGAAGATGAACTGTTATTGTTGATGCCGTTGTCGCCTAAACATGAGTTTTGTGAACATAAGCATCAACCTGCCGTAGAAGAAGTGGCTGAAGAAAAACGGGACAACCCGTTTGAAGTTTTGGCTGCTTTGAAGGGTAAACTTAACTAATTTTTGTGTTATACTCTTGTGTATAAGACAATCGAATTTGTTCTGATCCATTTTTTCGATCTTTGTAAGGAGCCATCATGGCCGTTCAGCAAAACCGTAAAAGTCGCTCTCGCCGTGACATGCGCCGTTCACATGACGCTTTAACCGAGAATGCATTAACTGTAGACCAAGCTACTGGCGAGACTCACCGTCGTCACCATGTATCTAAAGATGGTATCTACCGTGGTCGTCAATTATTCGCTAAAGCATCTGCTGAATAATTGGTGATGTATTAAGCGTCAAGCTTAGTAGAAAAAATGGGAGCATTTAGCTCCCTTTTTTTTGTCTTTGATTTTTAGGCGTATCGGTTTTTTGTTGTATTTGGCAATTACCGCCAGCAAAATTACATGCTAAATTGCGCTCCACAATGATTTAGGTGGTCTTATTGGTCAGTCTTCTTGTTAGGATTGAAGAAGCACACCTCTTGAATGAAAGGATTTTATTATGTCTGCTACACCACTCGAACAAGCAGCGCCCGTAACTAAAACTGCATTTGTGTTTCCGGGTCAGGGCTCACAAAAAGCTGGTATGCTGGCTGAGCTTGCAGAACAGTTTGCGAGTATTCGCGAGACATTTGCAGAAGCATCTGAAGCCGTCGGTTTTGATCTGTGGCAGATTGCGCAAACTGGCGAAGGTTTGGATCAAACCGAATTTACCCAGCCGGTATTGCTGACTGCAAGTATTGCCTTATGGCGCGTGTGGTTGGAATCTGGCGGTGTAGCACCGAAATATCTTGCAGGCCATTCACTGGGTGAATACAGCGCACTGGTTGCATCAGGTGCTTTAAGCCTGGGTGATGCTGCGAAGCTAGTGAACTTGCGTGGCAAACTCATGCAGACTGCTGTACCTCAGGGTGTGGGTGCGATGGCTGCCATTTTGGGTCTGGACGATGCCAAAGTGATTGAGCTGTGTGCACAAGCAACTGCAGCAGGCGAAGGTTCTGTCGAAGCGGCGAACTACAATGCGCAAGGGCAGGTTGTGGTTGCAGGCAATAAAGATCGCGTTGAAGCAGTGATGGCATTGGCCAAAGAAAACGGCGGAAAAGCCATTGCATTGCCAGTATCGGTTCCATCGCATTGTTCATTGATGAAACCTGCTGCTGAACAGTTTGCTCCGGCATTGGAACAAACCGCCATTGAGCTGCCACGCATTCCTGTATTACAAAATGTAGGCGCGCAAGCGGCAACCAATGTAGATGAATTGCGTCAGGCGTTGACCGCGCAACTTTATGAGTCAGTACAATGGACCAAAACCTTACAATACCTTCAAGATGAAGGCATTGAGTACATCGTAGAATGTGGTCCGGGTAATGTATTGACCAACTTGGCGAAACGCTTGCCGAATATTCAAAAAGCACTTCCACTGGACAGTCAATCCCGTCTGGAAGATGCATTAAACACCGTATTGGCGGCAGAAGGGAAAAGTGCATGACACAGGAACGTAAAGTTGCTCTGGTAACAGGTGCAAGTCGTGGTATTGGTGCTGCGATCGCACAACAGTTGATTCAAGACGGTTATTTTGTCATAGGTACTGCAACGTCTGAAGCAGGTGCGGAAAAATTATCTGCACAGTTTGCTGAAAATGGTGCTGGAAGAGTACTAGATGTACGTGACGGTGCAGCGATTGATGGGCTGGTAACAGACATCGAACAGAACTATGGTCCAGTCCTTGCGTTGGTCAATAATGCCGGTATTACCAAAGACAATTTGCTGCTGCGTATGTCTGAAGATGACTGGGATGATATTTTAAATATTCACCTGAAAGCAGTTTACCGTTTGTCTAAGCGCGTACTCAAAGGCATGACCAAGGCGCGTTTCGGTCGCATCATCAACATCAGTTCTGTGGTGGCACACTTTGCCAACCCGGGTCAGGCCAACTATTCTGCTGCCAAAGCAGGTATTGAAGCATTTAGCCGTAGCCTTGCCAAAGAAATGGGTAGCCGTCAGATTACCGTAAACTCGGTAGCACCAGGTTTTATTGCGACTGAAATGACTGAGCAGCTAAGCGAAGAAATTCGTAAAAAGATGACTGAGCAGGTGGCATTAAACCGTTTAGGTGATCCGCAGGATATCGCAAATGCCGTAAGTTTCCTGGCTTCGGATAAAGCCAGTTACATTACTGGTACAGTTATGCATGTAAATGGGGGCTTATATATGAGCTAAGCTCAAGTATAAACTTTCCAAATTTTTTAGATTCAATTAAACTAACGGCATTAAAAACGCCACAAGCAATGAGGAGAATTCCTGTGAGCGATATCGAACAACGTGTTAAGCAAGCAGTTGCAGAACAACTTGGTATCAAAATCGAAGAGATTAAAAACGAAGCGTCTTTCATGGATGACTTAGGTGCAGATTCTCTAGATCTAGTTGAACTTGTTATGTCTTTCGAAAATGATTTCGACATCACGATTCCTGATGAAGATTCTAACGAAATCACAACTGTTCAATCTGCAATTGACTACGTTTCTAAGAAACTGGGTTAATCGCTGATTTCAGCTTTGCTGAACATAAAGACCACCCTTGAGGTGGTTTTTTTGTGTTTGCTTTTCACATGAATAGAGGTTTTACAATCCATTACCTTTCTGTCACCAATGACTAACTATCTCTATAGAGTTTTCATTATAAAAATAAGAGTGATGTGACATTAACAACAAGAATGGAGTCCGCTATGGGTCTTTTTGATTTTGTAAAAGGTATCGGTAAGAAGAATACAGCTGCTGCGGAACCACAGGCTGCACCTGCAACGACAACGCCGGCTGCAGCACAACCTGCAGAGCCTTCTGCTCAGAAAGTGGCAAATAAATTACTCGGCCATGTGAAAAGTCTGGGCCTTCCAATCACTGGTTTATCCATCAGTTATAACTCAGCCTCCGATCTGGCGACGGTCAGAGGTCAGGTACAAAGTCAGGCCGATCGTGAAAAGATTGTTCTGGCCGTGGGTAATATTGATCATGTCGCCAAAGTGGATGATCAGCTTACAGTGAGCAGTCCTGAGCCGGAAAGTAAGTTCTACACAGTGAAATCAGGTGACAGCTTGTCAAAAATTTCAAAAGAATTTTATGGTGATGCCAATCAGTATAATAAAATTTTTGAAGCCAACCGTCCGTTGCTCAAAGATGCAGATGATATTTTCCCGGGACAGGTACTCCGCATTCCTGCTTAAGGTTTAATAAGTTCAATCAATGTTCGATCTCAAAGCCCCGTTTGGGGCTTTGTTGTTTCTGCCCGTAGCTTTAAAAAGCCATCATTACTAAATACCCAAGTCCAGATATAAACTTTCTTTAACTTCTTCCATGACCACATAACTGTGAGAGGAGGCAGAAGCGGGCAGTTTTTTCAGTAAATCCCCCAGTAAACGGCGATAAGCACTCATTTCTTTTAAACGTGCTTTGACCAGATAATCAAAATCACCAGAAATTAAATGGCATTCCAGTACTTCTGGAATCTCAGTTAGATTACGTGCCACCTGATCAAAGACATCACCTGATTTGGCGGAGAGTTTGATTTCCAGAAAAACCAGCAGGTTGCGCTCCAGCATTTCCGGATTTAAACGGGCGTAATAGCCCATGATAATGCCTTCGCGCTCTAGCCGTTTTACCCGTTCTGAACAGGGCGTGGTCGATAGATTGACGCGTGCTGCAAGTTCGCTAATGGCAATCCGGCCATCGCGTTGCAGGATATCCAGAATCATGCGATCAATGCGGTCTAATTTGCGCATCAATATTTCCCTCTTTTTTTTAATTCTGCCCGAAAAAATATTTATTCCACTGAATATACAGTCTGAATATAGTGAATTTAACTATTAAAGCAAAAATATACTAGTGAAATAAACTGAAAAGATGTTTGAGGGTTAAGGTAATGCGCGTATTAGTTTTGGGTAGTGGTGTGATTGGTGTGGCAAGCGCTTACTATCTGGCGCAGCAGGGAGCAACTGTGACTGTGCTGGATCGTCAGGCAGGTCCGGCGCAAGAAACCAGCTTCGGTAATGCCGGGCAGATTTCTCCAGGATACTCGACCCCTTGGGCTGCACCAGGTATTCCGTTTAAGGCAGTCAAATGGATGTTTCAGCATCATGCACCGTTGGCGATTAATGTCGATGGCAGCTTGTGGCAATTGCAGTGGATGGCACAAATGCTGAAAAACTGTAATGCGCAGCATTATGCAGTCAATAAAGAACGGATGGTGCGTGTGGCTGAATATAGCCGTGACTGTTTGCGTAATTTGCGCCGTGATATTGGCATCTCTTATGAAAACCGTTCAAAAGGCACTTTGCAGATTTTCCGTAAAGATGCGCAGCTGGATGCGGTGCAGCGCGATATTGAAGTTCTGAAAGAAACCGGAGTTGAATTTGAACTACTGGACCGCGATGGATTGGCGCGTGTAGAACCGGCATTGGCACAGGCAAAAGACAAACTGGTAGGTGGTCTGCATTTACCCAATGATGAAACAGGTGACTGCTATCTGTTTACCAATGCCCTGGCAGAACATGCCAAAGGGATGGGTGTAGAGTTTAAGTTCAATCAAAACGTTGAAAAGCTGATTGTAGAAGGTGACCAGATCAAAGGTGTTCTGGTGAATGGTCAGGTACTCACGGCAGATAAATATGTGCTGGCCTTTGGTAGTTATTCACGTGATTTCCTCAAACCGCTTGAACTGAATTTACCGGTCTATCCGGTGAAAGGTTATTCACTGACCATTCCGATTTTAGATCCGGCCTATGCACCACAATCTACAGTACTGGATGAAACCTATAAAATTGCGATTACCCGTTTCGACCAGCGCATCCGCGTAGGGGGAATGGCTGAACTGAGCGGTTTTAATTTGGGTCTGAATGAAGATCGTCGCGGCACGCTGGAAATGGTGACCCGTGATTTATTCCCTGGAGGAGACATGAATCAGGCCAGTTTCTGGACAGGACTGCGTCCAATGACCCCGGACAGTACGCCAATTATTGGGAAAACCCGTTTTAAAAACCTGTTCCTGAATACTGGACATGGCACGCTGGGTTGGACCATGGCCTGCGGTTCAGGAAAATTAATCAGCGATCTGGTTTTGGCACGTGATCCTGAAATTAGTACCGAAGGATTGTCATTGGCGCGCTATCACCAGGCGGCTTAAGACTATCTGAGGCGGAATATTCAAGGAGGAATGTATGCCACGTCCCATTACTGCAATTATCCATCAACAGGCGCTTGCGCATAATTTAAGTGTGGCGCGCCAATGTATGCCCAATAGTCAGGTATTTGCCGTGGTCAAGGCCAATGCCTATGGGCACGGGATTGAACGTGTCTATGCTGGACTTGAAGGTGCAGACGGTTTTGCCTTTCTGGATATTGAAGAGGGCGCGCGGCTACGTGCGCTGGGATGCAAGAAGCCGCTAATGTTGCTCGAAGGTATTTTCGCTTTTGAGGATTTATTTGCATGTGTGAAGCATGAAATGAGCTTTGCCATTCATTCCCGACATCAAGTGCAATGGCTGAAACAGTTTGCCGAAATAGCGCCAGATGCACAGTTTGATGTGTTTTTGAAAATGAACAGCGGTATGAACCGTCTGGGTTTTGAGCCACAGCAATATGCAGAGATCTGGCAGGAGCTGCATCAACTAAATAATGTCCGTTCAATCACGCATATGACCCATTTCTCCGATGCGGATGGTGAGCGTTTTGGATTGGATGGAATTGAACATCAACATTTCATTTTTAATAAAACGATTCAGGGGTTTGAAGGTAAAACATCACTCAGCAATAGCGCAGCCATTCTGCGGCATCATCAAACCCTCCATTCCGATATCGTACGTAGCGGCATCATGCTTTATGGTAGTTCGCCAGATTATCCAACACACACGATTCAAGACTGGAATTTGCAACCGAGCATGAGCTTACGCAGTGAAATTATCGCCATTCAAATGATCCAGGCAGGTCAGAGCATTGGCTATGGTTCCAAATTTATTGCCACACAGGATATGCGGATCGGGATTGTGGCCTGTGGTTATGCGGATGGTTATCAACGGTTATCGGCGACCGGTACGCCCGTGCTGGTCGATTCAATCAAAACACAGACATTGGGTCGAATCAGTATGGATATGCTGGCGGTAGACCTGACTGCGCTGCCGCACGCAGATATAGGTAGTGAAGTGGTACTTTGGGGCCAATCTTCCCAAGGTGTGGTTTTGCCGATTGATGAGGTGGCGGCCAGTTCAGGCACCATCGGCTATGAGCTGATGTGTGCGGTGACCGCTCGGGTTCATTTCCAGATTGACGCTTAAATTTTTAGTTTAAATTTTATTTAAATATCCCAAACAAGGAAGATCAGCATGACACAGGACAATACAGCCATTCAGCGACTCAACAGCAATCAAATCATGAGTGCGGTGACGATTCATCATCAAACCGTCTATCTATCAGGTCAGGTGCCAAATAGCACGGATCTGGATGTACGCGGCCAAACACTGGAAGTCTTTGTAAAAATTGAGGAATTGCTCGCATTGGCAAATACCGATAAAAGCCAGCTGCTTTCTGCACAATTATTTGTCAAGCATCTAGATGATTTTGCTACCGTAAACCAGCTTTGGGTGGAATGGTTACGAGGTCATGGTACGCCGGCACGTGCTACGATTCAGGCAGATTTGGTCAATCCGGACTGGCTGATTGAAATTGCAGTCATTGCAGCTCAAGCTTAATTGAATTTTTGATATTGAAATCTCCCATGCAATGATTTAAGTCGTTTTAGTGCAGTAAATCTCACTGAACAGCGCAGTAAAAAGTATGAAAATATCATAATAAGCGTTCGAGGACTGAACGTTGTAAATTCAGCTTGATGCTGTTGTAAAGATTAAAAAGGATGTAAAAATGAAAACCACCCCGGGCACAGAAGACGTAAAATCGTCGCCGCATGAGTTGCAACGAAAACTCTCTAACCGACATTTGCAGTTAATCGCCATTGGTGGCTGTATCGGTACCGGCCTGTTTATGGGATCGGGAAAAACCATCTCCCTGGCAGGCCCTTCAATTTTGATCATTTATATGATCATTGGTGGCATGTTCTTCTTCCTGATGCGTGCGTTGGGTGAAATGCTGCTATCCAATCTGCATTACAAATCTTTTATTGATATGGCCCATGACCTGATCGGGCCGGGTGCTGGCTATTATATTGGCTGGTCGTACTGGCTGGGTTGGGTGCTGGTAGGGATTGCCGATCTCGCGGCGATTATTAACTATTTGAGTTTCTGGCTGCCCGAAGGCATGGCCTTTACCCCGATGGGGCAGGCGATGATTAGTATTGGCTGTGTGCTGTTTATTCTCGCGATTAACCTAGTCACGGTAAAACTGTTTGGTGAGATTGAATTCTGGTTCGCACTAATCAAGATTTTAGCCATTCTTGGTTTGATCTTTGTCGGTGGTTATATGGTGTTTAGCGGCTTTCAGGCACCGAGTGGCGCCGTCGCCAGCTTTAGTAATGTCTGGGCACATGGTGGTTTATTTCCCAAAGGCTTTACTGGTTTTCTGGCAGGTTTCCAGATTGCCATGTTTGCCTTTGTCGGGGTGGAACTGCTCGGTACGATGGCGGCAGAAACCAAAGATCCAGAAAAGAATTTACCCAAAGCGGTCAATGCCATTCCTACGCGTATCATTCTGTTCTATGTATTGTCATTGCTGATGATCATGTCGGTTACACCATGGCATCTGATTCCTGCGGATCAAAGTCCTTTTGTGAGTTTGTTCCTGTATGCCGGTATTCCAACTTCAGCCATTATCATGAACCTGGTGGTGTTGTCGTCAGTGATGTCCTCTATGAACAGTGGCGTATTCTCGACCAGCCGTATGTTGTTTGGTCTGGCACGTGACGGACAAGCACCTCAAGCTTTGGCGCGGTTATCTAGCAGAGCTGTACCAGCCACAGGGTTATTTTTCTCCTGTGCTTTTATTATGTTGGGGGCAGCATTTCAGTATTTTGTGCCAAACACCATGGAAGCCTTTACTCTGGCGAGTTCGCTGTGTGTGATCCTGTTTATTAGTATCTGGAGCATCATTATGGTGTGCTATATCCGTTACCGTAAGCAGCAACCGCAAAAGCATGCCGCCTCGACCTTTAAAATGCCGGGTGAGGTATGGATGTCTTATGTGGTATTGGCATTCCTGTTATTCGCCTTGATTATTTTAAGCCTGGAACCTGACACTCTAAAAGCTCTGATGATCAGTCCTTTATGGTTGATTATTCTGGCGGTGACCTATCGACTGCTGTATAAGCCACGTATGCGTCAGCGTGGTAATCATTAAATATTCAGACATAAAAAATCCCCGACTGATCGGGGATTTTTTTTGATTGCGTGGGTGAATTAGAAAGTAGGTTTAACCACGACTAAAATCACCACTGCAAATAAGATCAAGGTTGGCATCTCATTAAAATAACGCCAAAACTTGTGTGACTTGTAGTGTGCATTACCAATCAGCTTCTTGCGGTAATAACCACACACCAGATGGTAAATCACCAATAAGCCGACCAGGCCGACTTTAAGGTAAAACCATAAGGCTTCATGGTAATGACGCGTTGCATCACCCCAATCCACCAGAAAGTGCGCTGTAATCAAGGTAGCCAACATGGCTGGCCACATGATGCCACGGTACAACTTGCGTTCCATGACTTCAAAGCGTTGATGACTGACGGCATCTTCGCTCATGGCATGGTAAACATACAGCCGTGGCAAGTAGAACAAAGCCGCGAACCAGCAAACCACTGCAATAATATGTAATGCTTTTACCCACAAGAAAGCATCAGAAGGAGCATCCATCAAGTCACCCTAAATTGGGCAGCTTAGCCTTCCCACTTTTTGAAAATGAGACAAGCATTTACGCCGCCGAAACCGAAACTGTTACTCATCACAGTATTCAATTTTGCGTCACGTTTTTCAAGCACGATATCAAACGGTTTCGCGCCTTCATCCAGCTCGGTCACGTTGATGTTTGGCGCAATAAAGTCATTTTGCATCATCAGAACCGAATAAATCGCTTCCTGAACACCAGCAGCACCCAGACTGTGACCCGTCATTGATTTGGTTGAGCTGAGTGGAGGAACCTGACCTTCACCGAAAGCACGTTCCATTGCTTTAAGTTCTGTGATGTCACCCGCTGGAGTAGAAGTACCATGTGTGTTTACATAGTCAATTTTATCGACACCGTGTTGTTTTGCTTCTTCTAAAGCCATCAGTACGCAACGTGTTGCACCTTCACCAGATGGTGCAACCATATCAGCACCATCACTGTTTGCAGCATAACCAACCACTTCAGCTAAGATATTTGCGCCACGCGCTTGCGCATGTTCCAAAGACTCAAGGATCACAAAACCACCACCACCGGCAATCACGAAACCGTCACGGTCTGCAGAATAAGGGCGTGATGCTGTTTCAGGGCTGTCATTGTATTTAGAGCAAAGTGCGCCCATCGCATCAAACAACAAGCTTTGTGACCAGTGATCTTCTTCACCGCCACCTGCCAGCATTAAATCTTGTTTGCCGAGTTGAATCAGGTTGTAGGCATAACCAATCGCATCGGCAGAGGTTGCACATGCACTGGTAATGGTATGTGCAACGCCTTGTAATTTGAATGCAACGCCAACGTTAGCCGTAATGGTGTTGGTCATATTACGTGGTACAAAGAAAGGACCGACTTTACGCGCACCTTTGGTTTGCAATAATTCGTTCATTTCAATAACGGAAGCAGTTGAACCGCCACCTGAACCACCCGCGATACCATAACGTGGATTGCCAGCTAGATCTTCAACTTTTAAACCTGCATGTTCAACTGCAGCAAGAGCTGAGTTGTACGCATACATCGCACATACGCCCATAAAGCGTTTTAGTTTGCGGTCGATCCCGTCGAAATCCTGCTCGGCTGCAGCACTGACATGACTTTTGAAATTGAGTTCAGCATAAGTCGGATTAAAACGTGTTCCTGAAATCCCGTTTTGTAAAGAATGGTTTACATCCTCTAATGTATTACCAATACATGAGTTAATACCCATGCCAGTGATGACAACACGTTTCATCTACAGATCCTTATAGTTTGCTCTATGCTCAGCGGCAGATATCTGGGTTTTAAAATCGCCCAATCCAGCGCTTAGCCTTATTTCATGATGGGGAACATGATAGCAGAAAGACTTTTGAAATCTTATGGCAAATGTTATGCCGTGTGACAGTCGGTTGAGTTTGTGAGTCGGCGTGTAGGGGTTTTACTAAATGAAACAGAATAAAGTTGAGATAAACGCTGACTACACCTAGTATTTATACCAAATACAAGCACATGAATGCTGAGGTAAAAAATGGTAAATGCTAATAATAAACAATCTAATGGTCTGATTTCGAATGCCTTTGGAGTGGCGAAAAAGTTCAGTTCAACCGGATTGGATTTATTGAATCATGTGGCGCCGGATTCGGTGACTAAAGCACTGAAGCCTTCCAGCTCCGATCAGGTGATTGATGGTTCGGCGAAGACGAAAAGCGCTTTTTCAGCTAAAAAATATGACAATCCTCAGCAAATGCTTCGCGAGCATCTTCCAAATGTATCGCGCCAACTTCTCGGACGCCGTTTTAATACCGTGAATAATGTCGCGCATTTTGTTTCTCCCGATTTAACCGAAAAAGTGTCTAACTACTTTTATGATCGTCTGAATCAATTTAGTAATCAAACCAGTTCGGTTGATGCCATTCTGAATGAAGCGGGAGCGAAAGATTTAGAGGAACTCACTCAGGACGTCGATCGATCCAAGCGAATTTCACAGGCTTTGGGTGAACAAAACAAATGGATTGCGACGGTTCAGGGGGCAGTGAGTGGCGCTTCAGGGATGCTTGGTACTGCCATTGATATTCCAGCCTCTTTGCTCATGGCATTGCGTACCATCTATCAAGTCGGTCGCTCTTATGGTTTTGACCTGAGTAAAGAAGATGATCAGGAAATCGTTCAGCATATCTTTAGACAGATTGACCTGAGCCTGATTGCGGAAAAACAGACCTTATTATTAGGTTTAAAAGCTTTAAGTAATACACTTAAAACTCATGATATCTCGCAGTTACAAGCCATGCTAGGTTCTGATAATGATGTCAGCGCCATCAAGCAATGGTTAAGTCGTCATGAGGGAGAGGCTAAATGGGAATGGATGAATCATCTGCCAAAAATTTCGATTCTGGAGCGATTAACCAAACTGACGCCTCTGGCGAGTGCTGGTATTGGTGCTGTATATAGCCATCGTTTTGTCGAGGATGTAAATCAGAAAGCTCAGGAAGCATTCTCGCATGCACGCCAATACCTGATTCAGCATCAGGATTCGCAATTGTCTCCTTATGCTGCCTATGAAAAAGCAGTCAGTTTGTTGCAACAGGCAACTCCGAAACTCCTAAATGGTGCCTCTCACGAAGTTGAGCCTGCGAAAGATAATCTGATCATGGATAAAGATATTGCGATTGAAGGCAATAACACGATTACCCAAGTCAAGCTGGTCAAAAAAGAGCAGAATGATCTGAGTTCTGAAGAAGCAGAAGTGAAGAAAGATGAAAAGGTGAGTGAAGGGCTGGAGGCGCTCAACGATGAGTTGGTTGAACCTGCGGCAGACAAGCAGTCGCAACAGCCGGCTTTAACCAAAACTTCATTTGACCCGGAAATCGAAGCTGAACTGCATCCAGAAGCTGCTGACGAGGCAGAAGCTGCTACAGAGACTTCACAGCAGGGTGCAGAGGATCAAGAAAACTCGGAAACTAAATCTGAAGCTCAAGACGTGACCAAAAAAGCTGGTAAAAATTCAAAAAAATAAGCGAATTTTGAAGGTAAATAAAAGCAAGCAAATGTCGTGAGAAACGGCATTTGCTTGCTTGAGTAGGTTGACCAATTTTGCATCTTGAATTACAATTGCATGCCCTCAAAAAGTAGTAGTTTTTTGGGGCTTTTTATTAACGGGAGAATTGCCAAATGGCAACAACAAATCAGTTGATCCGCAAGGGTCGTACGACTTTAGTTGAAAAATCTAAAGTTCCTGCGTTGAAGGCTTGTCCACAGCGCCGTGGTGTTTGTACACGTGTTTACACAACTACACCTAAAAAACCTAACTCAGCAATGCGTAAAGTTTGCCGTGTTCGCTTAACTTCAGGTTTCGAAGTTTCTAGCTACATCGGTGGTGAAGGCCATAACCTACAAGAGCACAGTGTTGTTCTTATCCGTGGTGGTCGTGTTAAAGACTTACCAGGTGTACGTTACCATACCGTTCGTGGTTCTTTAGACTGTGCTGGTGTTAAAGATCGTAACCAGTCTCGTTCTAAATACGGTACTAAACGTCCTAAGAAATAATTCGTTAAGAATTAAATTTTAAGAACGTAGAACCGCAATCCTTTATCGTCTCGCTTGTCTGATTTCTGCATTAATTTTGTGAAAATTCCAAGCGACGTATAGTAAGGCCAGCGAGTAGTACATGACACTTTGTACTCATGCTGGATAAACCTGAAGTGTCATCTTTATAGGTAGTTTAAAATGCCAAGACGTCGCGTAGTCGCTGCTCGTGAAATCCTTCCGGATCCTAAGTTCAGCAGCCAAACAATCGCTAAATTCATGAACCACGTAATGCAAGATGGTAAAAAATCTATTGCTGAAAGTATCGTTTACGGTGCTTTAGACCGCGTTCAAGAAAAATCTAAAGTAGACCCAGTTGAATTTTTCGAGACTACTCTTGAAAAAGTTCGTCCTATGGTCGAAGTAAAAGCACGCCGTGTTGGTGGTGCTACATACCAAGTTCCTATGGAAGTACGCCCATCCCGTCGTACTGCTCTAGCGATGCGTTGGTTAGTAGATGCTGCTGCTAAGCGTTCTGAAAAAACTATGGCTTTACGTCTTGCTGGCGAGTTGCTTGATGCATCTGAAGGCAAAGGCGCTGCGGTTAAGAAACGTGAAGATGTGCACCGTATGGCTGAAGCCAACAAAGCATTCTCTCACTACCGTTTCTAAGCAGATAAAACAGGCCCTATTCAGGAGGGTGACAAGACCGTCATGGTTCTGTCACCAAAGCGCTTTAAGTTGCTATGCAGCTTAAAGCGTCCTGTTTTAAACAACAAAATTTAGGAATGCTAGAAATCATGGCACGTCAAACCCCAATTTCTCGTTATCGTAACATTGGTATTTCTGCGCACATTGATGCGGGTAAAACCACAACTACAGAACGTATTTTGTTCTACACAGGTGTATCTCACAAAATTGGTGAAGTACACGATGGTGCAGCAACAATGGACTGGATGGAGCAAGAGCAAGAACGTGGTATTACCATTACTTCTGCTGCTACGACTACATTCTGGTCTGGTATGTCTAAACAGTTCCCTGAACACCGTATCAACGTAATTGATACACCGGGACACGTTGACTTCACAATTGAAGTTGAACGTTCTATGCGTGTTCTTGATGGTGCGTGTATGGTTTACTGTGCTGTAGGTGGTGTACAACCTCAGTCTGAAACTGTATGGCGTCAAGCGAACAAATACCAAGTGCCTCGTTTAGCATTCGTGAACAAGATGGACCGTACTGGTGCCAACTTCTTCCGTGTTGTTGAACAAATGAAAACACGTTTAGGTGCATCTCCAGTACCTGTAGTAATCCCTGTTGGCGCTGAAGAAAACTTCCAAGGCGTAATCGACTTGATCGAAATGAAAGCGATCATTTGGGACGAAGCTTCACAAGGTATGAAGTTTGAATACGGTGAAATCCCGGCTGAACTTCAAGAAACTGCTGAAGAATGGCGTACAAACATGGTTGAAGCTGCTGCTGAAGCTTCTGAAGAGTTAATGGATGAATACCTGAACAATGGCGATTTGACTAAAGAACAAATCGTTGCTGGTCTACGTGTCCAAACTTTGGCTTGTCAAATTCAACCAATGCTTTGTGGTACAGCATTCAAAAACAAAGGTGTTCAACGTATGTTGGACGCAGTAATTGAATTCTTACCGTCGCCTACAGAAGTTAAAGCGATTGAAGGTGTTCTTGACGATAAGGCTGAAACTAAAGCGATTCGTGAAGCATCTGACGAAGCTCCGTTCTCTGCACTTGCGTTCAAAATCATGAACGACAAATTCGTAGGTAACTTAACTTTCGTACGTGTTTACTCTGGTGTTCTTAAACAAGGTGATTCTGTTTATAACCCAGTTAAATCTAAACGTGAACGTATCGGCCGTATCGTGCAAATGCACGCGAACGATCGTCAAGACGTTGAAGAAATTCGTGCGGGTGATATCGCTGCGTGTGTAGGTCTTAAAGACGTAACTACAGGTGATACACTTTGTGATGAGAAAAATGTCATCACACTTGAGCGTATGGAATTCCCAGAGCCAGTAATTGCATTGGCTGTTGAACCAAAAACTAAAGCTGACCAAGAAAAAATGTCAATTGCTTTAGGTCGTTTGGCTAAGGAAGATCCATCATTCCGCGTTCGTACTGATGAAGAGTCAGGTCAAACAATCATCGCTGGTATGGGTGAACTTCACCTTGACATTATTGTTGACCGTATGAAGCGTGAATTCGGTGTTGAAGCAAACATTGGTAAACCAATGGTTTCTTACCGTGAAACGATCAAAAAGTCAGTTGAGCAAGAAGGTAAATTCGTTCGTCAAACTGGTGGTAAAGGTAAATTTGGTCACGTATACGTACGTTTAGAGCCAATGGATACTGATGCTGGTAAAGACTACGAGTTCGTTGAAGAAGTTGTTGGTGGTGTAGTTCCTAAAGAATTCTTCGGTGCTGTGGATAAAGGTATCCAAGAGCGTATGAAGAATGGTGTCCTTGCTGGTTACCCAGTTGTAGGCATCAAAGCTACATTGTTTGACGGTTCTTACCACGATGTCGATTCGGACGAATTATCGTTCAAGATGGCTGGTTCTTATGCCTTCCGTGACGGTTTCATGAAAGCGGATCCTATCCTTCTTGAACCTATCATGAAAGTTGAAGTAGAAACTCCAGAAGACTACATGGGCGATATCATGGGTGACTTAAACCGTCGTCGTGGTATGGTTCAAGGTATGGATGACTTGCCTGGCGGTACTAAAGCAATTAAAGCTGAAGTTCCACTTGCAGAGATGTTTGGTTACGCGACTCAAATGCGTTCTATGTCTCAAGGCCGTGCAACATACTCTATGGAATTTGCTAAATATGCTGAAACTCCACGTAACGTGGCTGAAGGCATCATTTCTAAATTCCAGTCTGGCGGTAAAAAAGGTGACGACGAGTAATCTTTCGATTACTATAAGCCCAAACTAATTCATAGTTAAAAACCAAGTGCTCATGCAGTGATCCTGCATGAGTAGTTTAAAAAGGAAGATCTCATGGCTAAGGCTAAGTTTGAACGTAATAAGCCACACGTTAACGTGGGCACAATTGGTCACGTTGACCATGGTAAAACAACTTTAACAGCTGCAATTGCAACTGTATGTGCGAAGAAATTCGGTGGCGAAGCGAAAGACTACGCTGCAATCGACTCTGCACCAGAAGAAAAAGCACGTGGTATTACAATTAATACTTCACACGTAGAATACGATTCTCCAACTCGTCACTACGCTCACGTAGATTGCCCGGGCCACGCCGATTATGTTAAAAACATGATTACTGGTGCTGCTCAGATGGATGGCGCGATCCTTGTATGTGCTGCGACTGATGGTCCTATGCCACAGACTCGTGAACACATCCTGCTTTCTCGTCAGGTAGGTGTACCTTACATCGTTGTATTCTTGAACAAATGCGACCTTGTAGACGATGAAGAGCTTCTTGAGCTAGTTGAAATGGAAGTTCGTGAACTTCTTTCTACTTACGACTTCCCGGGTGATGACACTCCAGTGATCCGTGGTTCTGCTCTTCTTGCGCTTAACGGTGATGACAGCCAATACGGCGAGCCAGCTGTAGTTGCGCTTGTTGAAGCACTTGACTCTTATATCCCAGAGCCAGAACGTGCAATTGACCTTCCATTCCTTATGCCAATTGAAGACGTATTCTCAATCTCTGGTCGTGGTACAGTAGTAACTGGCCGTGTAGAGACTGGTATCGTTAAAGTAGGTGAGTCTGTAGAAATCGTTGGTATCCGTGATACTCAAACTACTACAGTAACCGGCGTAGAAATGTTCCGTAAACTTCTTGACGAAGGTCGTGCGGGCGAGAACTGTGGTGTTCTTCTTCGTGGTACTAAGCGTGAAGACGTACAACGTGGTCAAGTATTGACTAAACCAGGTGCGATCAAGCCACACACTAAATTCGATGCAGAAGTATACGTACTTTCTAAAGAAGAAGGTGGTCGTCACACTCCATTCCTTAACGGTTACCGTCCACAGTTCTACTTCCGTACTACGGACGTAACTGGTGCGATTTCTCTTAAAGAAGGCGTAGAAATGGTAATGCCTGGTGACAACGTTGAGATGTCAGTAGAGCTAATCCACCCGATCGCAATGGACCCAGGTCTACGTTTTGCGATCCGTGAAGGCGGCCGTACAGTGGGTGCTGGTGTAGTTGCTAAAGTAACTGCATAATCGCTGATTGTGTAAGAAAAGCGCCTCTTTGAGGCGCTTTTTTTTGATCTAAACTTTTATAAAACTAAAAATAAATTGTCTGACAATGATTTTAAAAGCTGTCCTTATCTGATATCGGCTTGACCTAAACTGCACTTATGTAAAAAAAATTACCACGTAATATACAGATAAGAATATGAATATTAAATTTTCGGGCCTGGATTGGCCTGATGGGAGTGGTCACATGAATGCGAAAGTAAATATTACCAATCGTGCGGGTGCAAGTTTTCCAGTTCGTCGCATGAACTTTGATTTTGATGCTGTACCGGAATATTGGATGAATGGCTCAGCAGGTCTCACTCATTTTATGACGGCATTATCTGCGCTATTTCCAGCAGGTGAAAAGTTTTTTATAGATTCAGTCCGTGCGGTGCGTAAACATCCTGCAATTGCCAATAATGAAGCATTACAAAAAGAAATTTCCGCTTTTATTGGTCAGGAAGCGATGCATACTCACGAGCATATCGGCTTTAATGCATCTGCGCAAAAACATGGGCATGATGTCGAGACGCTTGATCGTTATACCGATAAAGTCATTCAAACGACACGTAAAGTCATGGCTAAACTGGGTAAGCCTGTGGGAATTACCCAAGAAATGGTAGATTTGACTGCAACCACGGCACTTGAGCATTTCACTGCAACCATTGCCTCACAGCTTTTGACCAATAGTCACATTCAGGAATTGATGACAGATGAAACCATGAAAACCATGTGGTTATGGCACGCCATCGAGGAAAATGAACATAAGGCAGTGGCTTATGATGTCTTCGAAGGGGTTTTTGGCAAAGGATTAAAAGCCTATGCACTGCGTACTTCATCCTTGGTCATCGCAATGGCAACCTTATTTGTGGTGCAAAGCTATTTCCTTGCCCGTTTGCTCAAACAGGATCAGCAGCTCAATTTTGAGTCCTTAAAAGCCATTTATACCTATGCCTATAGTCCTTCTAAAGGTGTCATTACGGGTATGGCGAAAGAAATGCTGATGTATTTTAAACCGGGATTCCATCCGAATGATCATCATACAGATCAACTGTTGGCGACCTGGAAAGCCAAATTGGGTTTGTGACAGAACTGAAGATTGGAGAGCGACTTAAATCGCTCTTTTTTTTGCTCGATTTTTTGCATGAACTTTCTATAATGCGGAGGTTGATTCTATATAAGATGAACGAAGATGATTCGTTTAATGAAAGCAGCGGATGTAGAAGCCGTTGCAAAGATTGAGAGATCGGTTCAATCACACCCCTGGACTTTCAAACAGTTCGAAGATGCTGTAACAGCTTATCAAAGTACCGTGATTGAAGTGCAAGGGCAGGTGGCCGGATTTTGTATTTTACAACCGGTGCTAGATGAAGCCAATTTATTGCTGATGGCGATTGATCCGGCACAGCAAGGTCAGGGCTTGGGCTATCAGTTGCTGGAGGCTTCAGTGGTGATGCTAAAAAACAATCCGGTACAGATTTTCCTGGAAGTGCGCGAGAGTAATCAGGCTGCGATCAAGCTATATGAAAAATCAGGCTTTCATCAGATTGATCTGCGTAAGAACTATTATCCAAATGCCAACGGAAGCCGTGAACATGCCATCATTATGGTGAAAGCATGTACGGATGATTTTGCTAGTCTATTTAAATAATATAAACTGACGACCTTATTTAATAATCTGGTGATTCCATCCGCTGGGTAAGGTCGTCATTAATGAGTTTCCCAGGTGCTGAATCTCCGTGGCACTTAGGGCATGATTTAAGCGTCGCCATTGTCCATCGATCAAGAGTTCCAGTGGCAGATACTGAGATTTGTAATTCATTTTGCTAGAATGCGGCACCCAATATCCCAGATAGATAAATTGTAAGCCCAGCTTTTGTGCATGTTCAATCTGTTTCAAGATTGCAAAAGCACCAAGTGAGCGGCGATTTTCATCTGGGTCAAAGAAGGTATAGACGGCAGAAATGCCATCATCCAGCAAGTCACAGGTTGAAACACTGATTAGACGCTCACTTTGCCATAATTCTAGAAAGAAGCTGTCGGCACAGCTTTGTAATAAAAATTTTTCGAACTGATCCCGAGTGGGTGGGAACATGTCGCCATCTGAGTGGCGTTCATTAATATAGCGTTCATACAGCGCATAATGTAGGTCCCCGGCGTGCTCTGGACTGGTAATTTTTATCACCAGATCCTGACTACGTTTCCAGGCTTTTTTTTGTGAACTGTTCATGCGGAATTCAGCAACAGGCACACGCGAAGACAGACATTGACGACACAAATGACATTCGGGGCGATACACGAAATCACCACTGCGACGGAAACCGGTACGTGACAGTTCCGATAAAGTGACTACATCAATTCGATGTGCGGGATCCAGAAAAACCATGCGCGCCGACTTGTTGGGCAGATAGCTGCAATCATGCGGCGGCGTAATATAATACTGTAAATCGTTCAGTAGGGCCTTTGGCTGATAAGAGTTCATAACAACTACCCTCTGTTATTTTCATTCACTTAAGCGCGCGTTTTGCGCTATTGTTTTACTTGAAAATACACCTTCCTGATACTTTTTCCAATCAATCGCAGGCTTTTTTACAATATCTTGTAAAGAATTAAGATAGGCTTGGCGAGAAAGTGTGCAGGCACCTAGGCTTAAAAGATGATCGTTGACCAGTTGGCAGTCGATCCAGGGTAGTTTATTTTCCTGTCCAATCAGCATTAAAGTATAGAAAGCCATTTTAGAAACATCGGTTTGCGTACTAAACATGGATTCACCAAAACAGCCTTGACCGATGGTCACACCATAAAGTCCCCCCACGACGCGATCTTCATCCCAGACCTCAATGCTGTAGCCATATCCTGCGTCGAACATGTCGCAATAGCCTGCGATAATATCTTCACTGATCCAGGTATCGTTTGCATAAGCACGAGGCAATGAACAGGAACGAATCACTCTTTCAAAAGCATGATTGACCGTAATTTTATAGTCCTGCTTTTTCATATTGCGTAGCAGGGATTTGCTTGGGTGATAATCTTCGGGGCGAATAATGCAGCGCGGTTCCGGACTCCACCAGCAAATCGGATCACCTTCTGAAAACCAAGGAAATAATCCATGTGTATAGGCTTCATAAAGTGTAGAAGGGGAGAGGTCGGCACCAATACAAATCAGTCCTTCACCTTCAGGATCAACCTCGACCGGATTGGGGAAAATGAATTCTGAGCGAGGAAGTAAAGACATAGCAGACCCGACATAAATCTATAGATAAATCATCATCTCATTCTAGCAATAAAAAAGCCGCCTATAATGGACGGCTTTTTTATTCTTGCTGCTTAGTCTAGTTTGCCCATCGCATCAAGATATTTTTCTGCATCAAGCGCAGCCATACAGCCTGAACCCGCAGAAGTAATGGCTTGACGATAAATGCTGTCCGCAATATCACCGGCTGCAAATACACCCGGTACAGAAGTTTGAGTTGCATTACCTGCAGTACCGCTTTGCACCTGGATATAACCATCACGAAGCTCTAACTGACCTTCAAACATGCTGCTATTTGGCTTATGACCAATCGCCACGAACATACCCGTCACATCAATGTTTTGAGTAGAATCATCTTGAGTTGATTTAATACGAACTGAGGTCACTCCAGATTGTGCATCACCTAATACTTCATCAACTTGATGATTCCAGATAATACTGATCTTGCCTTCTTTTTCTTTGGCAAATAAATGATCTTGTAGGATTTTTTCAGAGCGTAATGAATCACGACGGTGAACCAGAGTCACGTGAGACGCAATATTGGATAAGTACAATGCTTCTTCAACAGCGGTATTACCGCCCCCTACAACCATCACTTTCTGGTTTTTATAGAAGAAACCATCACAGGTTGCGCAAGCACTGACACCTTGACCCATATAGGCTGCTTCAGATTCCAGACCGAGGTATTGGGCAGTTGCACCGGTACAGATGATCAGAGCATCACAGGTGAATTCTTCCATATCGCCTTTTAACACGAAGGGGCGCTGGCTAAGATCCACTTCATTGATATGGTCATACACGATTTCAGTGCCAAAACGCTCTGCATGTGCCTGCATACGTTCCATCAATGCTGGACCAGTCAAACCTTCGGGATCACCCGGCCAGTTATCGACGTCAGTCGTCGTGGTCAGCTGACCGCCCAGTTGCAAGCCTGCAATCAGGGTAGGTTTCAAGTTTGCACGCGCTGCATACACTGCTGCGCTATAGCCTGCAGGGCCAGAACCTAAAATAATCAGTCGTGAGTGACGTGCGCTCATCAGCTGTATCCTTTTTTATTTAGAAATTTATTGAATTATACGTGAAACTGTATAACAGTGGTGTGAGATTAAAGTCGATATTATTGATCATTGAAATCGATTTGGGCTATATAGCATAAGTAACATTGTGCTTGCACAATAGTGCATCTTTTTTCACAGAACAGGTGCATAATATGCATTTTATTGCGTCGCTTTTTTCAAGCATTGAAGCAAAAGAATATTCATGAAGAATTGGTTACAGGACAGTATATGACAGCGGTGTCGAGTGCCTATGCACAGCGCTTAGTAATGACATTATTTTTAGTCTCATTTGGGATTTATCTGTTTCTTGCAACAGTGACCTATACGCCATTTGATCCGGGGTGGATGCATATCTCCAGTGATACGCAGACCGTTTCGAATGCCAGTGGGGTAGCGGGTGCCTGGATTGCAGACCTTTTGTTTGGCTTCCTTGGTTGGGCAAGTCTGCTGATCCCTGTCTATCTGTTTATGGAAGCAATTCAGGTCTGGTGGCCGCGTAGCTTCCTGAACCGGCCATTTCGCTATGCTGCGCAATTCTTCCTGTTGCTGACCACCTCAGCGCTGTTGTTTTTATTTTGGCAAGTCCCTGCTGATACGCTGGATAATTCTTCCGGCGGTATTATTGGCTATGAATTAGGCCAGAGTCTGGAACAACTGCTGACAGTATACGGTGCAGCATTCTTCCTGCTGGTGCTTTGGGTGGTGCTATTTACCTTGGCGTTTGGGGTGAAATGGAACAAGACCTGGAGCAGCCTCAAAGCAACCCCTGCTTATTTACAAGACCTATTCTACCGCAATGTGCCTGAAGGCATGTCTGATTTTGACCGGACTGCACCTGTCGCCAAAAAAGAGCCAGTCATTAGTGCAAAAAAAGTAGCGGTTGCAGTAACACCTGCGCCTGAGCATCAACTGGTAGAAATAGATCCGGTGGTGCGCGATCAGGTGGCTGAACGCTTATTTGATGATTTTGCCGATAAAGAATCACAACAACCGCAGTTTTATGAGGATATTCCTGAGGCTGAGCAGCAGGCTCCTGAGCCAGTCGAGACATTTAAGCAAGTACAGCAAGTGCCTCAACAGCCGGATCGTGTGGTAGCCACAGGCGAGGTATGGCGTGCCTTACATTCAAATGAAGATCAGCGGCATAAACAGGATATTGATGCCTTACTCAAAGCAGCCGAAGAAGAACAGCTTAATTCTCCAGTCTCACATATAGCCGCTCCTCAACCTGTTTCAGCACAGACTCATGCTCACACCAGAACCGCATCGGCTTCACATACAGGCTTGGATTGGGATGATGATGAAATCTTTGATGAACTTCTGGCTGCAGTTCCGCAAGGCAAAACTGCGACAGATGTGCATAGCCCATTCAATACCGCGCCGCCTGAAAAAACGTCAAGAATTGTAGAAGACATGACCAATGTTGCACCTGTCATGGCATCTATGACAACGGCACATGTCGTGAAAAATAGCGCATTACAGGCCGATCTGGATGACCTGGGTGATTTGCTGATTGAAGAAGAGCCAAGCCAGCCGGTACGCAGCTCTAGCTATGCCCAGTCTTCTGCTTTTGTTCAGGCCCCGATTCAGCATCAGGGTATAGAGCGACCAGCATCTCCTCCTTCTGCAACTCATGCAGCAGTACGCGAGGCTTTATCTAAAGAAGAATTTGTAGAAGCTTGGCAAGAAACGGCTGGTAAACCACATGATGAAGACGAGTTTGATTTTGATGCACCTTTAACCGATGCTTCAGGCCGTCCGATGTCACGTGCCATGCAGGTGGCAGAGCGCCGTAAAGATTTATCGCCGCTTCCAGGCCTGGATTTACTGGATGAGGTCGATCCTAATAAAAAAGTGAATTTTACCGAAGAGCAGCTGGCACGTTTATCTGAGCTGCTTGAAATCAAGTTGCAGGAATTCAACGTCAAAGCCAAGGTGGTAGAAGCACAGCCAGGCCCAGTCGTGACACGTTTTGAACTGGATCTGGCGCCAGGGGTAAAAGCCTCTAAAGTGACGAATATTTCGCGTGATCTGGCACGTTCGATGTCGATGGCATCGGTTCGTGTGGTTGAAGTCATTCCAGGCAAGCCGTATATCGGAATTGAAGTACCAAACAGTACCCGTGAAATGGTCCGTTTAATCGAACTTTTGACCATTCCCGCCTTTACTGATCCGAATAGTATTCTCTCTATGGCAATGGGTAAGGATATTTCCGGTAATCCGGTAATTGCTGATCTGGGTAAAGCGCCGCATATGCTGGTGGCAGGGACCACGGGTTCCGGTAAATCGGTGGCGGTCAACTCGATGATTCTATCGATGTTGCTGAAATATACCCCAGATGAATTGCGTCTTATTCTGATCGATCCAAAGCAGCTGGAACTGGCGAACTATAATGATATTCCGCATTTGTTGACGCCTGTAGTCACCGATATGAAAGATGCGGTCAGCGCATTGAACTGGTGTGTCAATGAGATGGAACGTCGTTATAAGCTGATGTCTTTCTTGAAAATCCGTAAACTAAGCGACTATAACCGCAAGGTGGAAGAGGCGATTGCCAATGGTGAAGACCTGATCGATCCAACCTGGAAAGCCAGCGATTCTGTTGTGGGTGAACGTGCGCCGCGTTTGACGCCATTGCCTTCCATTGTGATTGTCGCGGATGAGTTCGCGGATATGATCATGCAGGTCGGTAAGAAAGCTGAAGAGATGATTACCCGTCTGGCACAAAAATCACGTGCTGCCGGTATTCACCTGTTGCTTGCGACCCAACGTCCATCGGTGGACGTGATCACCGGTTTGATCAAAGCCAATATTCCAACACGTGTCGCGCTACGGGTTAACTCCAAGATCGACTCGCGTACTATTCTGGATGCGGGTGGTGCAGAGGACTTGCTCGGTCACGGTGACATGCTATTCCTCGGCCCGGGTAAAATCGAACCTGAGCGTGTACATGGTGCCTTTATTGCCGATGACGAAGTCAACCGGATCTGCGATGCATGGCGTGAACGTGGTTCACCAAATTATGTCGACGAGATCCTGACACCATTTGATGAAGAACCATCCAGCCGTGGTTTTGAAGATGGTGGTGAGGGCAGTTCAGACCGTGATGCACTGTATGACCAGTGTGTAGCTTTTGTTTTGGAAACCCGTAAGGCTTCTACTTCATCCTTGCAACGTAAATTCAGTCTGGGCTATAACCGTGCTGCACGGATCATTGACCAGATGGAAGAAAACGGCATTGTCAGCGGTATGGGTGCCAATGGTAAACGCGAGATTCTGGTTTAATTTCAGTCTACCTACAATAAAAAAGCCTGCTTTCAAAGCAGGCTTTTTTATGTATTTTGACTCAGGCAAATTTTGCCAATACATCCAGAAACTCGGCACTTTGACGCGGGAAAGTGGCAATCACGTCATGAATCCGTTGTCCTTCCGGATTGGTTGCATTGACATCACGGCCATCAGCGACAAATTTCGTCAACAGGCGTTCATAATCAAATGGACGCATATGCTTGAAAGCATGATAGAGCACGTGAAAATCAGCATTAACACCTGCAGGAGGAAGCTGATTCAAGTAGGCAAATACACGCTCATCTGACCATTCTTCGTTAAAGGTCGCTGGTTGAGATAATGCCATCGCAATTTCCTTGATCTAATGTAGTTTTTTCGGCATGAAAAAAGGCAAAATATGAGACTAGATTAGCAAAGCACTGCTTTGCCTAGTCGCAAGACTTGAAGCTATGCTTCAAGTGGGCGGAATATAGCTAAACTACTATTTCTACCACTCTCATATTTTGCCTTGAATCAATTTACTTGACCAATCAAAAATCAGATTATCGTTCTTCAGGTAAATTGATATTCATTTCAAGCATTTCAATATTGGCTTCAGAACGGACCTGCATTTGAATATGCTGTTCATCGACACCGCGAACATAACGATTGACCACTTGCATGATTTCAGTCTTCATCTGGTCAATTTTGTCCTGGCTCAAGCGACGACCCAAGCCTTGTTCGGATGCAACGATCACCTTCAAACGGTCTTTAGCAGTCCGTGCGCTTGATGGTTTATCCTCGCCACTAAAAAGTTTACTCCAGAATCCTGCCATGTCTACGCTCCAAATAGTCGTGCTAACCAGCCCTTAGGTTTTACCTCGATATGACGGTAAGGACGCTCTTCGCCAAGGAAACGCGCAACCAGGTCATCATAGGCCTGACCTGCTGCAGCTTCAGTGAAAAGAATCACTGGCTTACCTTCGTTTGATGCTTGTAAAACGCTTGGACACTCAGGAATAACACCTAGGGTCGGTACACGTAAAATATCCTTAGAAATATCGTCAATCGTCAGCATTTCCTGTTTATCGGCACGTTCCGGATTGAAACGGGTAATACACAGATGCTTACGAATGCGACCTTCGTTTTGTTCTACTTTTTTAGTTTTACTGTCGAGCATACCAATGATACGGTCAGAGTCACGTACTGAAGAAATCTCAGGGTTGGTCACAATGATGGCTTCATCCGCATGATACATGGCCAAAATAGCACCACGCTCAATACCGGCAGGCGAATCACAGATAATATAATCAAATTCCTGCGAAAGCTCATCCATTACACGAGCAACACCTTCATCGGTTAAGGCATCTTTATCACGTGTTTGTGATGCAGGTAAAATATATAAATTTTCAATATCTTTATCGCGAATCAGTGCTTGTTGTAATCGTGCTTCGTTATTTAAAACATTCACAAAATCATAAACTACACGGCGTTCACAGCCCATAATCAAATCAAGGTTACGTAAACCTACATCAAAATCAATAACAACAGTTTTGTGACCGCGTAGGGCTAAACCTGTTGCAAAAGATGCACTTGTTGTAGTTTTACCTACACCACCTTTGCCTGACGTTACGACAACAATTTTCGCCACCGAATCCACTCCTGTTATGGTTCAAATCCCCTGTTTAAAATGGGGTTTTTGGTGTTTATTTATACATTAAAATTGTAGAGCTTCAAATACAAGCTCTAGTTGATCATTCAAGTAAATATGCACAGACTTTTTAACTACATGCGGTGGAATGTCATCCGCCACACAATAGGTTCCTGCAATTGAAATCAGTTCAGCTTCGAGGCTATGACAGAAAATGCGTGCTGCAGTATTACCACCCGCGCCCGCAATGACACGGCCACGTGCGCTGCCATAGACATGAATATTGCCCGAAGCAATCACTTCTGAACCACTGTTGATGCCGGCATTAATAATAATGTCGCCATTATGCTGCACGATACATTGGCCGGTACGCAGGATTTCATCATGATATGAGGTGATATGCGCGACGATCGGGGCAGCAGGGGCTTGATCATCACTCACCGCAGTAGGTTCTGGTTTAACTTCCACGACCTGTTCTTTGGTGGCTTTAACTTCTTCTAACTGGCGATCAGGTGGCAGTACCGGGAACTGAATAGCGCGCGCCTGATCTCCAAGTAAGCCTTCAGTAACAGCCATGGGCTGTACATCCAGACTGATTAATAGTTGAATCAGCGCAATGAGTTCCTGTTCAACTGAACTTTCAATGACTGCCAAAGTGCCGGGTGGAAATGCTGCTTGTAATTTTGGGCTAAGTTGCTGGCGGATGGCATCATGATCATTGGTATCTAAGCTAATGCGTATCGCATTGACCATTCTGCCTTTTATCCGTATATCAGCCATAATTCTTCCTTAAATACTTCTGACGTGCTGGTTTTGTGTCGAAGCAATGTTGTAAATAGTGCAAATCCTAGAACAAATTGCAGTAATTCTCTAGCGATCTCAGTTATTTTTTTATGCGAACAGGACCGGACGGATTAGTCTGATTCTGTACTTTAAACTTTACTTATCTATTGAGCTCTGATTTTGCTCATGTTCTTCTAAAATCTGTTGCCATTGTTTGACTTTTACCTGTTTTCGGATTGCTTCAAGTGTTTCAAAAACAGCCGATTCGACCAATTTATCAATATGTGGATTATGTTCAATCTGAATCTGGCTGATTTTATCTGAAATTAGGGTAAAAGTCGGATTTTCTTTTTGACCTGTGTGGGTAAATGGTTCAATCAGTCCTTGCGTGATATTTTCCCCCAAGCGTTGACCAATACTTTGAATTTGCTGTTCAATCCGGCTGCCCACAATTGGAATCAAACGTAATAATTGGGTCAATTCAGGAGTGTCTTCAATCGCCTGATTCACTACTTGCCCTACATTTTTAGCGATCATGGAACGTTGTGACTGTAATTCCTTGCCTAAAGATTCCTGCAAGATATCTGCCAAAGCAATGGCCAGTAATTTACGATGATGTTCCACCAGATCATCAATTAACTGTTTATGTGATGTGCTTGTGGTCAGTTCACGCTTGATGCCGTCCAGTACGGTCAGGACCACCCGGCTGGAAAGCTCTTCCATCAGCATGTTGTAATAAAAGTTGCCTTGGCGATACCAGCGATTGGGAATTACTTTATAACCATGGCTATGCAGGTTGTAGCCAATCGCGACCGCACGCAGCAGGCGCAGGAAACGTAGCTGAGGGATAATGGATAAAATTTCATACCAGTGTACAAAAGGGAAAAACCACCAGCGCCGATGATGACGTAGAACAATTGCGATAACCCAGCGTGCCAGTAATTCACAGACCAAGAAAGTGGTAAACCAGCCCTCGGTAATGATGACCCAAGGGCGTAAATCACTTTTATAAAACTGCAAAATTTCCGGTAAGCGAATGAAGTCAAACAACCACTGACCAAAATCGCTCATTAAAATGGCGTTGGCACTCAGACAGAACAGATTGATGATGATTAAAACCATCATGAAAATGTCGTAAATCAGTGCAATTTTCCAGCCCCAGGTTCCTTTACGAACAAATTTAAAGGAGCTGGACGTTATGTCCGGGTTGTCGTTCTTCATAATTACTCGGTTACAGATCCGACTGGGGCTTGGGTAAAGTTCTGCTGCATGTGTGCGATGAGCTGATCTTTTTCAGTCCAGATCTGATCAATCCATTTTTGAAAACGTGCACGATATTCAGCATCATCTTCATAATTGCCGCCCAGTACCCAATCAGGAATATCAATTTTTCTTAAATTTACCGCAATACGTGGTACTTCACCTAACCAAAATTCACCATAGCCCGGAATACCGTCAGGATAAACAATGGTCATGTCGACCAGCGCATCAATTTTATCGCCGAGAATACTGAGCGCCAATGCCAGACCACCGGCTTTAGGTTTCAGTAAATGTGTGTAGGAAGACTGCTGCTGATCATGCTTTTCCTGGGTAAAACGCGTGCCTTCCAGATAATTTAACAGGGTAAAAGGCTGACTGATCAGCTGTTCACAGGATTTACGTGCTTCTTCCATATCCCGATATTTCAACGCAGGGTTTTTGGCAATCTGTTCCTTGCTATGCCGTTTCATCATCGGGAAGCCTAAGATTTTAAAAGCCTGACCGACAAAAGGAATAAAAATAAGTTCCCATTTAGTAAAGAAGCGCGTCAGGGGCATACGGGTCAGACCGAAGTACTGATTGACAGTAGTATCGACCCAGCTTTGATGATTACAGGTCATCAAATAACGTCCCTGCATATTCAAATCCAGTGATTCATCTACACTGATTTGCCATTGCGTGTTTTTCAGCACATGCTCAATCAGCCAATTATTGACCCCTAACCAGCTGTTGGTAATCTTGATATTGGTTTCATCCACTTTTGCGGATTTTTTAAAAAGTTTGGTTAAACCCAAGGCCAGCACCGGGGGACCATGAAAAAAAGTACTGCCCGTCATGACGGATGTGACCGTCAGGCCACGCGCCAGTTTTTTTAAAGTCGGTTGCTTGTTGCTATTCGATGACATATCCAAACAGTCCCCAGAGATTAATCACTTAAATTTTTTCATATTTTGAGTAATATAGAGACAGTTAGGCAAATAAAAAAGCCTAAACAGGAAACTATGAAGATATTGTGACGAACTACTTGGTTTTAGTTACATATAAACATTACAAAATATTACTAAACGATTTATTATTAACAAAAATTCAATGGTTAGCCCATTCAATTTAAATCATTATCTCGCTTAACAACAAAGCATACAACAAGGAGTCATGCGATGCGTGCACTAGTCATTTCAGCAGCTGTAGCAGGGGCCGTAGCACTTACAGGTTGTCAATCAACTGGTAATAACATCGGTGGTGTGGAATATGATAAAGCTGCTCTAGGTACTTTAATTGGTGCTGCAGCAGGTTACGGTGTTTCTAAAGGCAATGCGAATACCAGCCGTCAAAATAACCGTGCAGCAGCGATTGGTGCTGTGGTAGGTGGTGCAGCGGGTGTGTATCTTGATAACAAAGAGAAAAAATTACGTCAAGCAACAGCAGGTACTGGCGTAGACGTTAACCGTAATGCAGATGGTTCGATTAACCTTGTGATGCCGGGCAGCATTACATTTGATACCAACAAATCAAATATCAAACCAAACTTCTATGGCACTTTGAACAAAGTGGCGCAAGTATTAACCGAAGATAACAAGAGCGGTATTCTTGTAACTGGTTATACAGACAGCACGGGTAATGACTCAATTAACTTGCCATTGTCTCAAGCACGCGCAAACTCTGTAGCGACTTACTTGGCAGGCCAAGGTGTTTCACGTACACGTATTAATGCTCAAGGTTTAGGTTCAGCGAACCCAATCGCAGACAACACAACTGCTGCGGGTAAAGAACAAAACCGTCGTGTAGAAATCGCGGTATATGCAGTTCAATAATTCTTGAACGCTTAAGAAAAAACCACCTTCGGGTGGTTTTTTTATATCTGAATATTGACCTGATTAATCGTATTTTAAATTAGGCAACTGACGCAGAGATGACTATAATCGGAGCCGAATCTAGAAGAGGAAGCCATATGTCACTCGCCAGTCAGTTAAATGACAAGCAACTTGAAGCCATGAAATACACTCAAGGACCCTTGTTAGTACTTGCAGGAGCGGGTTCAGGCAAGACTTCAGTGATCACGCGAAAAATCGCGTATTTAGTCAAGCATTGCGGGATTCCCGCACATCGTATTACTGCGATGACTTTTACCAACAAGGCAGCACGTGAGATGAAAGAGCGTGTCAGCAAATTGTTGACGCGTGAAGAAAGTAAAGGCGTTTCAGTTTCGACCTTCCATACTTTTGGCCTGAATATGCTGCGTTTGGAGTTGAAACATACCCCACTGAAAAATAATTTCTCGATTCTGGATGCTGACGACTGTAAGCGCATTCTGATGGATTTGATGCAGCGTGACAATTTATCTGGTGCAGAAAGCAAAGAACTGGTTGCCAAAGCTATGAAAATGATCTCGGACTGGAAAAATGATCTGATTCCGCCCGAGCAGGCCCATACCACCTGTGAAACTGCCGAAGATGTGCAGTTTGCGCATCTATATCAGCTTTATGAACGTAATTTGCGCGCCTATAATGCCGTGGATTTTGATGATCTGATTGTGATGCCAACGCGCTTGCTGCAGGAAAATGCAGAAGTCCGTGACAAATGGCAAAATCGTGTGCGTTATCTGCTGGTCGATGAATATCAGGATACCAATACGGCGCAGTATATTCTGGTGAAATTACTGGTCGGTGTGATGGGACAATTCACTGCGGTAGGCGATGATGACCAGTCGATTTATGCCTGGCGTGGTGCTAAACCGGAAAATATGGCTTTGTTGCAGCAGGATTTTCCTAATCTGAAAGTGATCAAGCTGGAACAGAACTATCGTTCGACCAGTCGTATTCTTAAAGCAGCCAACACCGTGATTGGCAATAATCCGCATATTTTTGATAAAAAGCTCTGGTCAGACAAAGGCCATGGTGAAGTGATCCGTGTGATTACCTGCCGAAATGATGATGATGAAGCAGAGCGCGTGGTTAAAGACCTGATCACGCATAAGCTGATGAATGGTAAAAGCTGGAAAGATTATGCGGTGTTGTACCGTGGCAATTTCCAGGCGCGTATTTTAGAAACCCATCTACGTCAGATGCAGATTCCGTATAAATTATCTGGCGGACAGTCCTTCTTCGCGCGTGCCGAAATCAAGGACATGATGAGTTATTTACGTCTGATCATTAACCCTGAAGATGACAGTGCATTCCTGCGAATTATCAATACGCCAAAACGGGCGATTGGTCCGGTAACGCTGGAAAAGCTCGGCTTATTTGCTCAGGAAAATAATCTGTCGCTTCTGGCTGCGGCAGCGGATCAGCGCCTGACCATGGCGATTCCGAAAAAGGCCACGACCCAATTGGCCGAGTTTGCCGATTTTATTGAGGGCTTTACCCGCAATTTACTGGATGATGATGAACCAGTGCCGATCATCCGCCAGATGATGATTGAAGCCGGTTATATCGATTACATCAAGGAAACTGCAGCCACGCCAGCGCAGGAAAAAACCAAGCTCGACAATATCGAAGTGCTCTACAGCAGCATTCAAAGCCTGATTAACCGCGCTGAGGATGTTGATGAAAAGAATATTGAAAGTGTAATTCGTAAAATGGTGCTGCTGGATATGCTGGAGCAGCAACAAGAAGAAGAAGACACCGATAAAGTCAACTTACTGACTTTACATGCATCCAAAGGTCTTGAGTTTCCTTATGTGTATCTGATTGGGCTGGAAGAAGAAATTCTGCCGCATAAAAACTCGATCGCTGCGGAAACCGTCGAAGAAGAACGCCGTCTGATGTATGTGGGGATTACTCGTGCACGTCAGGGCTTGACCATTACTTTGGCAGAACAACGCAAGGCGGGCGGGCAGATGAAGCAAATGACCCCAAGCCGTTTCCTGGATGAATTACCAGAAGATGAGCTGGAATGGTTAGGTCGTAAGAAAAAGCTGGCAGGCAACATCGATCCGAAATTACAAGCCCAACATTATCTTGATAATTTGCGTAATCTTATCAAACGATAAGAAACAAGGCTTGCTCTTATTTTAAATGAAACAACAGGAATGAATACATGAAAGTTCAGGTGAAAGTCCTTGACTCACGTCTCGGTCAGGAATGGCCATTACCGACTTATGCTACGACAGGTTCAGCGGGGCTGGATTTGCGTGCGTGTGTTACAGAAACTACGATCATTGAACCAGGCCAAACGGTTTTGGTAAAAACTGGTTTAGCAATCTATATTGAAGATCCTGCATTTGCTGGTCTGATCTTGCCACGTTCGGGTTTAGGCCATAAACATGGGATCGTGTTGGGTAACCTGGTAGGCTTAATCGATTCTGATTATCAGGGTGAATTGATGGTATCCGTTTGGAACCGTAGCCAGACGGCATTCAGCTTAGAGCCAGGTGAGCGTTTGGCGCAGTATGTCTTGGTTCCTGTGGTGCAGGCTGAATTTGATCTAGTGAATGAATTCGAAGCGACTGAACGCGGTGCTGGCGGTTTTGGTCATACGGGTAAAAACTAAGTTTTAATCGTGGCCTACATTCATTAACTGGATGTAAGCCATTTTTAGTTGATTAGATTAAATATTAAAAGAATGAGTGGGTTGAAATATATTTAAAAATAAAACCTTATTTTCTAGCCAAGTAGAGTTATTTAAATCTAAAATTTATGTAGTTATCAAATATCTAATCAGATGAAACTCAAAATAAATATAATTAAATAATCATTGTTTAATTACAAGAACTCTATAATTCTAAAGTTGTAGATTATATTTTTATAATTGATTGTTACATTGAAATCGTTTAAAAATAGCGGGTCTTAAAACAAAAACAAATGTTTAAAGTCATTATGATGAAATCATCATTTTAAATCTCTTTATTTTAACGAATAGTGAAAAGACAGTTTTATGGGATCTATGAATCATCCATTCCCCATGCATATCTTTCGTGCCTATGACATACGCGGTAAAGTCAGTCTATTAGGTGCCGGGATCATTGATGCAATTGCCCACGGTTTAGCCCAGCAGTATCAGGCTGCGGGACAGACACGTGTCGCCATTGGTTATGATGCACGCATCAGTAGCCCGGCTTTTGCCGATACCATTGCCCGTATTTTTGAAGACTATTCGCTGGAAGCCACTATTGTAGGCTGCTGTTCCAGCCCAATGCTATATTTCACCGCACGTCAGTTTGATGGCAATGGCATTATGGTCACCGCCAGTCATAATCCTAAAGAAGATAATGGGATTAAATGGATTATTGATGGTGAACCACCTTGTCCTGAGATGATTCAACAGGTGGCCCAACTGGCAAAGTCGCATTGCGATAGCCAGCTCCTTGGTTTAACTGAACTGCCACATCAGATTATTCCAGAGTTTTGCCTGCAGTATCAGCAGGGAATATTAGAAGATATTCAATTAAAGCGCTCATTTAAAGTGATTCTGGATGGTCTGCATGGCTCAGCCGGACGTTGTGCCGACCTGGTACTCAGAAAAATGGGCTGTGAAGTGACTGCTTTACGTTGTGAGGCCAATGGACATTTTCCGGATCATGCGCCGGATCCTTCGCAAGACAAACATCTTGAGACTTTACGTCAAACCGTCATAGAGCAGCAGGCTGATCTCGGTATTGCCCTGGACGGTGATGGCGATCGCCTGGTTCTGGTTGATGAACAGGGTCAGATTATCACAGCCGATCAGTTATTATGTCTGTTTGCCGAAATTTGCCTAAGCGATTCAGCACCACGCCAATTTGTTTATGATGTGAAATGTTCAACTCTGGTTCGCGATACAGTGCAACGTCTGGGCGGGGAACCGGTGATGATTCGTACCGGCAGTTCATTTCTCAGAACTTATCTGAACCACTCTCAGCATCAGGCGATTTTTGGTGGGGAATATGCCGGACATTATGTCTTTAATGATGGTCGCGGCTGGGGCTATGATGATGGCCTCTATGCAGCGCTCAGAGTCATGGAATATCTCGACCAAACGGGGCAAACTCTCGCGCAGGCCTTGGCGGCTTATCCAAAACGACATGGTACTGAAGATCTTTATATTTCAACGCGTCAAGTACGTCCTGTTGAGCTTTTAAACTTCGTTGAACAACAATCCGCAAGAATTAATGCGCAAATCAGTAAAATTGATGGGATACGTCTTGATTTTGAGGATGGTTTTGGCATCATTCGAGCATCCAATACAGGTGAGTATTTCACAGTGCGCTTTGATGCCAATAATGCCCAAGGTCTAAATGAAATTCGTCATCTGTTTGTAGCCATGTTGCGTGACCGTTATCCAGAGATCGCTCAAGACATTTTAGATGCTCAATAAGGAGAGGCGAATGCCAAATCAACAAACAGGCATCGACAAAGCACAGATTTTGACAGAAGCTTTGCCGTATATTCAACGCTTTGCGGGTAAAACCCTGGTGGTAAAATACGGCGGTAACGCGATGACCGATCCTGAGCTGGAAAGTTCATTTGCACGTGATATCGTATTATTAAAAACAGTCGGTATTAATCCGATCGTGGTACATGGTGGTGGCCCGCAAGTCGATTCCATGCTGAAACAGCTGGGCCGCGAATCAGACCGTATTGACGGCATGCGCGTGACTGATCCTGCGACCATGGAAGTGGTCGAGATGGTACTTGGCGGTAGCGTTAACAAATCTATCGTGAACCTGATCAACCAGCATGGTGGCCGTGCGATTGGTCTTACCGGTAAAGATGGTAACCTGATCCGTGCACAAAAACTGTTGATGGAAAAAGTGGCTGAAGATGGTTCGGTTCAGCAAATTGATCTGGGTCTGGTCGGTGAAGTTGTCGGTGTGAAAACCGATGTTCTGGAAATGTTCACCAATAGTGACTTTATTCCAGTCATTGCCCCGCTAGGCGTCGACGAAGAAGGCAATACCTATAATATCAATGCCGATCTGGTCGCTGGTAAAGTCGCTGAAGCTTTGGGGGCAGAAAAACTGATTCTGCTGACTAACATCACGGGTGTACTGGATGAAAATAAAAATCTTTTGACTGGTTTGACCACTCAAGAAGTCGATCGTTTAATTGAAACCGGCGTGATTTATGGCGGCATGATTCCAAAGGTCGGTTGTGCGCTGGATGCGGTAAAAGGCGGCGTCGTAAGTGCACATATCGTGGATGGCCGTGTACCTCATGCCAGCTTACTAGAAATTTTCACCGATCATGGTGTGGGCACCCTCATTACCAATCGTGCCAATCCGCATCGTTCTTAAGCCAATTTTTTCGAAAAAGAGTCTCAATAGAGACTCTTTTTTATTTGGATTTCTTATAGCCACCTATTTGAAATGACTGGGGCAGTCATGCACAATAAGCTTCTAAGTAAATAGAGAGCTGAAACCAGACCATGTGCCAACTGCTCGGAATGAATTGTGCCACCCCGACAGATATTACTTTTTCTTTTCGCGGGTTTTCCCAGCGGGCGGGCATTACCTCTGATCATGCGGATGGTTTCGGGATTGCTTTCTTTGAAGATAAAGCCTGCCGTCTGTTCGTCGATAACCAGTCCGCGATTGAATCACCGATTGCCGAGCTGGTACGTAATTATCCAATCAAATCACGCAATGTGATTGCCCATATCCGTAAAGCGACCCAAGGCAAAATTAATCTGGAAAACTCGCATCCTTTTAGCCGTGAACTTTGGGGGCGGCAATGGATTTTTGCCCATAATGGCGATTTATATGATTATTTTCCTGAACTGTCAGGGCGCTTTACCCCAGTCGGAAATACCGACAGTGAGCGTGCCTTCTGTTACCTGCTGGATCAACTGGTGAAACGCTTTGGCTATCATGAGCCGAAACTGGATCAGGTTTTCGATCTTCTAGCTGAAATTTCACCTGCAATCGCGGAGCATGGCACCTTTAATTTCTGCCTGTCGAATGGTCAGGCGCTGTTTAGCTATGCGATTACTAAACTCCACTGGCTGGTACGTGAATACCCGTTTAGACCGGCTCAGCTGATTGATATTGATGTCGAAGTGGACTTTAGTCAGGTCACGACCCCTGAAGATCGCGTCGCAGTGATTACCACTGAACCATTGACCCAGAATGAAGAATGGACTGCCTTCCAGCCCGGTGAAATGATCCTGTTTCAGCATGGGGCGAAAGTACGTTCTCAGTTGACGCATGTTGAACGTCTGGAACGTGAACGTCTTGATCCTTCCTTAAAACGCGTCACGCGAGCTGATCAATATTGAAATGCGATTAAAGACGGAGTTTAAACTCCGTTTTTTTATATTTAAAAAATAAGAAAAAATCTAAGAATAAATAAAGGTTTATTGCGGATTTTGGTTAATTAATATCTTAGCCTTTTACTCAGGATAAATTATTTTTAATTATATATAACAGAAACTTAAAATGAAAAAGCCGGATTTAGGCGGAAAGCCGACTAATTTGCTTCATTTTTATTTGAATCAATACGCTATATGCTCATTTTCACGTTATAAGTCCTTAATATTTATAGGTGGTCGTAATGAAAATGAAATGGGTTCCAGATTATAATACTGGTATCGATGTGATTGACGATCAGCACAAACGAATTCTCGATTATATCAACGAAATTGATGGAATTGATGCCAATACCGAGCGTGCCCGTATTAAACAGATTCTCGACAATATTATTGATTATACCCAGTCGCATTTCACCTTTGAGGAATCTCTTCAGGAAGAAGCCGGCTATAAATATCGGGTGCCGCATAAACGTGTGCATGACCTGTTTATTAAGAAAATTGAATCTTATCGTGACCGTTTTGAACTGGGGCAGTCGATTGAACATGAACTGCACGAAGTATTATCGAAATGGCTGATTAACCATATTCAGCACGATGACGCCGATTATGTCGGTGCCGTAAAAGAAAATATGATGGGCATCATCAAGGAAAAAGAAAAGAAAACAGGTAAAAACTGGTTCGCTCGTTTCTTCTCATAATAAAAGACGTAACGAGATAACAAAAATTAAAATCTAATTATAATTTTTGCGCAGCAAATCACTGTCATGGTGGTTTGCTTTTTGTTTTTGATTTTCACCGCTTCACAAGGCAAAATAGCGCTAGATTTTTATAGGAATGCATCATGCAGGACAATGCTATGTCAAAATGGTTATCGCCGCTGATGGCTTTCTGTTTATCGTTTATTATCATCGCGACGCTCGCACCGATAACCGGTATCCAGATTGATCGTCAGCTGGATTTCTGGATGCTCTGGTTGGCCACCATGCTGATTCTGGCGCTTCCAGTCTGCTACTTGGAAATTGCTTTGGCCAAGCGCTCTAAAACAACGCCATTACAGGCGCTGTCGACACTGACCCGTGAAGCTGATGCGTCACAGAAATGGCGTATTGTCGGCTGGTTAAGTGTGATCTTTATTCCGTTTTTGGCAGGTGCCATGCTGAACAATGCCAGCAATGTTCTGGCGATTGCTGCACTTGATCTTGCACCCAATCTTCTGTTGATTGGATTGACAATAGTAGCGTTGGCCCTGTCACTGCTACCGCGTCAAATTTTATTGGCTGTTACCACGATTGGCGTACTGGCGTCTCTGGTTCTAGCCAATGTGATGGGAACGGCGCTACCTGCATGGCAAGTCACACCAGTCGAGTTCTCGGAATGGGGCAATGCCACCGTATTGGCTTTGGTCGCAAGTGGTCTGGGCATGGGCTTGTACTGGCAGTCTAGCCTGAGCGCTGTACAACAACAGGATGTCGCCAGCAAGACGGTATTGCCGATCTGGATTGCGCAGCTCGTTGCTGTCATTGCATTTGCTTTCTTTGCCGTGCAAGCACAAATCCCTGCATTTACTCTGGTCGCAGCGATGGTGGCAGCTGCCGCATTAATTCTGCAAATGGCACGTGAACAGTTACAGCAACGCCAGCTTCATCCTGTGATTCAATGGGCGACTGTGGCTGCGGTTACGCTGATCTGGGCTATTCCAAATCTAAGCCCAATTTTCAATGTGGTCTTGCTCGTCTGGGGCTTATTGATTTGTTTGATCTATGCATTATTTGCCGGCTGGATCATGAAGATCAGTCATTTGCGTAAATCAATGAATTTCAGCTCTGAAGCGTTTTATAACATTTGGCGTATTGCAGTACGTGTAGTGTTACCGGTCGGGATTATTCTGGCAATCATTGCTGTCTTAGGACAATTCATCTGATGAGTGAGGCGATGATCTGGGTGGCGTATGCGACGCCAGAAAAACAATTTCATCTAGCCGTGCCATTTCAGTCCGGCATGACAGCATTGGATGCGATTGAGCAAAGTGGAATCCGTGAGCAGGTCGAATTGCCTGAACCGTTATCTCTGGGCATTTTTGGCGTGCGCTTGCAAGATCATCAGCAGCAACTGGCAGCAGGTGATCGGGTGGAAATTTATCGGCCACTGACCATCAATCCTAAAGACATCCGACGTAAACGCGCCGAGAAAAATCCTGTGGGTCGTTATGCCAGAGGCAATCTTTTAAGAAAGCTGAAACCGTCTTCCGAATAGAAAGCGGCTTGAATGAGCAGTAGCCTCAATGATCTGCTCAATCAATCAGCTTAATCAAAAAAGCCCCTGATGATTCAGGGGCTTTTTCATGAGAAACCGACTATAGTGGAGGAGCATTTAAAATTGCTTCTTTTGATCCTGGTAAGCCGGGTTGAGATTCTGGAATCGTCTCCAGACCTTCAACACGTTCTACGATACCAGACTGGTTAAAGTAGATTTTCAAATGCTGGCCTTGGGCTGCCGGGATCTTGGCTTTTTTAGCGTAGGTTCCTGGGGTATAGTTATAGATGTAGTCCCAACGTAAAGGATTCAGTGGATCGCTTACTGTTGGACTGCCCAGTAAGAAACGCACCTGTTGATGGCTCATTCCCACCTGAATTTTAGCGGCTTGTGCTTGGGTTAAAGGGGTTCCTTGTGGAATATCTACTTTATAAACACCTAATGTCGAACAGCCGACGAGCAATGAAGTGACGAATAACGTCAACATGATTTTTTGCATTTTGCTAAACTATCCCAAATTAATTATGATGCATTTGATCCAAGGATAGATCATACTGCATCTAAACTTTGTTGCATATTCCAACTTTGATTTTGTTGAGAGACCTTTTTACATGACTATTTCAAACCAAGATTTACGAAAAGCTGGGCTGAAAGTTACCCTTCCACGAATTAAAATATTAGAATTACTAGAAAATTCAAAACAACATCATTTAAGTGCGGAAGATATTTACAAGACTTTACTCGATCAGGGCGAAGATGTAGGTTTAGCAACTGTGTATCGTGTGTTAACGCAGTTTGAAGCAGCGGGCATCATCGAACGTCATAATTTTGAAAATAATCATTCAGTTTTTGAAATTATGCAGGAAGATCACCACGATCACCTAGTATGTTTAAATTGCAGCAAAGTTGTTGAATTTATTAATGACACGATTGAAAAAGAGCAGCATGACGTTGCTGAAAAATTTGGTTTTGAATTAACCGGTCACTCACTGAATCTGTATGGTTATTGCGATGCGCCTGCCTGTCAGGAAGTGTTCCGTAAAAAATAATTTTAGCGTTGGTTCAAACAAAAAAAACAGGCTTCATGCGAAGCCTGTTTTTTTATGCCTTCAAGATGATCAGGACTGACCATCAAAAGTAATATTGGAATGCGCACGTAATAAGTGGCTGCCACCTTCTTCTGAGAGCTTGATTTGCAGACGCAAGTCATTTGGTGAATCCGCATGTTTCAGCGCATCTTTATAGCTGATCTGTTTGGCTTTATACAGATCATAGAGCGCCTGATCGAAGGTCTGCATGCCCAGTTCACGGGAACGCTTCATCAGATCCTTGATCTCATGCACATCACCTTTACGAATCAAGTCGGCAATCAGTGGTGAGTTAATCAGAATCTCAATCGCTGCACGGCGACCATTACCATCGATGGTTGGAATCAGTTGCTGTGCCACAATGGCTTTCATGTTCAGGGACAAGTCCATGAACAGCTGATTATGTCGGTCTGCTTCGAAGAAATGGATAATCCGGTCAATCGCTTGGTTGGCGTTGTTGGCGTGCAGGGTAGCAAAGACCAGATGACCGGTTTCGGCAAAGGCAATCGCATAATCCATGGTTTCACGTGAACGGATCTCACCGATCAGAATCACGTCTGGTGCCTGACGCAGGGTATTTTTCAGGGCAATTTCAAATGAATCAGTATCGATGCCGACTTCACGCTGGGTGATAATACAGCCCTTATGCTGGTGAATAAATTCGATCGGATCTTCAATGGTAATGATATGACCTTTGGAATTTTCATTACGATAACCGACCAAAGACGCCAGCGAGGTTGATTTACCGGTACCCGTTGCCCCGACAAAAATAATGATGCCACGTTTGGTCATCGCCAGTTCTTTTAGAATCGGCGGTAACTTGAGTTCATCCATCGTGGGAATAACAGTTTCAATCCGACGCAGCACCATCCCCGGTTGATCTCGTTGCTGAAAGGCACTGACACGGAAGCGGGCACTTTTATCCGGCGTGCTGATGGCAAAGTTACATTCACGACTGTCAGCAAATTCTTTACGCTGCTTTTCGGTCATGATGGAATGGAGCAGTTGTCCTACTGCCGCACCGGGTAATTTTACCGAACCAATCGGTAAAATCTGCCCATTAATCTTGATGGACGGTTCGACATCGGCAGTAATGAACAGATCCGATGCTTTTTTCTCCACCATATAATCGAGTAAGCCGTTAAAATCCATGTATATAAACCCCAATACAATTCAATTTTTTTATAAAAATGCTTCTGGCTGTTTGGCTGCAGTACGTGCAACTTGCGGGCTGATCAAACCTTTGGACACTAGCGTTTTTAGTGTCTGATCCAGCGTGGTCATGCCATAGTTGGCACCGGTCTGAATTGCTGAGTACATTTGTGCGACTTTGTTTTCACGGATCAGGTTACGGATCGCCGGAATACCGATCATTATTTCATGCGCTGCGACACGCCCACCACCATTTTTCTTCAGTAGAGCCTGTGAAACTACGGCTTGTAGGGATTCAGATAACATGGCGCGTACCATGTCTTTTTCTTCGGCAGGGAATACGTCGATCACACGGTCAATGGTTTTGGCCGCTGAGGTGGTATGCAGGGTGCCGAAAACAAGGTGACCCGTTTCTGCCGCAGTTAAAGCCAGACGAATGGTTTCAAGGTCACGCATCTCACCGACCAGAATAATATCCGGATCTTCACGTAATGCAGAACGTAATGCTTCATTAAAGCCATGCGTATCACGATGCACTTCACGCTGGTTAATCAGACATTTCTTGGACTGATGCACAAATTCGATCGGATCTTCGACGGTCAGAATATGGTCATAGCGGTTGTCATTAATATAATCCAGCATCGCCGCCAAGGTGGTTGATTTACCCGAACCGGTAGGACCTGTCACCAGTACCAGACCACGTGGATATTCACAGATGTCTTTAAAAATTTGTCCCATGCCCAGATCTTCAAGGGTCAGGACTTTAGAGGGAATGGTACGGAATACCGCACCGGCACCGCGGTTCTGGTTAAATGCGTTGACACGGAAACGCGCCACGCCAGGCACTTCAAAAGAGAAGTCAGTTTCCAGATTTTCTTCAAAATCACGGCGCTGTTTATCGTTCATGATGTCATAAACGAGTTTATGCACTTCTTTGTGTTCTAATGCTGGCAGGTTGATGCGACGAACTTCCCCATCGACACGAATCATTGGCGGTAAGCCCGCAGACAAGTGTAAATCCGACGCACCATTTTTAGCAGAAAATGCCAACAATTCTGTGATATCCATAAGGTCCCCGAGTTCATTAAAATGTTAATTATTTTGATAGAATAATAAGGCTTTCCCACAGCTTAACCAACACTTAGTTCATGGGCAAGGGAAAAAAAGATGAATGAAATGAGAACCCCATCAATGAATATGTTGCAACAGTCACGAAATCAGGTCTTAGTGCAAATTGAAACTGCCTGTGTTGAGGCCGGCCGCGAAGCAGATGCGGTGCAACTGCTTGCCGTTTCCAAGACCCAGCCGAGCAGCGTGCTGGCAGAGATGTATCAGGCCGGGCAACGTGCTTTTGGTGAAAACTATTTGCAGGAAGCGCTGGAAAAAATCACGGCACTGAAAGAGCTGGAGATTGAGTGGCATTTTATTGGACATGTGCAGCGCAACAAAACCAAGGCTCTGGCAGAAAATTTTGCCTGGGTACATGGAGTCGATCGCCTAATTATTGCCGAGCGCTTATCAAATCAGCGTGGAGATGATCAGCCTGCACTAAATATCTGTATTCAGGTGAATATTGATGGTCAGGATACCAAAGATGGTTGCCAGCCGGCAGAAGTTGCAGATTTAGTGGCACAGATCAGTCAACTACCGAATGTGCGTTTACGTGGCCTGATGGTGATTCCAGCACCAAATAATCCTCAATCCTTTGGTGATGCCAAAGTTTTATTTGATGCAGTCAAAGTTCAGCATGCACATCCTGAAGATTGGGATACTTTAAGTATGGGCATGTCTGCGGATATGACCGAAGCGATTGCTGCGGGTTCTACCATGGTTCGTGTTGGCACAGCCCTATTTGGTGCACGGCCTAAAAAAGATGTATAAACTACTAATGTCAGTTTTTTGCAGCAAAACGTTATCGCAGGGTATTGGATAACGCTTTTTTTCTGGCTGGTTCGAGCCATTTAGCCATCAGCCAGGCAAAGACTATTATGCCGAACATACTCGTAAGCAAGGCTAAAACTGCTCCACCCAGACCATAGCCTAAAGTTGCCGGAATACAGCCCAAAATAAATAAAAGTAAGGGGAAATGGGTGACATACAAGGTATAGGAAAAGTCTGCGGATTGAACCCAGACCGCATGATAATGACTGCGTTGATACTGGAGCTGTACCAGCCAGCAGCTAAAGGCCAGACCCACACAGAAATTAAAAGGGGTGAAATTCGCAGCGCGGTATTGCTGGGTTTCATCGATCATCTGAAACTGGTAAGCATCAAAACAGGCAATTAGAAATGCCAAGCCGAATAGGGCTAATTTGACCGATTGTAAGCGGTTTAAAAAACGTAGCTGGATATATTGAAATGAACAGGCAAAGGCACTAAGCCAGACCAGAAAATAAATAAAAAACTGGATGTTCAGTAATGACAGTATAGCCAGAACTATAAAAAATCCGATTTTGGCGATTTCCGAATTTTTTAAAAAAGGTAGGAATCCGGCCAGCACATAAAACCACACTTCATAGCTCAGGCTCCAGAGCGCAGCATTGGCTGAAACCGTTGGTGTTACAAAGCCATTCAAAAATAGCAGCGAACCAATAAATTCCATCATGTCTACACTATAGTCAGTCCGGATCATCATGCCAAAACTGTGTTGAAAAGCATGAGTATGACTGGCAAATAATAGTGGAGCAAGCAGATATAAAAGCAGCGTCAACCCCATGGCAAACAGAAAGGGTGGTAAAATTCTGCTGCAACGCTGTCGGGCATAACGGTGCAGATTGAACTGACCATGCTGATGAATGTTGTGCTGAATCGAATAGCCGATCAGATAGCCACTTAAGGCAAAGAAAATCATGACTGCAGCCTGCCCAAGCAGGCGTATCCATGAATAAATGCTGGTATCGAAAGGCGCAATAAATGCCTGAAAGCAGTGACTGAATAACACCACAATGGCACTGATACCCCGTAGGCTCTCAAGCTGTAGGCTGAAATAGTGCGAGAGCGTATTCGGGGCAGTGTTCATGATCCTTAGCCTATAATCTGAATGGTACTTGCACCTGCACCAACCGGTTTGACCTGAATCTGTACCGGAATACGTTCATGCATTTCCTGCACATGCGAGATTAATACAACTTTACGACCCTGACTTTGTAAATGATCCAGTGCATTCATCACCATATGTAACGAAGCAGGATCTAGCGTACCAAAACCTTCATCAATAAACAGTGATTCCAGTTTCATGGAGCCGGAGGCCATATTGGCAATCGCCAAAGCCAAAGCCAATGAAACCAGGAAGGTTTCACCACCCGATAGGGACAGCACAGGGCGGACTTCACTATTCATGTCCAGATCAATAATCGCCAGACTCAGGCTATCCGGAATACGGTGTAACTGATAGCGGGGTGCCAACGGTTGCAACTGCTGATTTGCATATTCCACCAGAATATCCAGATGATGTTCCTGGGCAATTTTCTGGAATTTGGTACCTTCCTTATGTCCGATCAGGTCGTAAATACGACCCCAACGGTATTCTTCGGCTTTGATCTGCTCAATTTGCTGCTGATATTTGGCATAGGTGTTTTGATTATTGGCATTCATACGCAGTTTGGCATCAGTTTCATTGAGCACTTCCTGCTGCATTATTTTTTCCTGATGCAGCATGCCAAGTTTTTGTTCAATTTCCTCAAATTCATGTTCTGGCTGTAGTTTTAAATGGGCCTGATATTGTTCTTCAAGTAATTGCCAGGCTGTTCTGGCATTTTCGAGTGCCTGTTTCTGGTTGGCCAGATTCTGACGAATGCGTTGATGGTTGCTCAGATCAATACTGAGCCATTGTTCAATTTGAGCTGCCGTCACTTGAGGATGTGCTGCTTGCCATGCCTGAATATCTTGCTGATATTGAGCCAATTGCTGATCGATCTGCTGAAGTTGGCTGATAAATTCTTGCAGTTTTAAGTGGGTTTGATGCCACTGTTTTTCGGCCTGCGCCGTGCATTGACGCTGTTGTTCTAAAGTCTGCTCTAAGGTCTTGGCTTGTAGCTCTAGTGCATTGCGCCATTCTGCAGCGACACGGTAGACTTGTCCTGCATGTTCTTGGGTCAGTTCAGCCAGTTGTTGACGCAGGTCTTTGCCTTGCTGAATCAACTGCTCTACAGACTGGCTCAATTGAGCAAAATTTTGCTGTTCCAATTGTAGTTGATACTGGCTCTTTTCCAATATCTGCTGCTGTTGATGCAGGTCAGATTCCAGCTGCTTTTGTACTGCCAAGTGCTGCATGCGGTGCTCTACTTGTCGTTGCAACTGAGGTAAGCAGAGCATAGGTGGCTGCGACTGGTACTGCTCGGGCAGTATGCTTAAAACTGGGTGTATCAGCTGGTCGAGTTGCTGACGTTGCTGTAGAGCCAGTTGTAATTGGTGCAATTGCTGTTGTTGTTGACGCCATTGTTGTAATTGTTGCTGGAGCTGTTGTTCCTGCTGTTGTGATAGTTCTAGCTGCTGGACCAGACTTTGAGTGTGATTCGCCAGTAACTGGATGAATGTAGGAAGATCATTGTGCTGCTCGGTAACCACTTCCAGTTTAAGTAGTTGAGATTTACAGTCAGCAGAGGATTGTTGAATCTGGTTTTGCAGGATCTGGCAACGCTGTTGCTGTTGCTCAATTACTGTTTGTGCTTTAGACATTTCAATGCGTTGCTGCTGCTGAGATTGCAGTTGCTGATCGAGCTGCTGTTTTGCCTGCCGTAACTGTTGCTCCTGTAGCTGGTTCAGGCTCTGTTCCAGATGTTCATGGACGGCATCGACAAAAGGATGGGCTGGGCTTCCACAGACCATGCATGGCTCATCCGGTTTTAACTGGCCACGAAGATCCTGCACACTTTGCGCATGCAATAAACGTTGCTGGGCAAGTATTTGTTCCAGGTGTTCATAGGCCTGTTGTTCAGCCTGAATCTGCTGATGTAGTGCCTGTTCGGCCTCTTGCTGCATTTTTAGTTGCTGCTGTTGGCTATTTACAGCAGATTGCAGTTGTTCAAATTCTTGTGATTGTTGAACGATTTGTTGTACCTGCTGTTGCAGCAGGTCGAGCTGACGCTGTTCCGCTTGGCGTTGCTGACGCATTTCCTGAATGGTTTTGAGATGCTCTTCTAGCTGTTCCAGACTATGATGCTGTTGTATCCACTGGTTCAGATTTCCTGAAAGTACTGTAACGGTTTTTTCCAGTTCAGGTAAAGGCTGCTTCAGGCTGTCCGGATTCTGTTGCTGCAGTTGCTGATACTGACGCATAAAGTCTTGTATGCGTTGCAAGGTACTTTGCGGCTCCAGATCGAACACATTTAAAAAGCCAGATTCAGCCAATTGTTGTGCAACCTTTTCTTGCCGAGCTTGTAGCTGATTCAAAGTCTGTTGTTGCTGTCGCAGTTGTTCTTCTAAAGGCTGTAGACGAAGGGTTTGAAACTGGCTTTGCTCTGCATGCAGTTTTTTGTACCGCTCTGATACCGTATCAATTGCATGATCCAGCCTTAAACCTGCCTCCAGATGCGGTTTCAGGTTTGCCAAGTGTTGCTGAAACTGGTGCTGCTGTTGTTGTAAGGCTGTAAGTTTGGCTTCTTCTGCTACAAAGCTCTGTTTGAGCGTTTCAAATTCCAGCGTAAATTGGGTGTGCTGGTGCTGAATCTGCTCTTTTTGAGGGGCTAGACGGGTACGACTCACAAACTGATCCCGAATCGACTGGAATTCATCCAGCTGCTCCAGTAGCTGTTGCTGTCCTGCAGATTTATTTACTGCATCTTGCTGTACTTCGTAGACTTCTTTTTTGGCATGGACTTCTGCATAGAGTTTATGTCGGTCCAGATGCCATTGTTTCTCATTTTCTAGCAGTTTTTCTGATTGCTGCAAATTCTGAAGTTGCAAAGACAAAGAGTTCTGCTGCTGTTGTAAAGCGCTGATGTCTTCTTCAGACAGAATTTCAATATGCCCGATCAGCTTTTCCAGATCGTTGCGCTTGTTTTTGACTTCGCTGAATTTCTCTGCGGCTTTCTGACTAACTAGACTGAAAATCTGCGAATTGGTGAGATATTCCAGTAAATCTGCACGCTCATTATCTTTGGCTTTTAAAAATGCGCCGACTTCCGACTGTGCGAGCAACACTGCGCGGGTAAACTGCTCAAAACTTAAGCCCACCAGTTTTTCAATGAGCGGGGTGACTTCCGATATTTTTTGCGTCAGTGTCGTGTCATCATCCAGACATTTGACGTAGCGGTCTACTTTTAGATTGCCATCGACTTTCTGGCGTGCCCGTTTAATTTCCCAGCGTGCCATATAGCGTTTGCTGTCGAGTGCAATAAATTCCAGTTCGGCAAAACCATGCACGCAGCCACGGCGCAGAATATTCTTGGAATCCTTGATGGAAACATCCTGACCGCCAGCATCTTTCAAGCTGCCTGTCGCACCTTTTAAACGTGGAATTTCATTGTAAAGCGCCAGGCACATGGCATCGAGCAGGGTAGATTTTCCGGCACCAGTTTTGCCGGTGATGGCAATCAGGCCGGCATGAGCCAAAGGACTCGATTCAAAATCAATATGATGGGTGCCGGTGAGGGAGGCCAGATTATGAAGACTTAGACGTAAAATTTTCATGGCCGATCCTAGGCTTGTTGTTTTTGTGCAAGTTCGTGTTGGGCTTCATTCAGTAACTCCTGAAAATCCCGTTGTACCGAGTGATCCTGCTCATAGCCCATTTTTTTCCAGATATTGAAAAATAGCGATTCCGGAGTAGGGGGTGCCAGATCAATTTTAGACTGGCTTGAACTAAGGTCGACCTGTTGCTGGTAAATCCGGCTGATGCGCAGCAGTCGGTAACGGTTAGCAGGTAGGGCCTGTTCTATTTGCTGACGCAGATCTACCGGAGGCGGCGCATCGGTCGTGTATTCCACCTCCAGAAAATGCCGTGCAGAAAGCTGCTCGATTTCTCCGGCAGGCAAGGCCTGAATTGTAGTGATTAAATTTTCCAGCTTTTCACGAATGCGGAACAGCTCGACAGTACGCGGAATGCTTAAGGCATCGTACTGAAAGCGGTTTTCCGGGTTTTGTTCGGGATCAATCCTGACTTCAACTATTTGATGCTTATAATTAATCTCACTAAATGACAGCGGAATTGGGGAGCCACTATAGCGAATATGCGGCTGACCAACCTTTTGTGGTTTATGCAAATGCCCTAGCGCGACATAATCAATCATGTCATCAAACAGCGCCGTCGACAGGGCCTCTTCATTGCCGACAATAATCGGACGTTCAGAGTCGGAGGTCTCACCACCTTGCATGTGCGCATGTGACATTAAAATTAGTGCCTGATGTGGCTGTTTGCGGGCTCTGGCTTCGGCAATCAGTTGTTGATGCAGATAACTGATCGCGTTCTGGTTATTGCTGGTATGTTCATTCAGTCCGGTAATTTCGGCACTGCGTAAATAGGGTAGGGTCAGACACCAGGCGATGATATTTTTATCCCGATCATAAATAGGAATAAGTAGACGATCCAGGTTCAGGGTATTTTCTGCAGTGCGGCCTACGATTCCCACAGCTTTGGCATTAAATTTGGCCAGCAAGGGTTCAACCTGTTCGATCCGGTAACCGGAATCATGATTGCCTGCAATCATTAGGGTTTGCATATGCGGCGCCAAGTCATGAGCATCGGCCAGAAACTGGTACAGCTGTCTTTGCGCACTGGAAGCTGGATTGATCACATCAAAAATATCGCCGGCAATCAGCAGAGCATGCGGCTGCTTTGTTTTAATTTGCTCAAGTAGCCAAGTCAAAAACTGTGCATGTTCAAATTCACGGTCATGGTTATGGAAAAATTGTCCCAGATGCCAATCGGAAGTGTGAAGAAAATGAACTGCCATGTAATGAACCCCAAGATATCTGCCTTGCTACTATAGGAAAAAGCACAGGTAAAAATCTACTTGTAAAACGATATTTCAGTGAATTGTTGGTGATGTTCAAGCTGAATTTATTTTGATCAGTATGGATATTAATGGACGGTTGTATCCAGATCATCAGATATTAAAGGTTCTGCAAGCCCTCAGATTTTAGAAATAGGGATTTTAAAAAATAAAAACCGACGATTCGAGTGATGATGAAATCGTCGGTCAAATTTGTGTTACATGAAGATTTTGGCTGCTATTCAAAATTTCCCTGTACACTGGACTTATTGCTTTAGCTCTAAAGGTCAGCAAAAATTCGTGGATGCCAGTCCAAATTTTTGTACCTTGTACCCTATATAACGTCACCCTGTAGTGGATGGTTGACAATAAAATGAAAAAAAACCTGATTTTTTTTATACTAGCTTGTTGAAGATCACTGAGTCATGCATATGTTGCCGCTAAGTCGTTATTTTATCTGGTTTTTCGTTATATGTTTTATTTTTACCTGTATTTGCGGTGTACTCGCAGCCTTGCTGCCGATGGGCATGGGTGCAGTCTTGACGATTGTTCCGTATCTGGTAGCCATGATTTGGGTACTTTTTAAATTTTTAAAACAGCAAAAACGTGCCCCGACCCAAGCAGAGCGTAAAAAATTCACCCTCAGGTTTAGCCTGATTTACTGGGGCTATAATTTATTATTTCTCTTGCTCGGTATTGTGATCGCCACCCGTTCCAATCCGAATGCCTGGCAGGACTTTCTGTTGTATCTACAGCAGCCACAATTTATGAGTATTGTGCTGATCATGTTCCTGATGATCGCAATTCCGCTGTATCTGCTGACCTACTGGTTTTATGGCAAGCAGGCCCAGCGTATGGCAGAGAAAATGTTTGGCCATCCACCTCAGTGAGTATAGATGAATCATTGTGTGACGACTGATCTTCATAAATTGATTGAATGATGAAAGATACAAATTCTCCACTACAAAGATCTTCTCGGTTTAAAAAGCTAAAGATGAGTGGCGTATAATTTAAATCAAGAAAATAATAAGGTGAAGAATGACGAATGTATAAACCTGTAGTGCTGTTGACGGGAGCGAGTGGTTTTATTGGCAGTCATCTCGTGCATTTTTTACTGGAACGGGATTATCGGGTGATTGGTCTGACCCGTCAGAAAAATAAACGTGAACCACATCCGGACTTTCATTGGATTAACCAGCTGGATGAATTAAAACAGCATCAGATTGATTATGTGGTCAATCTGGCTGGCGAAAGTATTGGCCAAGGCCGCTGGACGGCAGCGCGTAAAAAGAAATTGCTGAATAGCCGTTTAGATACCACCAGACATTTATTTGATTATTTAGAAAAAAATCAGCTTAGACCGAAACGGATTATTTCAACATCGGCCGTTGGCTATTATGGCATTGACCCCAATGAGCGCTGGGAACAGGTCTGCACGGAGCAAAGTCCGCCACAAGATATTTTTATGTCCGAACTCTGTGCGAAGTGGGAGCAGCTGGCCTTGTCCTATGCTAACCAGAACACCAAGATTGTTCGCTTTGCGGTGGTGTTTGGCAAAGGTGGTGGGATTCTTCCGCAGATGCTATTGCCGATTAAGCTGAATCTGTTCGGGCGGATTGGTCATGGACGTCAGCCAGTGACCTGGGTATATCTAGAGGATGTACTGCGTGCGATTGAATTCTTGATGCTCGATGATACGACCGAGCAGATCTTTAATGTGGTCGCGCCAGAAAAAAGCAGTCAGGCCCAGTTTGCACGAACCGCGGCCCAGATTCTGAAGCGCAAACCCTTATTCCCACTGCCGGCATGCAGCCTGAAAATGATGCTGGGAGAACAGTCACAACTGGTATTGAATGGTCAGTATGTACAGCCCAAAGCCTTGCAGGAGGCCGGATTCCAGTTTCATTATCCAACCCTGAAAGAGGCGCTGGATAATATCCTAAAGCACTAAGCGACTGGGCTCTAATAAACGGACAGGATCATAAGGAGCTGGATCAACGATTGGCATTTGTTTAAGGATGAGTTGAGCGAGTAGTTTGCCTGATGCCGGCCCCATGCATAAACCATTCCGGAAATGTCCAAAATTGGCCCAGGCATTGTGTAGCTTGGGAATTTTGCCAATATAGGGAATACCATCGGGTGAGCTGGGTCTTAATCCGGCCCATTGCTTGACCAGCGGAAAATCTGCCAGTTCCGGTACCATCTCGATACACGCCTGTAAAATATCCTGCCGGATTTCGCTAGAAGGCGAGGTGTCAAAACCGACCTGACGCATACTGGAACCACATAAAACATGTCCATCCTGACGTGGAATCAGGTACATCACCTTATGCATGCACATGGTCGGCAGCCAGTTTTCTGGCGTTTTAAACAGCAGCATCTGGCCCTGAACCGGCTGTACCGGAATTTCCAAACCAAGTTGCTGTGACCAGTGTTGCGACCATGCTCCGGTTGTGAACACATATTGATCTGCCTGAAAAACCTGGCTATGTTCATCTGAGATACTTTTTACACAGCCTTGCTGAATATTGAGCCGAGTGATTTTACAGTCTTCTTGCCAGGTGACACGAGGATGCTGCTTCAAATAGTGAATGATCGACTGTAATAACCGTGGATTACGGATATTCGCCAGTTCAGGGAAATAAATCGCCTGCTTGAATTTGCTCTGATTAATTCTTGGATTGATCTGTTGCAGTTTAGCCTGATCAAGCAATTCTGCCTGTTGCTGCGGATCCTGATGTGTTTTGGCATAACTTAAACCGATTTCAAAATCGGATTCATCAAAAATCAGCATACCTGTTTCATGAATCTGGAAATCGATGCCAGTGAAAGGTTGCAGTTTTTGATTCCAGTCCTGATACATGGGTTTGGCATGTCGAGCCAGAGCATTTACAGCAGCGGGATAACGCCACGGATACATCGGGGAAAGGATTCCTCCTCCAGCCCAGGATGCAGCCTGTCCGGCGGCCTGTTGATCAAAAAGGGTAACAGAACATCCCTGTTCAAGCAGTTCCAGCGCCGACATCAAACCGGTGATGCCAGCGCCGACAATGGCAATATGCATTGCGCCGAAATCCTTTTACTTCATGTCTTTCAGTTTAAGCGCAGCTTCTTCAGCAAAATAGGTCCAGATACCATCTGCACCGGCACGACGACAGCTCATCAATGATTCTAAAATGACGCTATCAGATAACCAGCCATTTTGAATTGCCGCAGCCAGCATCGCGTATTCGCCACTGACCTGATAGACAAAGGTTGGTACGCCAAAAGTGTCTTTGACTTCGCGGACGATATCCAGATAAGGCATGCCCGGTTTAACAATCACCATGTCTGCACCTTCCTGAATATCCAGCGCAATTTCATGCAGGGCTTCAGCACGGTTACCGACATCCATCTGGTAATTGTATTTATTGCCGCCTTTTAAATTGCTGGCAGAACCGACTGCATCACGGAACGGACCATAGAAACTTGATGCATATTTGGCTGAATAGGCCATGATGGAGGTATAGATATGACCATTTTTTTCAAAGGCCTGACGAATCGCACCGATCCGGCCATCCATCATGTCACTTGGAGCAAACACATCTGCACCGGCTTCGGCATGGCTCAAGCCCTGTTTAATCAGGCACTCGACCGTTTCATCATTTAAGACATAACCGTTCTCATCAATAATGCCATCCTGACCATGTGTGGTATACGGGTCTAATGCGCCGTCAGTAATCAGCACCATTTCTGGCAGTTCTTTTTTCAATAAACGCAAGGTGTTTTGTACCAGACCATCTTCACGCCACGCAGCTTCTGCAGTCAGGCTTTTATCTTCTTGTGGGGTGACGGGGAATAGCGCCAGTTTATTGACACCGAGTTCCAGCAGACGTTCTGATTTTTTTAACAACAAGTCCGCTGACAGGCGCTGGATATTCGGCATACTTGGAATATCTTGGGTCTGGTTTTGTCCTGGCAGGACAAATACTGGATAAATGAGATGATCTGCCGCGAGATGGGTTTCACGAACCATCGAACGTAAATGTTCATTTTTACGAATACGACGCATGCGAGTTGCAGGAAATGCGGGACGATTGAACGTATAAGTCATAAAAATCTCAGTAATCAGTATTAAACTAGGCCTCTATTGTAGCCCTAACTCAAATTTTTGGGCATAAATTAGCGGTTTTTATTGTGGTGGATTCGGGCAGAGTGATGAGTAAGACAGAGAGAAACTGGACAGGTAATATACATCCGGGCTCGAAAGTGGATATTGATGTAGTCCTGAACCAGCTGGTACATGCTTTTAATAGCTCTCCTTTTTTTAACTATAACGGCATGACCATGCGGGTGGTCGAGGGCCAGATTGAGGCCTATGTTGAAATGCAGGATTTCATGATTGGTAATGTGGCTTTCCAGATTCTGCATGGCGGTCTGGCTGCAACTGTACTGGATAGTGTCGGTGGTATTGTGGCTATGGGCGAACTGTATAAAAAAGCCGAACCGGAAACCATTGCCGAGACTATTAAAAAGGTATCGCGTCTGGCGACGGTCGATATGCGGGTGGATTATCTGGCGCCTGGACGTGGCAAATATTTTATTGCACGTGCAGAAACCTTACGTTTGGGGCGTAAGGGCTGCACCATGCGCATGACCATGGTCAATGATGAAGATAAAGCGATTGCAACAGCGATTGCGTCTTATGCCTATTAATGAAATCGTGAATTGAGAAAGTTAAAAAGCACTGTTTAACAGTGCTTTTTTTATAATGATCAAATATGAACCTAGAGGATTTAGAGATCAGATTTAGCCCGTTTCAAGGCATTTTGCCATTTGGCTAAATGCATTTCTTTTTCGTCATTTTGCATTTTGGGTTCAAAAGCACGGTCCAGCTGCCAGGACTGGGAAATTTCATCCAGGTTTGAAAATACGCCAGCTTTTAATCCGGCCATAGCGGCCGCGCCCCAAGCAGTAGCTTCCAGCATTTTCGGACGCAGTACCGGTACATTCAGAATATCGGCCTGAAATTGCATCAGCATGTCATTGCTGCTGGCACCACCATCAACCCGCAGTTCTTTAAGGGGATGTGCAATATCAGATTGCATCGCACTGAGCACATCCGATACCTGAAAGGCGATTGATTCTAATGCGGCACGAGCGATATGCGCTTTGGTCGTACCGCGTGACATGCCACAGAGTAAGGCACGTGCTTCACTATCCCAATGCGGCGCGCCCAGTCCGGTAAATGCGGGAACCAGAACCACGCCGTCACTATGCTCGACCTGATGCGCCAGTTTTTCCACATCACTGCTTTTTTGAATAATTCCGAGGCCATCGCGTAACCATTGCACTACAGCACCAGCCATAAATACGCTGCCTTCGAGCGCATAGGTAGTTTGGCCCTGGGCTTGCCAGGCGAGAGTAGAAAGCAGCTTGTTCTGGCTAAGCTGAATGTTATGTCCGGTATTGAACAGCATAAAGCAGCCAGTACCATAGGTGTTTTTAGCACTGCCCACCTCAAAACAGGACTGGCCAAAGAGTGCAGACTGCTGATCCCCCAAAATTCCGGTAATGGGAATATTGGCCCCCAGTAAGCCAGAAGCCGTGTCAGCGACATAACAGTCAGAAGAGATAATTTTCGGTAAGACCGAAACCGGGATATTAAACAGCTCGAGTAGCTCTTCATCCCACGATTGTTGCTGCAGATTCATTAACATGGTACGAGAAGCGTTACTGGCTTCAATGACGTGCTCTGCACCTTGGGTCAGATTCCAGATCAGCCAGCTATCGATAGTGCCAAATGCCACATGGCCCTGTTCAGCAAGTGCCCGTACCCCCTCGACATGCTCTAAAAACCAGACCAGTTTTCCCGCACTAAAATAAGGATCAATCCGTAGGCCGGTTTTTTGCTGAATTTTGGACATCAGGCCTTGTTCAATCAGCCGGTTACACCAGTCAGATGTACGACGGTCCTGCCAGACGATTGCCGGAGCGAGCGGTTTGCCGTTTCGACGATCCCAGACTACGGTCGTTTCGCGCTGGTTAGTCAGGCCAAGGGCTTTAATATCTTTTGCCAGAATACCTGCAGTCGCCAAAGCTTGTTGTACCACGGCAATCTGTGAGCTCCAGATTTCTTGAGCATCCTGTTCCACCCAGCCCGAATGTGGGGTGTGGATATGCGCTTCACGTTGAGCCGTTGCCTGAACTTGTCCATGTTCATTAAAAATAATGGCCCGACTTGACGTAGTTCCCTGATCTAGTGCCAGTAAATAGCTCATAATTTTTCTGTTATTTGGCTTGAAAAGTAAAATATTAGCGCAATAATGTAATTAAGCGCATCAAGTTGTGTAAATGTTCAGAAAATACATCGTAATTTTTGACATTTATGCTATGATTGCCTTGTACTTTGGGGGTGTTTCTGGCTTCGACGCTGGTGATGAAACTCATAGATGCATGCCGAGAGCGCATTTTCTCTCGTAAATCAAATTTGCATTTTTTAGTCGCAAACGACGAATCATACGCTCTAGCTGCCTAAGGGCAGCTTGTCCGCCTCTCCGAATACTTGTGGTTAGAGAGTCCGACTGAAGCGCACGCACACAAGTCCGTATAAAGCCAAGCCTCGGGGCTTTGTACTAAATTAAGAGGATCGCGATTTGTACCCTGTTCGTCGGGTCACAAAGAGTTAAAACAATAGACGATATCTAAGCATGTAGTATTCTCGAGTGTAGTGCTGGCGGACGCGGGTTCAACTCCCGCCACCTCCACCAAAATTCTTTCCGAAGTAATCCATCGGAATCTAAAAAAGCCTTTAAACTCAATGTTTAAAGGCTTTTTTATTGGCTGTATTGTCCGACCCTGTCCTAAGCTGTTTGACCCTATTTTTGCTTTATGAGGGTCAAAATTGGGACAATTTGACCCACTAAATAAGTTTAATTATGTGGGACAAAGATATGTCGCTTACTGATGTGCTGTGTAAAAAAGCATTACCGCAGGAAAAACAGTACCGCCTTTCTGATATTAATGGTCTGTCTTTACGAATCGATCCGAATGGCAAAAAATATTGGTCTATCAGATACACGGAAAATGGACAAAGGAAGTCCAAAGCATTAGGTATCTATCCTGAGCTAAGTTTAAAGCGTGCAAGGGAGATCGCGCTTGATCTGAGATATAAACTCAAAAATACAACTGAGGTCGAGCAGGAGCAGCCTTATTTTAAGGAAGTCGCAGAGGATTGGTTCAATAATCAAAAAGAAACCTGGTCATCCAAACATATTAGTAATGTTCGAGCTTCCTTGGATGAGCTTTATATTGCTCTTGCTAATAAGCGTATTAATCAAATTCAGGCACCTGAGATTCTGCAGATCATTAAAAAGATTGAAGCTAGAGGCTCGCTTGAAATTGCAAAACGAACCTTATCTCGTTGCGGTATGGTCATGAAGTATGCAATTGTACATGGTTATCGTTATGATAATCCGGCAGGTGATCTGGTTTGTGCTCTCAAGAACAAAAGAGTCAAAAACCTGGCTTCGCTTACTGCCTCTGAAATGCCTGAATTTTTAAGAAAGGTAAGAGCATACCCAAGTGATGCTCAAACACATCATGCCATTATTCTGATCATGCTGACAGGCGTTCGGGTTAGTGAATTGCTGCAAGCACGCTGGGAAGAATTTGATCTGGAAGGGCGTAAGTGGGATATCCCTGAAGAGCGGATGAAGAACCGTCTTCCACATCGTGTACCGTTGACGGACATGATGATTGCCGAGCTTCAGTCTTTGAGACTTACCCATAATCAGGAACTGCTATTTCCACATCGTTTAAATAACAAAGAACCTATGCGTAGCGAGTCTATTTTGGCCGTGATCAAGCGTTCGGGCTATGCAGGTCGGATGACCACACATGGTTTTAGATCTCTATTCAGTACTGTCGTAAATGAATCGAATCTGTTTAATCCAGATGCCATTGAGCGCCAGCTTGCTCATGTGCCTCAAAATAGAATTCGCTCGGCCTATAATCGAGCACAGTACTGGGATGAGAGAGTAAGGTTGATGGCGTGGTATGGGGAGCAAGTGAAAGAGTGGGTGGCTCAAACAGCTGAGTTTTGACGTTGCTTACACCTAATAGATTCTTAGATTTATCCTGGTCAAATTTACTCTGAAAGAGCTTAATTGAAGTAAGTAAATTACTTTGAAGACGTGCGTATGCACGTCTTTTTTTTGCCTACTTTTTTAAAAATCTGACATGTCTAAATGAAATTTTAATTGAATTCTGTAGCGTGGGGGGAGCTGTTTAGGAGGGTATTTTAAGAATGAGGAACTCTTTTTTTTATCGAATTTTTTATTCAACCAAAGAGATAGAGCTAATTATTTAAAGAAATAATAGAATTAAAATAAAAGGATAAGATATAAAAATATAAGAGATAGAAAAGCATATTTATTTTATGTAGTTAACTAAAATAAGGGTTTTTAAATTATAAAACATGTATTATTTAGAAAATTACAGATCTATTTTATCTATATTTATAACTTTTTAACATCATTCTACGCAAGGGATTAAGTCAGATGATAAAGGACTGGGCAGGCAACGATGATGAATTTTTTAAAAACCTGTTTGCCTACTTAAAGGAGAAATTCTCTACTGAGTTGCCTTCACTGCAGTACATGCAAACAAATACAAAGGTGAGTATTTATCATGAGACCATTGTTGCTTTAGAAGATGTGCATACTGTTTTAAGAAAGATAGAAAATGACTCGTTTTACAAACGGGCTGATTATGAAAAAGCACTAAAGGGGGATGAAAAGAAAGTTCAGGAGATTATCGATTTTTATAAGAAGTTAGCTTTTCTGAATAAAGCAGAATCATCTTTTGCATTTAATGGATTCAATGACCACTATCATTGGGATTCTTTCATCCTTAAGTATTCAGCCTTTGTAAGGCAGAGTGAGTGCAAACTTTATGATGAATTTAAGTCTGCCAGTACATGGGATAAAAAAAGTTTTAGCCCAGACAAAATATTTGGATTTGTGGCTGCTTATAAAAAATTTGCACTGGAATATGAACATACATCTGAATCAATCTTGGAAGATATCTCGAAGCAAAATGAACTCTATAAAATATTGATAGAAAACTATAATGAGTTATTGAGCCAAAATATAAAAATAGGTGTCAGTGTCTTTGATGTTGTTTTGCCGAGCAGGCTCAAGAAAAGAGAAGATGGAAATGGCTATATGTCAACAGATTACCTGCAAGATTTTATTAATCATTTGGAGTTAGTATTCTCAAAAGATAACGGCATATTGATGACGATAAATCATGCGCATATCGTCAGCACTAACAAATTCATCCTATCTTTTTTGCTGATTTATAAGACGAAAAACTATGCTAATCCTCAGGAGGTGTTCGATTATTACAATCGAAAAGTCTCGGATATTGTGGGTCATATTGATAGACCTAATATAACGCTCATTAACCGGCATGAGATGATTAAAAAGGTCTATCCAGATGATCACTTTATAGGAGAGTTGAAGTCACAAAAACAAAAAATAGCGTTTCGCGAAAAGTTTTTGAGATATTTTTTATCTAGTATTTTTTTATTGCAAGCTGATAAGGGAACTGAACTTGAATACCAAGAAAGAAGGTATTCCATTTTTCTTAATGATTTTAGGTACTACAAGGATAAAATTTATCTAGATCCTGCAAGATCAAAGCCTAAAAAGATCTTTGAACCGGCTGGCTATGTTAAGAAGAAAAAATATGATCTGAAAGAGTTGGTTGATGATAATGCTAGTAAAAGATTGAATAAATACTTTACGTTAAAAGGTCTGTCTACCACGGCGATTGAACGAATAAAGTTAATCGAATATCTATATAAACAGCAGGCGATTACTATCATGGTTCGTCCTAGTGTTTTGGATGAGTTGGTAAAGATTGAATGCTTCCTTACTCGATTGATGTATTCTCGTGATTACCATGGATTTACAAGTGAGCAAATCAGAAGAAATTTTGAAGAATCTCGTAAGCTTGCACAGTTACCTCTACTCTTGCAACAGGTAGCCTTACTTTCCTATAGGGGTTGTCTAAAGGAAGGATATGGTGCGCTGATAAATTTGAGAACGGATGCGATTTTTTTTATTGATAAATTCAAAAGCTACTTCCCTAGAGGCCTTTTAATTGAAGATACTAATTCTATAGAAAAGCAACTGCTACTCTATAAAAATGAGGTTCTTAAGCCAACCTTCAAAAAAGAAAAGCAAGCGTGGCGCGATCTTGCAAAAAAAGAAAATTTAATTAACACGTTTCTTCTGCAAGTATTTGATAAAGATTTGAAAGATGTGATAGCTTTCCGGTTTATTTTCGAGGTTGGGGCGTTAAAAAGTAAAGCTGAAGCTAAGCTGTTTGACGAAATGTTTCGCGACTATATTGATAACTTAAAACGTCGTTCTACTGCTGGAGTCTATCTACTTAAACATATAGGTGTTTATATTCCATATGGTCAGTCACATTTTATTGATGCAACTTTACTATTCCAACAAAGTGACGATACTAATCCTAATGATATAAGTGACGCTGTTACGAAGTATTGGAAGAATTATGTTGACAATAAAGATGATCAAATTGAAAAGTATTATAAAAAAGACACAGCTAATAAGACTAACCAATTTGATTTTTTTAGGAATAAAAACCTAAGAGCAAGGGCAGTTTGTGTGATCAAGACAGAACAGTCCCTGAATCAAAGATATGTTGAAATATTTAATAATGATCGGAAAACAAGACGATTATTTATTGAAAGGGTGTCAAAATTCTATGCTTACTGTCCTCTGATTTTAGTTGATGAGCAAGATCTTTTATCCTTTCCAAGGAAGTCTGGTTTTTTAATTTTAGGCAGAAACCGTAAAACCTATGCGAAGAAAGTAGAGGATGCAGCTGAAAATACAAATGGCAATGGTGATGAACAATCTAAAGAAGCAGTAACACCTGATCCTAAAAGCTTACAGGCTACTCACATGCTGAATACAGATCAGAGGGTGGTCTCAATTGAATCTGATGATAATACTTTGCTAGAGGATGAAAATGTCGAAGCCGAGCTATCAATAGATGGAGGGGTGGAAGAACAGGATACTATTGTAGATGATTCTGATGGAGTATTGATACCAGATAAAAGTGAAACCCTTGTAGAGTCAAGCTCTCAGGCTCTCTCTCCTGTAGTGGGGAATTCAGATAATATACAAACAGTGCAAACAGCTACTTCAAATAAAGCACAGTATTTAGTTATGGATCCTAGGAAAAAGCCTAGTTTTGTAAAGCCAAGTGCTGACCAAATTGTAGCTGAAGCAAGAGCGAAAGAAAAAAATAAGGATGTTTAACTTACGCTTCACTTTTCCCTATAAATACAGGGAAATTTGTAAGATTTTCCCTGTTTGCTATAGAAGTAGAGATTTTCATTTCAGTCTTGCACTTGTTAGCTTATTTTAGTTTGAGAATAGCTGGGATATATATTTAATATTATTAAATACTTAAACAACTTAATAACCTTCATCATCCCCAAATGATGAAGGTGTTTTATTGAGAGAAAAATAATCCACCTGCTTCAAAGTTAAAAAATACAGAAGTGTCACTCCTATGGATTTACTCAACATGGAATGACAACGATGAATGAACCACAAACCTTACTCGATATTGAAAACCTGATGAAAAAAGTGATGAAAAAGAGATATCATTGGCAAGATCTTGATACCGAGATGGATCACTATAACCAATATACAGAAACGTTTTTTAGATCAAACAGGGAATACAGCCCTTTGGTTCAGGCTTACTTTTATATGCAAGCCAAGCGTAAAGTCATGATCGGTGATGAAATGTTTTATCGTCGTCCTGCATTTCAAAAGTTCCAGTCTGACCTACGAACTCGCCACGAACAATTCGTTGATGAATTCTGTGCCAACAATCAGAGGAATCGTAAAAGTGTGTTTAAGTACTTTGATGGGTTGATTGAAAGGCATTGCAAATTATTGCTTGTACGGGTGGATTTATCCTATCGCACTGGACATGATCCAAGTATTGAACGCTTTACTCAAGATATCAAAAGACTGATTAAGCGGGTGCAAGATAAGGATACGATTTTTAAAGATCAGGTCGGGTATGTCTATCGACTGGAGCAAGGTGGTGAAAGCAGCGGTTATCACTGTCATCTCTTGGTGATCTATAACGGATCTTTGCGATGGAGTGCTAATTATCTGGCAATGCAGATAGGTGAGCTCTGGTTGAAAAAAATTACGGGTGGTGATGGTAAATTTTTCAACTGTCATCAATCTGATTACAAGCAGTACCACCAGCAGAAAGATCAGTGGGGGCTTGAATTACTTGAAAGGTCTGATTTGGATAAAAGACGCAAGGCTCAGAAGATGCTTGCTTACTTAGCTGATCCTGAAAAGGATGATCAATATATTCGAGGGCCCTTGTTAGGTATGAGGCAGTTTAGAAAGGGGCAGTTAAAGAAAGAGCAGCGTAAGCGTAAGAATCGTCGATCCCAAAAAATTACAGATATACATCATTTACATGAACTATGAATGTTTATTCCTACATTCAAAGGCTTATCAGACGGTAAGCCTTTTTTCATTATTGAGGTATATCTTATGAATATTACATGTCCGTATTGCCATTCCGAAAATGTCAGCCGTGTGGTGAACCAGCAATCCTCCAGTCAGGGCAGCCTGTCTTCGATGACCTGTGCTGGTATTGGTGCCAGCATTTCTAAAAGTTTGCCGATGCCGATCTCTCCGTGGATGGGAGGGATTGCTGGTGCGGTAGTTGGTGGATTGATTGATAGCTTCATTCAGCCATCCCGACCAGTAGCGACACCCGTTCGTTACTTCCACTGTCACCATTGCCAACGCAATTTTGATTAACCCACTTCAGGAGAAAGGATATGGCGCATCAAGTCGAACAAATGGCTTATGTCGGTGAGACCCCCTGGCATGGCCTGGGTAATCAACTGACACAGAATCAGCCGATTGAAGTTTGGGCAAAACAGGCAGGCATGGATTGGCGGATTGAATCCTCCAATGTCAGCTACATGGCACAGAATGAACGTGGGCAGAGCATCATCATGCCTTATGAAGAACAGCGGGTACTGTATCGTTCCGATACTCATGCACCCTTGTCTGTGGTCAGTCAGCGTTATCAGGAAGTTCAGCCCAAAGAGATTCTGGAGTTCTACCGGGATCTGACTGAGCAATCTGGCTTTGAGCTGGAAACCGCTGGTGTACTGAAAGGCGGGAAGAAGTTCTGGGCATTGGCACGTACTGGACAAAGCACAGCACTCAAGGGCAAGGATGTCAGCAATGGTTATATTTTATTGGCAACAGCCTGTGATGGTACGTTGGCCACTACAGCACAGTTCACCAATATCCGTGTGGTGTGTAATAACACCTTAGCCATTGCCCTACGTGGACAGAGTAGCAATGCTGGTGTGGTGAAAGTGCCACACAGTACTAAGTTCGATGCGGACAAAGTCAAACAACAATTGGGCATCTCAGTCCGTGCCTGGGATGAACACATGTATGAAATGAAACAGCTGACTCAACGTAAAGTCACTCAAGGCGAAGCGGCTGCCTATTTTGATGCCGTGTTTAACAACACTAGCCTAAGCATTGCAGATCAGGAGGAGAACATCATTCAGTTCTATCGCAATATGGCTACTCCAAATCCAGCTAAAGAAAAGTCTGAACCGAATGGACGTGCCATGAATAAGGTCTTGGATATGTTCAATAGTCAGGGGCGTGGTGCAGAACTCAGCTCAGCCAAAGATACTGCCTATGGTTTGCTGTGTTCAATCACCGAGTTTGCTGACCATGAACGTCGTGCCATGAGTACCGATCACCGCCTCGATTCAGCCTGGTTTGGTGCAGGTGCTGCGTTAAAGCAGCGTGGACTAGAACAGGCGCTTCGCTTAGTGGTTTAATTTTCATTTAAGCCAGTGCTATTACAATAATGGTCAAGGGTCATGCAGATGATCCTTCTCCAGTGAAAACCCCCTTTTGCCACATCTCCCGATGTGGCTTTTTTTATGCCGAAAATTTTACAGACCTCACTATTTATAAGGATCAGAGCATGAATCAGATTGCACCGATAAATACCCCTCAAAGCCCTCATTTCCCGATTTTGAATGAGATGAATGAATCAAATACCGTAGCTAAACGAACAGCGACAGCCAAACGTTTAGCCAATACTAAAAATATGGATTACCAAGAATGGCTAGAAGTGCGTAAGCAAGGCATTGGCAGTAGTGATGCCGCAACCGCATGTGGATTGAATCCCTACATGTCGATGCTGGAACTGTGGATGATTAAAACTGGTCGAACTCAGCAGAATGTTGATGATGACAGCTCAGGCGTTGCACCGTTGTATTGGGGGAAACAGTTAGAGCCACTAGTAGCGGAGTACTACAGCCTGCATACCAATAACAAGGTGCGACGGATCAATGCGGTACTTCAGCATCCTGATCCTGATAAACACTTTATGTTAGCCAATCTGGATTACACGGTGGTCGGTAGTGAGGACGTTCAGATCCTGGAATGCAAAACCGCAGGTGAGCATGGAGCAAAATTGTGGCGAGATGGTGTGCCTTTATACGTGCTGTGTCAGGTGCAACACCAACTTGCGGTAACAGGCAAACAGGCTGCACATGTCTGTGTTCTGATCTGTGGGCATGAAACCAAAATCTTCAAAGTGACACGGTCTGAATCAGTGATTCAACACATCATTCAGGCAGAGCGTTATTTCTGGGAATGTGTGGAAACGGATACTCCGCCATCAGTCGATGCCAGTGAATCCGCAGCCAAAGCCATTCTGCAACTCTATCCAGCGCATGTACCCTTGACTGTTGAAGATCTCTCGCAAAATGAAAATGCCAATTTGATGTTCGATCAGCTCATCAAAATGAAGCAAGAGATTCAGCATAAGCAGGAATGCTTTGACCAGCTGAAGCATCACATCCAGATGTTGATGAAAGATGCTGAACGAGCCACCTTTGCTCATGGTTCTGTGGTGTGGAAGAAAGCCAAGGACTCTATCAGCCTGAATACCAAGGCATTGCTTCAGCACCAGCCTGAACTCATTGAGCTTTACCCCCTTCAAAAGCCGGGCAGTCGTCGTTTCAATATCTATACCGACTAGCCTGTTTCAGCCCATTCAAATAGCGAGGCGCAAAAACCGCTCCCCGCCCTCCATTCGCTAGGAATAGAGGGCAAACGGTCGCGGCTTTTGTTGCTAGCAACGTTATTCATTCATTTTTAGTTGATTCAATTATTTCGAAACATGCTTCTTACATATCTACGGCTGGTCTGCTAGCAATAATCTATTTCTGTTGATTGGATTTATTGAGTTTCTTTGAAACACATCTCTTACATAGCAGCGGAAGATCTGTAAGAAAATAAATTTAAGGATATTTTCCATGATTAAAGGTTTAGCGATTACACCGCCCGTATTGGGGCGTATCAGTATTGGCCGTGTCATTGAAAAGAACGGCAAGCGATTGCCTGAAAAAGATGATCAGTTCACCATTACTTCCCAGATCCAAAGCAAAGAGGGATGGGTCAAACATCCATTGGATGAACAGCTTCGAGCCAGTACGCCGAATCAAAAGCTACGCTCAATCCCCGTCAGAATGATCTTTAATGATCCTGATTTGAACTTGCGCGCTGAATATACCTTATTTGACCGACAGACCGGACGGCCAGTCTGTGTCGGCAATGGAGAAACTTGCCAGCGTTTAACTAATCAAGGGGTCGAGCAACATCCCTGTCCATCACCTGATCTATGTCCTCTGGCTCAAGGAGGGAACTGCAAACCTTATGGACGTTTACATGTGAACCTGGATGACTCGGATGAGTTTGGCACCTTCATCTTTAGAACCACGGGCTTTAACAGTATTCGGACTTTGGCTGCACGGCTGAGTTATTACCACGCAGCTTCAGGAGGCTTACTGTCTTGCCTGCCTTTGCAACTGACTTTAAGAGGAAAAAGCACCACACAAAGCTATCGGCAACCGGTGTACTACGTGGATCTGACTTTACGTGAGGGCATTAGTCTGAATGATGCGATTGCTCAAGCCAGGCAAATTGATGAGCAGAGTAAACAAGCTGGGTTTTATCAGGAGGCTTTGGACTTTACGGCAAGGAAGGGTTTTGCCAATGCGCGATTTGAAACAGATATAGAGGAAGGGTTGGATGTGCTGGAGGAATACTATCCTGAACAAGAACAGAACCGGGCAGTGGAGCAACAAGTTTCGCCTGAAGGGTTTGTACAGGATATTCAGCAGGGATTGCAGCAAAGTGTAAGAGCTGTGAATTAGGCCAAGGTTGTGAAGTATTCAAATTAGTTTTTTACAGAACGTCCTGATTGTTTGAGCGGTAGACAGCTCGCTTAAACAATCTAAGGAGAATCAGTCATGAATACATTTATTGGTCAAACATTTCAAATGAATCAGCTTATCAATATCAAACAAGTTGTATTGTTTACAGGAGTAGGACGTTCAACTATCTATGAAATGATGGATGAAAATTCACCTTATTACGATGCCACATTCCCAAGGAAAGTTAAAATTACTCAAAATCGTATCGGCTGGTCAGCTTATGAGATCCATCAATGGATTGAAAGTAAGTTGGCGAGTCGAGAATAAGGGATGCTCTTAGCTCCCTTATTTTTTTGTTTTCTTGTACACTAAAAATGTCTTTTAGCCTAAGTGTCCGTAATGAAAACAATAGACTACTATAATAAGCATGCAGAAGAATTTACAGCTTCAACGGTTGAAATTGATATGGAAAGCCTATATCCGCCATTTTTAGCTGAGTTGCCCGAGGGTGCTCGGATTCTTGACGTTGGCTGTGGTTCAGGACGAGATACTCTGGCTTTTAAAAATAAAGGCTATCACATTGATGCAATCGACTACTCAGAAGAACTTATCAAAAAGGCAACGGAGCTGACGGGCATTCAAGTCAAGTATCAAAGCTTTTATGAGCTGAGTGAAGTGGCTGTTTATGATGGGATTTGGGCATGTGCCTCATTGTCAACGGCATTCTAAAATTGCCCCCTTTTACCTTACAAATGGCAAAGTAAAATTGACCCCTTTGATCTCGTATTAAGTTTCAACCTGGGGCTGAATCCCAATTCTTTTTTTATCCTTCAAACGATAACTCTCACCCGATATTTGTACCACATGACAGTGATGTAATAGCCTATCTAACATCGCAGCGGTCAACGTGACATCATCCGCAAATGACTTAGACCATTGGCTAAAGGGTAAGTTACTCGTCAATATCGTACTGCCTTTTTCATAACGCTTGGCAATCACGTTAAAAAACAGATTCGCTTCTTCACGTCCAAATGGTAAATAACCAATTTCATCGATAATCAGTAACTTTGGTCCCAGTACCGCACGCTGCATATAAGTTTTCAATTTACCTTGCTGATAGGCTGTACTCAGTTGCAGCATTAAATCCGCTGCGGTAATGAACTTGATCTTAATGTTGTTCATGATGGCCTTATAGCCTAATGCCATAGATAAGTGCGTTTTTCCTACTCCGCTAGCCCCCAGAAACACCACATTTTCTGCTCTAGCAATAAAGCTCAGATTGAACAGTTCAATCACCTGTGATTTAGGGGCCCCTAGGGCATAATTAAAATCATAGTCTTCCAGGGTTTTGACTTGAGGCAGGCCTGAGAGTTTCATCAGTACCTGCTGACTGCGCTGTTGCCTGGCAGCATATTCATGCCTCAAGATAGCTTCAACAAAGTCGGCATAACTTCCATCCTGACCTAATGTTTGTTGTGCATGATGTGACCATTGTGATGCGATGGCAGGCAGATTGAGCTTTTGGCAAAGCTGCTCTATACGGTCGTATTGCAGATTCATCAGGAAACTCCCAGCAACTGGTCATATACCGATAAGGGATGCTGCAAACTCTCGTAGGGCATGACATGCTGTGCTGCTGCAACAGGTACAGTGCTGGAACCTGTATCTGATTGCGGTAATGGCGTAAATTTTTGCTGCTCCTGTTGTAGCCGAACAGCCGGTTTTTCTTGCGTGGTGGCATGAATCCGCTGATTGGCGGTTTCATGCAGCCACCGGCCAATGTGGGCATTGGCGACATCAACATCTAACAGTAAACCCGAAGTCTTCAGGCTTGCTTTCAATGGCACAATAAAGCTTGATTTGAGGTATCCATTAAAGCGTTCAACTTTGCCTTTGGTCTGTGCACGGTAGGGCTTACATACGCGAGGACGAAAGCTGTACTTCTTGGCGCAGTCGAGCAGTTTGGGGTTCCATTTATGCTGTCCCTCCTGATAGGCATCCCGTTCAATCATGATCGTTTTAGCGTTATCAAACAGGATTTCTTGAGGTACTCCTGCAAAGAACTGAAATGCATTTTCTAGACCATCGATCCATGCATCCGTACGTTCATGATCATAAAATTTCACGAAAGTCGCTCTGGAATACCCTAATGTTGCGACAAAGGCTTTCAAAGTCGTGTTGTTGCGTCGAATCGTGGTGAAATCCACCTGCATTTGTTGGCCAGGTTGGGTTTCAAAACGAATGATCGGTTCCGGTTTAGCAACTGGTTTTAATGTTGCAAGATATTCCCTCAAGATCCTGATCTTTCCTGGATATCCCAACCCTAAAATTTCCTGGTAGAGCACAACAGCAGGAATCCATTCAGGATGAGCTGCGTTTACACGTTGGAGTAAATAGGGTTTATATGGGTCAAGGATACTTATTCTAGGCTGTATACGCTGATACTGAGGTGTGGTGTTTTGCCGTAAATATTTACGTACGGTATTTCTGGACACCCCCAGTTCACGAGTAATAGCTTTAATAGATTTACCTTGCTGATGAAGTATTTGGATTGTCACTGCTTGCTCCAAAGTTAACATGTTGAGCAGTCCAAAATGACCGCTATATTAACCAAGGGGGTCAGTTTTTAAATGCCATTAGGGGGTCATTTTTACACTGCCGCTAACATCATTATTGCACTGTCAGCGTCATCGATTAGCTGAAGTACTGCAAAGATTGCTTCGAGCATTAAAGCCTGGTGGCGTAATCTATATGTCATTTAAATATGGGGATTCAGACCGAGAGAAAGATAGTCGAGAATTTACCGATTTGAATGAACAGCAAGCACAGGAACTATTAGCTCAAATTGATCAGGTTGGTTCAACAATGGATTACGGTTGATAAGAGACCTGATCGAGAGGAAGAGTGGTTAAACTTGCTTTGGAAGAAAAATGATTAATTGCAGTCCGACAGCTCAAGAGCAACTTAAATTCCTTAAAAATATCCAACTGATTTTGCAGTCAGGTAGTTTTAGCAGTACCTATAAGTTCGCATTGCTCATTAGCCTGAGTCGATTAGCCATTGAAAAGGGTGAGGATAGTGGCGAGCAATTGGTGCTTGAGTACAGTGACATTGCTGAGAAGTTTATCGAACTGTATTGGAAACAGGCTGTGCCATATACTTTCAATGACGAAGGGCAGCTTATTTTAAATCAGAACAACGGTAAGCAAGCAGCGATTGTAAATCGAATCATTGAGCTAAGGCAGATTTATTCATCTCTTGGATTATTAAGACGAGATTCAGCTGTTTGGTCGAAGTTAGTTAAAGATGTGGCTCGCACTGTAAAAGAGATGCCAGTCCGTTACCTGCAAAACATGAATGGTCAAAATTTTGAGTTTTTATATCAGCTTGATCAATGTGGAAAGCAATTGATCCTTCTGCCTCAAGTCATGTTTTGCTTACGGCAGTTCAGTGAGATTGTTGAAGAACTTTGCCAGAAACGCTGGATTGACTATATCCGTAAGAACAGTACCAATGCGCCTGTTTTGAATCAGTTACCCAACCTTGAGCAATTCATGTTTGAGCCGAATCGAAATCAATTGAATGCTGTGGCGAATGTACTGGTTGAGCTACAAGACTGTAAATGCTTTTACTGTAATAAGCCGATGCGAAAAGGTAAGTATACAGTCGATCATTTTATCCCTTGGTCGATGTATCCATCAGATACAGGGCATAACTTTGTGTTGGCGGATTCCAGTTGTAATTCTAAGAAAAGTAATCTACTTGCATGTGATGAGTTTTTGCATAAGTGGTACGAGCGAAATGAAGATCAAGATTTGATTATTGTGGATAGAATTTCTGTATTGGGATTTCTGACAGATAAAGAGCGGTCGCATAAGGTGGCGGAGTGGGCTTATAGTCAAGGGAAAGAAAATAATTATTTATTGTGGATGGGTTGAATTTATAGGGGGATAAATGGCACGTTATCAATATGCAAAAAATGAGAATGGCGAAATCGTTAAGGCGGTTGATCTAGTCGGACAAGAAGTAAAGGCTGAATATACTTGTCTTGGTTGTGACAATCTATTAATTGCTAAGGTAAATGGAAAAATCAAGAAGCCCCATTTTGCCCATAAAAATGTACTAGAGTGTAATGGTGAAACTTACTTACACCGATTGGGTAAACGTGCTTTTTTTGAAACTTATCAAAAATGTTTAGTTGAAAATGAACCGTTTTACATTACCTTCCATGTGCCCAAGAAGTGCCAAAAATTTAAAAGAACAATTCGAAAGCACTGTGATCTAGGTTATACGGAGAAACGATTTGATCTAACGAGTTATTTTTCACAAATACAAGTCGAAAAGAAGCATGATCAGTTTATTCCTGATCTTTTGTTGACTCGTCAAACCAATAGTGAGGACAGCATTTATATTGAAATTGCTGTGACTCATTTTCTGAGTGAAAAAAAGGAAAGCTCAGGTAAACGGATTATTGAAATACCATTAAATTGCGAAGAGGATGTTGAAAAAATCTATAAGGCAGATTTACAACAAAATGATGCTCTCTTTATTGGATTCAATCAGGAAAGTGCACCTATAGTTGATGCTGACTGTAAATGTATGCACAAAAGGTATTTCTTATTTATTGTTTGGGATTCTGGCAAAGCTTGGTTAGGCTTGGAATATCTGTCAGATATTAAAGCTAAATTAGCCAAGTACCGAAGTAAAATCGAATATAGCAATATTATTGAAACTGATCTGCAATTTGAAAATTCAAATGTACTGATGGGATATGCCCATGGGGATATATTCATTTCTCAGTTAAAACTTGCGGTTGAAAAGAAAGTACCCGTGAAGAGCTGTTTTTTGTGCAAATACAGCGGTGATAATTACAACTATACCGAAGGACTTCCTATTTATTGTAAAGCTAAAAGGAAAGCATGTAATTCAAATCAGGCAGCGGAATGTGATTGGTATCGCTTAGCCTGAAATAATTTAACTTCATTCTGAAAGCTCATAAATTGATCGAATGTTTTCAATTTATTTCGCTATGATTCAACTCAATATTTAAACGAATTTATTTGGTCAGTCATGGCGATTAAAAAAACAGAACTATATTCTTCTCTTTGGGCAAGTTGTGATGAATTACGTGGTGGTATGGATGCGAGTCAATATAAAGACTATGTGCTTACCATGCTGTTCTTAAAGTATATTTCAGATCGTTTTAGCAATGATGACTTTGCCATTATTGAGATCCCCGAAGATGCAACATTCGATAAAATTAGTGCGCTTAAAGGGAATAAAGAAATTGGTGATAAGCTCAATATCATTATTCGAAAAATTGCCGAAGCCAATAACCTGCGTGGTGTAATCGACGTTGCTGACTTCAATGATGAAGACAAGCTAGGCAAAGGCAAAGATATGATTGACCGATTGACCAAGTTAATCGGTCTTTTCGAAGGCTTAAACTTAGCTGATAACCGTGCAGACGGGGATGACTTACTTGGTGATGCGTATGAGTATTTGATGCGCCACTTTGCCACGGAGTCGGGTAAATCAAAAGGACAATTCTATACACCCGCCGAAGTTTCTCGCGTAGTTGCAAAAATCGTGGGGATTAAAAAAGACACACCTAAAAATGCCACGGTTTACGATCCAACTTGTGGTTCAGGCTCATTATTATTAAAAGCATCTGATGAAGCTGAAAGAGGCTTAACCATCTACGGTCAAGAGATGGATAATGCAACATCTGCATTAGCCCGTATGAACATGATTCTACATGGTGATGTGGGTGAAGGTGCCAAAATTACCCAAGGCAATACTTTATCTTCACCTGAATATAAAGATGAAGCTGGTCAGCTGATGACCTTTGATTTTGCTGTTGCCAACCCTCCATTTTCTAGTAAGAACTGGACTAATGGTTTAACACCAAACAGTGACGAATTTGATCGCTTTATATGGGGTGTTCCACCAGAAAAAAATGGTGACTTTGCCTTTTTATTACACATTCTAAAAAGCTTAAAAAGCACAGGTAAAGCCGCTGTTATTTTGCCACATGGTGTTTTATTCCGTGGTAATGCCGAAGCACGTATTCGTGAAAACCTGATTAAGCAAGGCTATATCAAAGGCATTATTGGTTTACCTGCTAACTTGTTCTATGGCACAGGTATTCCTGCTTCAATTATTGTGATTGATAAAGCTGCTGCTAAACCTATTCAGTTTAATGAAGAAGGTGAAGTGACTGAAGGTCAAAGCATCTTCATGATTGATGCAAGTAAAGGCTTTATCAAAGACGGCAACAAGAACCGCTTGCGCCATCAAGATATTCACAAAATTGTAGATGTGTTCAATAAAGAACTTATTATTGAAGGCTACAGCCGTAAAGTTGATATTCATGCCATTGTTGCTAATGAATATAACTTAAATATTCCTCGCTATATTGATTCGAGTGAAGCAGAAGATTTACATGATTTAAGTGCGCATCTTAAAGGTGGTATTCTAAAGCGAGATATTGATGCACTACAACACTATTGGAACGTTTTGCCGAATGTGCGTGCTAGCTTGTTTGAAAAAGATCGTGAAGGTTATGGTCGCTGTTTAGTCGTTGCTAATGAAGTAAAGAAAACCATTCTAGAGCATGCTGAATTTAAAACCTTTGCAGTTGAAAGTTTAAAGCCATTTACAGCGTGGTTTGAACGTAGTGCATTTAAGGCGATTGAAAAAGATCAAAAGCCAAAAGACATCATGCTACGTGTCAGTGAAGATTTGTTGCAAAGTTATGCAGATGTGAAGCTATTGTCTAAATATGACATCTACCAAATCTTTATGGAATATTGGGATGAAGTACTACAGGACGATGTTTCTGTCATTACCCAAGATGATTGGGCAGGTGCAAAGCTTATTCGTAATTTAACTGCTGAAAAGGATAGCAAGTTAAAAGAAGTGCCTGATTTAGTGATTGGGAAAATTAAGTATAAAGCTGAAGTGATTCCACCGCATTTGATTGTGGCAAAGTATTTTGCAACTGAACAAGCAACCCTAGATGCAAAACAAGCAGAGCTAGATATTGCAACGCAAGAGCTGGAAAGCTTTATTGAAGAGCATACAGCCGATGAAGGTTTATTGCTTGAAGCTTTGAATGATAAAGACAAAGTGACTTTGGCAACCGTTAAAGCTCGCTCGAAACTTGCGGTTGATATTGAAGAAAAGCAAATATTGAAAAATGCTCAAAAGTTGTTTGAAGCAGAAGTAGCTTTAAAGAAAAAAGTCAAAGAGTTGCAAGAAGCATTAGACCTTAAAGTATTTACCAAGTACCCGACTTTAACTGATGATGAAGTAAAAGATTTGGTGGTACAAGATAAGTGGTTTGCCACTTTAAATAGCAGTATTGAAGCTGAGATCGAGCGTGTGACGCAGCAATTGGCAAATCGTGTAAAAGAGTTGAATGAGCGTTATGCAGAGCCTTTACCGCAAATTACCCAAAATGTTGAAGCTTTAAGTTTAAGAGTGGCTGAGCATTTAAAAGCAATGGGGTTGGAGTGGTAATCATGACTCAAAGCAATTTAACTTTTAAAGAAAATTATGAAATTCCTCAAGGATTAAAAAAAACGGAATTAGGATTTATCCCTGAAGATTGGCAGATTTATAAATTAAGTGAAATAATCAAATCTATCCAATTAGGTGGTAATTATCCTAACTCTCTAAATGAAAAAGGGTTCCCATTAATAAAAATGGGAAATTTGAACAGGGGAAGTATTAATTTAGACAAAATTGAATTTATTCAAGGTGAATACAATCAAAGAGATAAACTGAATTACGGAGATCTTCTCTTTAATACAAGGAATACTCCTGAATTGGTTGGGAAGGTAGCTATATGGAGGAATGAATTGCCAATTGCATATTTCAACTCCAATATTATGCGTATTAAATTTAGAGGTGAATTGGTTTCAAATAATTTTTATATTAATTATGCAATGAATACCAAAAAATTTATTGATACTTTAAGTCTTATTGCTACGGGGACAACGAGCGTAGCAGCGATCTACACAAGGGATTTACTCAATCTAAGTTTAGTTCTACCACCATGTACGGAACAAGAAAAAATCGCCACAGCTTTATCAGACACCGATGCTTTAATCTCTGAGCTTGAAAAGCTCATTGAGAAAAAACAAGCCATTAAAACCGCAACCATGCAACAGCTTTTAACAGGTAAAACCCGTTTGCCTGAATTTACTTTGCGTGAAGATGGGACGCCTAAAGCTTATAAAAATAGTGAGTTGGGACAGATTCCTGAGGATTGGATTGCTTTAAGTATTGGCTCGGATACATCATTAAAAGCTAGAATTGGCTGGCAAGCTCTAACGACTGCTGAATATTTGAAAGAAGGTAATTATTTATTAGTCACAGGAACAGATTTTAATGGAGGGCTAGTTAATTGGAATAGCTGCTGTTATGTATCTGAATGGAGATATAAACAAGATAAAAATATTCAATTACAAAAACATGATGTTTTAGTAACAAAAGATGGAACTATTGGAAAAGTCGGTTTTATTGAAAACCTACCGTTGCCTGCGACACTTAACAGTGGTGTCTTTGTGGTTCGCCCAAAATTAACAAAGTGCTTGCCAAGATTTCTCTTTTATATATTAACTTCTAGTTATTTTAATGATTTTGTAAAGTTAATTACGGCAGGTTCAACGATTGTTCATCTCTATCAAAAAGATTTTGTAAACTTTAAATTTTATGTACCGCATAATATTGAAGAGCAATCTGCTATTGCAAACATACTGGCTGATTTAGACACTGAATTAGCTAAATTAAATTTGAAACTCGATAAATTAAAAAATATCAAACAAGGCATGATGCAAGAGCTTTTAACGGGTAAAACACGTTTAGTTTAAGTACAGTTAAAAAATATTTGGGGGTAAATATGAAAATTGATGCACAAGTAAAATCTATTGAAAAATTAAAGGATTATTTTTTTCTCGTACCTGACTATCAACGTGAATACGTATGGAAAGCAGATGATCAGGTCGAGCAGTTTTTAACAGACATAGATAATGAATATGATGAAAATGCTGAGCAACAAGAAAGCTATTTCATAGGTTCAATTATCATTGTTAAAAACAAGAATAAATACGATGTGATCGATGGTCAGCAACGTCTGACTACCATTACACTCACCTTGTGTGCAATTCGAGATTTACTCTCAAATCAAGAATTAACCGAACTGCAAAAGAACCACTTAAGTACAGTCAATAACTTACTGTATAGCTTTGACTTGGACACTGAAAAGCATTTACTTCGTCTTGAACTGCAATATGAAGAAAGCAAGAATTTTCTAGATACGCTGATCCTGAAAGAAAAATATGAAGGTGAAAATACCGCATCCATTCAAAAAATGCGTGCTGCATATCATCAAATTTATAATTATCTTGAAAATATTTTGCAAAAAGGTGTGCCTGCCTTAACTAAATTTGCACGCTATTTCATGAGTAAAATTGATTTGGTGCTCATTGAATCTGAAGATATTGGTAGCGCACTTAAAATTTTTGAAACCATCAACCAGCGTGGTGCAAGTTTAAATGCCATGGATTTGGTCAAAAACCTGCTGTTTAGACAAGCCAATGAAAGTCAATTTAGTACCATTAAGGAAACATGGAAAAAAATTAATGAGGCTTTACTGCGCTGTGGAGAAGATGAAAATCCACTACGTTTCTTACGTTACTTCATGATGGCACGTTATCACAACGGTATTTTACGTGAAGATGATATCTACAATTGGATTATCACAAAATCAGGTAAAGCTATTCTGAAGTACGAGACTCACCCCATTGAGTTGGTCAAAGAAATTGAGTTTATGGCGCAACGCTATGCGGATTTAGTCAATGCAACCAAACGATTGAGTGATGGCAGTGACTACCCACATGTGACTCATATTGGCTTCATTAACAAATATAAAGCGCGACAACATTTGATTATGCTATTGGCATTGTCTAAACAGGCGGATAAAGCAGCAATTGATTATTTGGCTCAGCAAATAGAAAGCTTTTACTTTGTCACCAATACAGTAGGTATTTTAGGTAAAAGTAATGAACACTCATTTGCCAATTGGGTGGTTTCATTCCGTGGCAAGACAACGATAGAAGAGATTCAACAGGCTGTTGAAAAAACGATTGTGCCGTATGTATTAGAACGCTTAGATACGTTGAAATTTAAATTCTTAAATATCCGTCACGATGGCTATAACCCACAATATCGTCAGCGTTTTATTTTAGGCCAGTTAGAAAATCAGGCACGTACTCAAGCCGGTCTAACGGAGTTTAATTTTAAACAAATTGGCCAATTAGAAATTGAGCACATTTTCCCACAAACACCAAAAGACGATGTGTTACCAGAAGAGTTTTTGGATAAAGCGGAATACAACAATACCATCTATAAGTTAGGTAACGTCACTTTACTCGAAAGTGTCATTAACCAAGCGATTAATAAGATGAATGATCTCACAATCAATTGGTTTGAACAGAAGCAACAAGAGTATAAAAAATCGATTTTGCTGACGGTGAATCTGCTTGATCACCAATATAACATTGGTAAAAACACAGCAATTAATAGATTCAAAGAAGATAAAAACTATATTTTTGAAAATTGGTCAAAACAAGCTATTACGGATCGTCAACAAATCATGTTGGATCTTGCGCTAGATGCGTGGCGTTTCAATGATCAGCGACTCGATCAATATCAATTTTCAATTGAACACAAAGACACAGTGAACGCATAAGTATTAAAGATTAGGGTAAGGGTAATGAGTGAAGTCGGACAGCGTGAACGTGTCACACAAGACCGTGTCGTTCAATTATTTAAAAATGATTTGGGTTATCGTTATTTAGGAAACTTACATGACCTAAATAATAAAAATATTCGTGAGCAAGATTTAAAAGCATGGCTGAAAAAACGTGGTATCAGTGATGTGCTTATTCAAAAAGCATTTCGCCAATTAGATATAGCCTCAGCATTGGGTGAAGGTAGAAAGCTCTACTATGCTAATAAAGATGTTTATGAATTATTGCGCTACGGTGTTAAAGACAAAGAAGGGCAAGGTGAGCAGAAACAGACGGTATGGCTGATTGATTGGCAAAACCCAGAAGAAAATGATTTTGCTATTGCTGAAGAAGTGTCTGTACAGGGCGAATATAAAAAACGTCCCGATGTCGTGTTATACGTTAATGGCATTGCTTTAGGTGTGATTGAGCTTAAACGCTCTACAGTAGGGTTAACCGAGGGCATTCGACAAAATCTAGACAATCAAGATAAGAAATTCATTCGTGATTTCTTTACTACCATGCAATTGGTCATGGCGGGGAGTGATTCCCAAGGTCTACGTTATGGCACAATCGAAACGCCTGAAAAATATTATCTTGAATGGAAAGAGGAAGTCGAGAATCCATATGCGCCCAAATTGGATTTACATCTGAGTTTGATGTGCAATAAAAAACGGTTTTTACAGATAATTCATGATTTTATTGTATTTGATTCAGGTGTTAAAAAGACCTGTCGCCATAATCAGTTCTTTGGTATTGAAGCAGCAAAACAACGTATTGCTCAACGAGAAGGCGGTATTATCTGGCATACTCAAGGTTCTGGCAAAAGTCTCACCATGGTATGGTTAGCCAAATGGATTCGAGAAAACGTTATTAATAGCCGTGTTCTCATTGTCACAGACCGTACTGAACTTGATGAGCAAATTGAGAAAGTATTTAGTGGTGTTGAAGAAACGATCTATCGGACACGTAGTGGCGCAGATCTGATTCATACCCTCAACACAATTAACCCGTCACTTATTTGTTCATTAGTACATAAGTTTGGCAGGCATGTTGAAGATGAAGAAGGTGATGGGGAGTCATCGGCTGAATTTATTGAAGAAATGAAAAAAGCATTGCCTCATAATTTTAAAGCGAAGGGTGATCTTTTTGTTTTTGTTGATGAATGTCATCGAACGCAATCAGGAAAGCTTCATGAAGCAATGAAGCAGATATTACCTGAAGCCATGTTTATTGGTTTTACAGGTACACCATTGATGAAAAAGGATAAGAAAAAATCTATTGAAGTCTTTGGTTCTTATATCCATACCTATAAATTCAATGAAGCAGTAGAGGATGGTGTTGTCCTGGATATTCGCTATGAAGCAAGAGATATAGATCAGCGAGTAAAATCACCGAAAAAAGTAGATGAATGGTTCGAAGCCAAAACTCGAAAACTCTCTGCTTTAGGAAAAACTCTTCTTAAACAGAAGTGGGGCACTATGCAAAAAGTGCTCTCAAGTCGTTCAAGACAAGAGCAAATCGTTGCTGATATTTTAATGGATATGGATACTCGACCACGCCTAATGGATGGTCGAGGTAATGCGATGCTTGTGTGTTCAAGTGTCTATCAAGCATGTACAGCCTACAAATTATTTAATGACACTGATTTAAAAGGCAAAGTTGCAATTGTCACAAGCTATCAACCTACGGCAGCCAGTATCAAAGGTGAGGAATCAGGTGCAGGTTCAACTGAAAAACTTGCTAAGTATGATATCTACCGTCAGATGTTAGCTGATTATTTTGAAAAGCCAGTAGATCAAGTTGGTGGTTTGGTTGAAGAGTTTGAAAAACAAGTAAAAGAAAAATTTATTAAAGAACCAGGTCAAATGCGACTGCTGATTGTGGTTGATAAATTATTAACTGGCTTTGATGCACCATCTGCAACTTATCTCTATATTGATAAAACGATGGCAGACCATAACTTGTTTCAAGCGATTTGTCGTGTCAATCGTCTAGATTCTGACGATAAGGAATATGGCTATATTGTTGACTATAAAGATCTATTTAACTCAATTGACAAGACTATTAAAGATTATACATCGGAAGCATTAGATGGTTATGACAAAGAAGATGTTGATGGGCTGTTGAAAGATCGTATTCAAGCTGCAAGACTTGATTTAGATACTGCTTTAGAGATGGTCAAGGCACTTTGTGAGCCTGTACCTGCACCAAGACTGAGTCAAAATTATCAGCATTATTTCTGTGGAGAGTCTGGTTTAAACTCTGAAGAAATTAAAGAGAAAGAGGCACTGCGTTTAAGTTTATATAGATCGATTAATAAGCTTTTACGTAGCTATGCCAATATCGCAAGCGAGCTGACTGATGCTGGATATACAGGGCAGGAAATTCAATCTATAGAGAAAGATGTGAAGTTCTTTGAAAACCTAAGTAAGGAAATCAAAGCTCATAGTGGTGATGCTGTCGACATGAAAGTATATGAGCCGGCAATGCGTCAATTGCTTGACATGTACATTGAAGCTGAAAGTAGTGAAGAAGTTGTTAAATTTGAAGAGTTCGGCTTAATTGATTTGGTTCTTCGAGGTGATGAGGTGTTTAAGGGGGTACCAGAGAGTATTCGTAGAAATCCAGAATCTATGGCGGAAGCAATTGAAAACAACGTTAGAAAAAAAATCGTAGAGGAAAATCCAGTCAATCCGGCCTACTATGATCAGATGTCGGTTCTGCTCGACGAAATTATTGAATTAAGACGAAAGAAAGCGATTGAATATAAAGAGTATTTAGAAAAGATTCGCGATGTTGCTAGTAAAGTCACTCGACCAACGGGTAGAACTAACTATCCAGAAGAGATTAATACAGCAGGTAAGCAAGCCCTGTATGATAACTTTGGCAAAGATATTGAGCTGACCATCAAGCTTGATCAAGCCATTCAATCTAATAAGTTGGCAGCCTGGGTCGGAGATCATGCAAAAGAAAGAATTTTACTTAGGGAGCTAAGTCATGCTTTGGAAACTAGAGATAGAGATGTTCTAATAGCATACATAGAGTTGGCTAAACTACATCAGGAATATCATTGAGCGAAACGTTGAAAATTGGTTCTATTGATATAGAAATTCATCGTAAAGATGTAAAAAATCTAAATATCACAGTACATCCTCCATTGGGGGATGTACGTGTTTCTGCACCTTTAAGTATGTCTGAAACAGCAGTGCGAATGGCAATCATTGGGCGATTAACTTGGATCAAAAAGCAACAGGCAGATTTTAATGAGCAAAGAAGACAATCTAAGCGTGAAATGATGAGTGGTGAGAGTCACTACTTATGGGGTAAACATTATCGTCTGAATGTAATAGAGCGTCATGGAAAGCATGTCATTAAGAAGCATGGTCACTGGTTGGATCTTTATGTAAGCCCTAACTCGACCGTAGAAAATCGTCGTAAAGTCATTGAAGAGTTTTACCGTAGCGAGCTAAAGATAGCTTTAGATGAATTGTTGGTTGAATGGCAAAAAAGACTACAAGTTAAAATGAATGCTTATGGCATACGTAAAATGAAAACAAAATGGGGGAGTTGTAATACTGATGCGGCTCGGACTTTATTTAATCTTGAATTAGCAAAAAAGCCTTATGAATGTTTGGAATATATTGTGGTACATGAGCTCGTGCATTTATTAGTTCGTACCCATAATGATGAGTTTAAAGCTTTAATGGATTTGCATGTGCCAGATTGGAAACAAAGAAAAGCGCTGTTAAAGGATCAGCCACTTACTGATTTTTAGCTTTAGTTCATGATTAACTAAGGTCTGTACTTTTCTATATGCAAGTACTGCAATTGGGTAATGGTTGGGTAAACGTAACAAATTTATTATAAGAATATCAGGGGGAAATTGACCTAGTTCAACTGCCACCATCTCAAATTCTAGTTGAAGTGTTATTGACAAAAAACTAGATATTTCATATTCTTTCAATTAAGCAAAAATGCCTAGGTTGAGTTTTAACCTGCGGTTAAGAAGTCATACTTTCTTAAACAAAAATACTCATCTTATCTTCATACATAAGACAAAATCCGTTACTTCGTTAGTATGCTGCTGAATCATAAGGTTTAGTTGAGGCTTTTTATTTCTTATCGAAATACGACGGATTTTACCATGTTCAAAGCATCTTCAAAAAACAACTTTGCGACCCAAACTTCTATTGTGGGTTATTTACCGCTTAAAAAATTTCATATTCTGCCAGTCTTTGGTTTAGAACCTGAACTCATTAAACAATCAGTTAAAAGTGTATCTCGTGATCGTGAAAAAATAAGTCATTGCACGTTATTAAATGCACTTGTTCAATCATTGGGTTTTCAGGGAGGTTTCTCAGGATATTCAAATGCCTATGAGCAACTGCTAAAACCATTTATGGAAGATCATGATTTAAGGCAATATGCCGATCTGATTGCACCAAGGTTTCCATGTAACGGAGCTAGCCGTTTAAAACACGAGCGTCAAGATATCTCAGATCGTCTATTCTATAACTACAGTGCTATTCCAGATAAAATATTTACAGGATACAACTTTCGTTATGATCAATACTTTGATGATGGAATAGGTATCTACAACTTTGAGATTGAGCGTTCTCAATATGGATTAAATCAAAATCCTTATGATGAGAATTGCTCTGAAAATGTAGATCTTGCGCTGCAAAATCCTACACTTCAAGTACAGCTTAAGCGGAAACAATCGCAGACCAGATCACTTATTGATATCGTGATTGGTGGAGACTTATTTTTTATTCAAGCTGGTTTTAACTTGCTTGGTGATCAGTTGACTCAACCGAGAGAAAAAGAATCTGTTTTTCAATTTTATAACAGCAACAAGATAGCTTTGGCAGAATCTCTAGTTCATTGTAATAAAAAGATGAATTTATTCATTCAGCGTATTGAGCAAATTAATCAAGGCTGGATTGAGGTGCTTCCTTTTAATGAAAATCTTATTTTTTTAAAAGGTGAAAATGGCGATTACGATTTCATTTTTAAAAATCAACGTGATGAAGAATTCAAACATCAAATTTATGAGCCGTACTTAAAAAGAGCGGATGTCCCTAGATTTGAAGATGAATATCATTTCAAACGTTGGTTCTACTTCGAGTTTAAAGGGAATAGACAGCAACAGTTGCATCAAGTAGAAACTGAATATTATTGTTCTGGTGGTAATACACATAACTATCCTGGCATAGAGGAGTTACTAAAACGTTCGTTGCATAGTGATTATACCAAGACGTTCATAGATTTGAAGTCTTCCATTGAGTTGCCTAATTATCAAAAAATTAAGCTGGCAAATGGTAAAATTTTAATGGTCTCAGACATTATTACAATTGAAGAGTTTAACGAATTTTCGATTGCTAATCGCTCATATATGCAAGGTCGAGCTGAGTTATTTGAGAAAAATGGTGGTTTAGATAACCTCGAAGCTGTAAATGCGGATGAAAATACAACGCTACCAGTCTCTTTAACTTGGTACGATGTCATGATGTTTATCAGTTGGTTTAATCGTAAAAATAAAATAGAAACCCGTTTATTAACTTATGATGAGTTCATCGAGATTTCTCCTTTTGATGAACCTAAAGATGATACTCTAAACTATTATTCACCCCCGATTAAAATCACTATAAAAGGGAAAACTACTTTTAGTGATCAACTTAATGAGGAATTTGAATACAATTGTTTGAGCTTTTATGATGAAAATGGAGTGAAAATAGTTGGTCATCCACCTTATATGGAAGAAGAAGCTTTCCAAAAAATTCAATTAAAATTTGTTGATGTGAAATTCTTGGAAAAACATGGGCTCAAATATATTGATTCTAAAAATTTTGGTGAGTGGTTAACAGATAAAACTTACGTGTGTTGTAAATCACTCACAGGATTTTATAACTATATTTCTAAACCAACACCAGCATTGAATTCTACTGGTAAATATAAAGGTCGAAAAATTGGTTTTAGACTGTGTTATGAGTTGAAAGATTAATTGCTGTTATCTATAGGCATAAGTTCTCTTATGCCTATATTCTTATTAAGTGCAAAAACTAAGTAATTGACTTCATGATGAAGAAATTATTGAGCATGGTTGCTACCACCTCAAATTTTCAGAAAGTGATGTTGCTATTCACACATACTTTTATATTATATTTTCATAAATTAGACCTCTTGCGAAAGTAAAAACTGCCTCAATATAGATTTCATGAAATATCAGAAATTAAATCGTTTTTCAGATTCTGAATTCCAGCGCTTGGTTGGTGTACCTCGAGCAGTTTTTAGTGAAATGGTCGAAGTTTTAAAAGAAGCAGAATCACTTAAAAAGAAATTAGGGCGTCCTCATACTTTAGCTATAGAGGATCAATTATTATTAACACTCAATTACTTACGGAGCTACAACACCCAATTGGAATTGGCGGCAAATTACCATATCGCTGAAAGTAATGTGAATCGAACTATTAAAAAGGTTGAAGATGCATTAATGAAATCAAGACGTTTTACCCTGCCAAAACGAAGCATTACCACAGCAGACGAACAATTTAACTGGGTAATTATTGATGCGACAGAATGTTTAATAGAACGCCCGAAAAAAAAATCAGAGTAAGTTCTACAGTGGTAAAAAGAAGAAACATACGTTAAAAGCCCAAGTGATCTATCATCCGAAGAGCAAACAAATCATAGGAGTAGATATATCGTCTGGCAGTCAGCATGATATTAAATTGGCAAGAAAAACAGTTAAGAAATTCAAACATTGTGACTATGTTATGACCGATTTAGGGTACTATGGGTTAGAGCAAGATGGCTTTAAATTATTGATGCCAATAAAGAAAAAGAAGAATTTACCCTTATTTGATGCTGAGAAAAATTACAATAAAATGATTGGAAAAATACGAGTTGTAATCGAACATATTAACAGTCAATTGAAAAGATTTAGAATACTAAGTGAACGCTATCGAAATAGACGGAAAAGATTCGGTTTACGCATTAACTTAATCGCTGCACTGGTAAACCGGATAAACTTGCAATAACGACTTTCGCAAGAGATCTAATAACTATAGAATAACTATATTCCTAAAACCACCTGATACGGTTTAAATCCTTCTATAACAGCATCGGCAACTAGATTGATAAAAGCTTCAGTCTTTCCATATGCCATCCATTGATCAAGAGCTTCATAGTAAGCTAATCGATTCTCTACAGTAATTACGCAAGGTGGATAACCAGCTTTAAGTAATTCTAGGTTCATTAAAAGACGTGACGTGCGACCATTGCCATCAATGAATGGATGAATGCCAACAAAATCAGCATGTACTTTGGCTGCACGTTCAATTGGATGCAGCTTATGTGCTTCACTATTATACCAGTCTACTAATTGAGCCATCTTGTCATTTAATAATGTGTAATCAGGCGGGGTAGACGTAGCACCCGAGATCAATACATTTTGCTGGCGATAGCGTCCAGCATTGTCATCATCGATGTTTTTTAGAATGAGCTGATGGATATTACGAATTTGCCATTCAGAAAAAGGCTCCTCTTTCTGAATGATATCTTCAACATAGTAAATTGCATTTCTATGGTTGATCGCTTCGAAGTGTTCTCTTAATGCCTTTCCACCAACAGTAATACCTTCCAGTACTACTTTTGTTTCTAGTAGGGTGAGTGTATTACCTTCAATTGCATTCGAATGATAGGTCCAACGGACAATAAGATCATCTTGTAAATTTTTGACAATTGACGGAGAGAGAGGGCGATGTTGATCTAATTTTTTCTTTAAATTATCAATAGTTTCAAACATAACCTTATCCTTCAATTTGTCTTAGTCGATAATACATGAAAAAAGAAATATCAGAAATGTAGTGATATATCATTACATTTTGTACTGATTGTAAAAGTATTAACTGGACAGCTTCCAGTATTCTAGACACAAGACAGCCTTATTCTGAAGATACATTATTGTTCATTTCACCCATACATCTATGGCATGTTGTAGATGACCAGTTTTGACATAAAGCGTTGCGCCTGATGGACCTGCCTGAAATTTAGCAGCACTATTGATGGGAAGACGGACCCATGAACCTGCTGGATATATTTCAGTGCCGCAAAATAATTGACCTTTGATAATTAGCAACTCAATCCCTTGTTCTGATTTCTCTACGAAAATTTGATCAGGTTTTAGCTTTTCTAAATAGGTCTGCTCATGTTCCGATTGAAATAACGGGCATATCATCCGATGTTCGGTAAGCTTCCAATTCGCTAGCTCATTGGTATTAATCCGGGTTGGTTCTCTCTCATGTTCAGTCATTTGCATCAGTTTCACAAAGATTAAACAACCTGCTTTACTGGAAACCCGATGAGTTGAACGATGGGGGTTACGTAAATACCAGCCTGCTGGATAATCATCTTCAGCATTCTCGGTAAAAATGCCTGACAAGATGAGGACTTCTTCACCCAAAGGATGTTGATGTTCAGGAAAGGCAGACTCTGGTGCGTATTTCACAAGACTAGTTGCACGTGCTTTCTCATCGCCAATACGATCAAGCATCATTCTATCGACTTCACCTCCTGGAGATTTCACCCAATGGTAATCTTCTGGCTTGATGATGACGGGTTGTGAGAAGTCGGCATGAATAAACATAATGCTGTCCTGTAATGAAGAAACCTAAGTATTTTAAAGAGAATGCATAGGTTTATTTTAAAAGAAATAGCGATTAGTTAGCTCACTGTTTCAGAAAAGATAAGCATGTTGATAGCAGATATTACTCACTAAGCTATGAAATATTAATATTTTAGAGTTTAATCAACTGTGCTTTGTTTTTACATCAATGAGGAATGGCATGAAATATCAACCGCCTTATACGATCACCTCTAAAATTATTCACTTGATTGCACAAATTAGTGAATCAATAGGGCGTTTGACTGCATTAACCCAAATCCAAGATAGCCTTAAATTGCGAAAAGCCAATCGTATTCGAACGATTCAAGGGTCTTTAGCAATTGAAGGGAATACCTTGAGTACAGAGCAAATCACCGCAATCCTGAATGGCAAGACCATTATCGCTCCACCTAAAGAAGTGCAAGAGGTACGTAATGCCCTAAAGGCATATGAAGAAATTCAAGATTGGAATCCTGATCAAGAATCGCATTTGCTTAAAGCACATCAAATATTGATGACAGGACTAATTGATGAGGTTGGACAGTATCGCCATAGTGGTGTTGGTGTGATGTCAGGGGATCGGGTCGTGCATATGGCTCCGCCTGCGAATCAAGTTCACCGTTTAATGGGAGAATTATTGCATTGGTTGGCTGAGGGTAATGAGCATCCATTAATTCAGAGTTCAGTATTTCATTATGAATTTGAGTTTATACACCCATTTGCTGATGGCAATGGGCGGATGGGGCGTTTATGGCAAACTTTAATCTTAAGCCAGTGGAATCCTATTTTTCTCAACATCCCTGTAGAAAGCTTGATTTATCAAAACCAAAAAGCTTATTACGATGCACTGCAAGCGAGCAGAGATCGTTCAGATTCTGCACCTTTTATTGAGTTTATTTTGCAGATGATTCTAGATGCAATACTTAGTTCTGATGCCAGCGATCAAGATACCGCTCAAGCTAACGTACAAGTTAGCGATCAAGTTAAACGTCTCATCCAGAATATGGAGCAGAAAGAATATAGCTTAACTGAGCTTATGGCTCTATTAGACTTGTCCCATCGAGCCACATTCCAAAAAAATTATTTAACTCCAGCATTAGAAGCAGGTGTGATTGAACGTACCCTTCCTGATAAGCCTAAGAGTCCTAAGCAAAAGTACAAATTAAAAAATTGAACTATACTGAGGTTGATGTGATTATTAATATCATAATGAGCTAATTGCAATGTTATAACATTGCAATTATTTTTAGGTGTAATTTTCTGCTATAATGTCGTACGCCACTTCAAATCCTGAATTTGGATTTGAACAAGATTTTAAAGTGATTCAATGCACTAAATCTAATTTGGGTCAAAATTGGATCAATGAATTTTTTTATTCAATAAAAGAGCTTTAGAATGAATGGGTTAGGATTTGAGTTCAATTGACGCCACCTCCACCAAAATTCTTGTTATAAATCAGCCGCTTATTTAAGTGGCTTTTTTATTGCCTAAATTTTATAAGCGATTTAAAAAATCAAATCAAAACTAGAGCGAATACGCTCAATCAATAAATGCTTCGACTCTGACAAATGGGTATTTTTACGTACCATCAATTGGGTTTGAGCCGTGTTGCACAGTTCGGAATCAATAGTTAAGGCAACGGCCTGACCTTCTTTAACTGCATCTGCGATATCTGCATAGCGCATGGCGGAAATCCCATGTCCAGCCACCACATAATTTTTTAAGGCATAAATAGAATTGGTGGTCAGGCCAATATTCAGGTTCACTTGTAAGCGTACCATTTCACTGTCGAGTAGCTGACGAAAACCATGCCCTACGGGCATTAAGGCAAATTTATAGGCTGAAATTTCGGAAAGACAAATGCGATGCTTGAGCTTGGCAAGAGGATGACCGGCAGGAACAGCCACAATAAAAGGTTCTATTTTATGGGCAATAGTGCTGATGTCTGTATGAAATGGGGGATTATACGCCAGTCCAATATGCGCCAGGCTGTCCACGATATGTCGTACCACATGTTGGGCACTCATTAATTCTAACTGGATTTCAAGATTTGGATATTTATGATGCACATGTCGAAGTACATCATAAATCATGTGTTGCATATAACTTTCACTAGAAACAATGTTCACTTTGCCGAGTTGAGAAGATTGCAGCTGAAATAAACTGTCAAATAATTCATTTTCACGATTTTTATTTTCCTTGAAATACTCAAGTACCAGATAGGCAGCTTCAGTCGGAATAATATGCCGTCCCTTACGTTTAAATAAGTTTATTTTTAGTTCAGATTCAAAGAGTTGAATCTGTCGGCTCATGGCAGACTGTTCGATATTCAGGATGTCTGCTGCTTTACGCATCGAGCCAAACATCATCACCGTATAGAAATAGCGTAAACGCTTTTCATTGATTCCGTTCAGTGGCGCAAGGAATTGCAAGTTTCTGTCCATAAAAACTCTGATGCTTTTAAAGCATCAGTATGCCTAAAAAATTACATTGTTATCAAGTCAGGAGCATGCTTACATGGGTTTTGAACAATAAGAAGATCTAGATAAAAAGGAGTTTTAGATGGATTTAATCACCTCCCGTCAACAACGGTTAGACCAGATTTACAAGAAAGTAAGCTGGCGCCTGCTGCCATTTTTATTGCTGTGTTATTTCTTTGCTTATCTGGACCGGATCAATATCGGATTTGCCAAGTTGCAAATGCAGCAGGAGCTGGGCTTTAACGATGCAATTTATGGCATGGCAGCCGGCATATTCTTTTTAGGTTATGTCCTGTTTGAAGTGCCAACCAACCTGTATTTTGAAAAAGTCGGCGCCAGAAAAACCATTACCCGCATCATGATTTTGTGGGGCCTGACCTCCATGTCGATGCTATTTGTCACCACCCCGCAGATGTTCTATGTCTTGCGCTTTTTACTAGGCGTATTCGAAGCCGGTTTTGCCCCGGGCATGATTTTCTATCTGACCTATTGGTATTCCGGTGCACGCATGGCACGTGTCATGGCGATTGTCATGCTGGCCGGGCCGCTTGCTGGCATGTTAGGCGCACCGTTATCGACACAAATTATGAGTACTTTCCATCAGATTTATAATCTTTCTGGCTGGCAATGGTTATTTTTATTAGAAGCTGTGCCGACCGTGCTGTTGGGCTGCGTAGCGTACTTTTATTTAACTGATCATCCCTCACAAGCAAAATGGCTGTCCCAAGAGGACAAAGCCTTATTGGTGAAAGAAATTTCCCAACATCAGTCTGCCACTGGTCATAGTAATTTTAAAGCGGTATTAAAGGATCCTTGGATTTATTTCATGGCCTTGGCCTACTTCACCATTATCTGTGGGATCTATGCGATTGGCTTCTGGCTACCATCTTTACTGAAGTCGGGCGGTATCCAAAATTTGCAGATGATTGGTTGGCTGGTGGCGATTCCATATTTATGCGGTGCAATTTTCATGATCATTTTTGCCCGCAGCTCGGACAAATGGCAGGAACGGAAATGGCATTGTGTAGTGCCGACGGTATTGGCCTGAGTCAGCTTGATGTTGTCGGTGATGAGTGCGAATTTCCTGCTGTCCTTTATTGCGATCTGTACCGCAACGGCCTTTATGTTTAGTGCCTATACCATTTTCTGGTCGATTCCATCGAAATACTTAAGCGGTAGTGCGGCAGCAGGCGGAATTGCCCTGATTAACAGTATCGGATTACTCGGTGGTTTTGTCAGTCTAAATATTATGGGCATGGCGCAGTCAATGACCGGTTCCATGCTGGCAGGCTGGTTCACGATTGCTGTGATCATGATGCTCGGAGGCACTTTCCTGATCTATGCCTTCAGACTGAAAAAGCAAGTTGTTTCCCAGCAAGTAACACGCGCTGCCTTAATCGTCGATAAATAATCAATCATGCAGCATAGGAAGGATTCAAGATATGAAGAAAATCATCATTGCGGGCTTTCAACATGAAACCAATACCTTTGCCCCGACCAAAGCAAGATATGTGGATTTTGTCCAGGGCGGGGGATTTCCTCCGCTTAGCCGCGGCGCAGATGTCCTGAAATTTCGGGAACAGAACATTCCGATTGGCGGTTTTATTCAACAAGCAGAACAATTCGGTTATCAACTTTTGCCGGTAATCTGGGCTGGCACTTCACCTTCAGCGCATGTAGAGCAGGACACTTACCAACGGATCTGTGATGAAATTATTGCAAGCATCCAGCAGCATCCGGCAGATGCGGTGTATCTGGATCTGCATGGTGCCATGGTTAGTGAACAGGTGGATGATGGTGAAGGGGAATTTTTAAGACGGGTTCGTGAAGCAGTCGGGTCGGACATTCCGGTAATTGCCAGTCTGGATTTCCATGCCAATGTCACGCAAGCGATGTTTGCTCATAGTGATGCATTGATTTGCTATCGGACTTATCCGCATGTAGATATGGCCCAAACTGGACAACGCTGTGCCCAACTGCTGAATCAAATATTCGAGGGCAAAAAACTGTATAAGAAAATGTACAAGCTACCGTTTTTGATTGCGTTGAATGCACAATGTACCGAGCTGGAACCTACCCAGTCTTGTATGAATTTACTCGAACAGCTAGAACAAAATAATCCTGTCCAGATGAATTTTACGCCGGGTTTTCCGGCGGCAGATTTTGAGGAATGTGGCGGTTGTATCTGGGGCTATAGTGAAAACGCTGAGCAGTTAGATCAGGCCATGCAACGCTATATCGACCATGTGCTGCAACAAGAAGCGCATTGGAATATGGATTTTTTATCACCAGATCATGCCGTGCAGCAGGCAATTCAACTTTATCAACAGCATTATTCGGCCAAACCCGTGGTGATTGCCGATACTCAGGATAATCCGGGAGCTAGTGGCGATTCGAATACAACCGGGATGTTATCGGCGCTACATCGACATCAAGTTAAAAATGGATTGATTGGCCTCATCGTAGATCCTACGGTGGTGCAACAAGCATATCAGCTTGGGCTTGGTCAGCATTTTTATGCGCAACTGGGCGGAACATCGGGTATTGCGGGGGATGCTCCATTTAGCGCTAAATTTAAAATCAAAGCCTATAGCGATGGAAAATTCAGCTATGGCGGACCCATGATGCATGGCGTCGAGGCGGATATCGGCCCGAGTGTATTACTGGAAATAGACGGTATTGAAATTGCAGTCAGTTCCTATAAAGCTCAGTTGCTCGATCGTAATATGTTTAGAATTTTTGGTATTGTGCCTGAAGATAAAACGATTGTCGTAGTGAAAAGCTCGGTACATTTTCGTGCAGATTTTCAGGACATGGCTGCTGCCATTTTGGTCGCGAAAGCGCCTGGTGCCATGAAAGCAGACCCGAATGATCTGCCTTGGCAAAAGATTGATCCTGATAGACGACTCGTGCCGATGGGCAAAAGTCTGGCGCAACGTGATCAGCCATTGCGTCGTACGGTCTAACATTTAACTAATATCCAATTAACACCCAAGCGATTGAACAGGCGAGCTCTATCATGATCTAGCCTGTTTTTTAATGAAAGCTCCCATTCCTTGAACTCAAGAGAAATTTAATACAATTTTCTGTTACCTGATCCCGTGTCTGGATCTGTTATTGATTAAATTCACTGACACCGACTTAAGCTAGCTCATAAAAGTGGACAGGAACTCAACATTCTTTTCAAATTCAACAAAATACCTATAATTCCAATTAGAAACTTGTTGTAAATTAAACCTTAGGGAAAAAATAAATACAGTTTTGACTTTCTTATTTTAAATTAGACGAATCAACCGGAGATTCTCATTGCGCGCTGCCCGCTATAAAATTTTGCTCATTATCGTATTGCTACTGGCAGTAGGGTTTGCTCTATTTCGTTGGTGGCAGGGGCCAGTGGTGCCTAGTTATACGCTGAGTGCCATGCCGCTGGTACAAAATGTTGTTGCGACCGGACGTGTTGCGACAGTTTCACGTGCCCAGGTAGGCAGTGAAATTAGTGGTGTGGTTCTGCAACGTCTGGTGCAGGAAGGCGATCAGGTTAAACCGGGTGATCTGCTGGTGGTATTGAAATCGGATGAATTGCTGGCCCAAGTCAGACAGGCCGAGCTGGCATTGACCGAATTGGCAAGCAGCCGACGGCCACAGGCTGCAGCAGAACTGGCCAGTGCCAAAGCCCAGCTGGAGCAAGCCAGCCGAGAAGCTACACGTCGACGTAATGCAGAAGCCGGTATCCTGTCGAGGGAAGAAGTCGAACAGGCTGTGGAAGCAGAAAGAGTCGCGCGCAATAATTATGAGACAGCTCGGGTAAAAGCAGCCGTATTGGCTGCGGGTCAAGTCGAAGAAGCGTCGCTTCGGGAGCAGCTTGCAGTGGCACAGGCTCAACTGGCCAAAACCAAGATTCGGGCTGCGGTCGCCGGCACAGTACTGACACGCGATGTCGAGCCGGGTGATCTGGTTCAGCCGGGACAAACTTTATTTACCATTGCGTTAACAGGGAATACAGAAATCCGGGTACCGCTAGATGAGCGGAATTTACCGCAACTGGCCTTGCAGCAAAATGCCACTGTGATTAGCGATGCCTATCCGGATCAGTCTTTCCCGGCCCGGATTAACTTTATTGCGCCAAGTATCGATCCACAGCGAGGTACGGTAGAAGTCAGGTTAACTGTCAATCCCGTACCAGATTTTCTGCGTCAGGACATGACGGTATCGGTGAATGTCGAGACGGCCAAACGAGCCCGGGCACTGGCTATTCCAAATGATGCTTTAAGCAGTATCAAGGGAGATAAAGCCGTGGTGTTAATGGTACGTGATGGAAAAGTACAGCGTCAGCAGATTACTTTAGGCTTGCGTGGCTTGGCCATGTCGGAAGTGAAATCCGGACTGAGCGAGGGTGATCAGGTGCTGGCAGATGCCGAATCTTCATTGGAGGATGGCACCAGAGTTCGCTTAAAACCACAACAGAGTTCATTGCAGAATTCTGCTGATATGGCCAATAGCAAAAATGAATTACCGGTGAACTTCGATTGAAAAACTTATTCGGGCGGCTCTGGATCGAATGGAAAATCGCGGTCAGTTTTTTGCGCGAGGGTCGCGCGCAGTCCATCATGATTACCATCGGGGTTGCCGTGGGCGTAGCGGTGATCGTCTTTATCACCGCTTTGATTCAGGGGCTGCAAGCCAATATTGTCGAACGAACCTTAGGTACACAGGCACATATTCGTCTGTTGTCACCGGATGAAGTCAACCGGATTGTGTCACCTCCCGCTGGAACCGTGCAATTATTGCAGGAAGACAAACGAGCACAGCGCCTGCGTTCGATCAACAATTGGCAACAGATTACTGAAACATTAGACCAATTACCTGTACTGACCGCTGTCTCGCCGGTGGTGTCTGGTCCTGCCTTTGTACAACGCGGTGATGCGATTGAATCCGTGGCCTTGGTCGGGATGAATCTGGAGCGTTATCAGCAGATCATTCCATTAAAAGAATATTTAATCAGTGGTCAGTTGCGGGTCGGCGCGGATGATGTGCTGATTGGCAGCCAGTTGGCCAAAGACCTCGGTGTTCAGGTCGGCAGCAAGTTGCGACTGGATACTGGTCAACAAAATAGTGCTTTGGTGAATATTGCCGGTATTTTTGAACTGGGTGTGCGCGAACTGGATGCGCGTTATGTCTATCTGGATCTCAAGCAGGCACAGTCCTTACTCGGCCTGCCAGGCGGGGTAACGGTGATTGACCTAACCATTGCCAATATTTTTGAAGCAGACCAGGTTGCCGCACAAGTCGGACGCCTGACCTCATTAAAAGCCGAAAGCTGGATTGAAACCAATGCACAACTGATGAATGCCATTACTGCACAAAGCCTGTCGACTAATATGATTATTGTCTTTGTCGCAATTTCGGTGGCTTTCGGGATTGCCAGCGTCATGTCCGTCAGTGTGGTGCAGCGCACCCGAGAAATTGGTATTCTGCGGGCGACAGGTGCAACCCAATCGCAAATCCTGAGGGTTTTTCTGTTTCAGGGCGCAATCTTCGGCTTGCTCGGTTCAGTGCTGGGCAGCATAGTCAGTTATGGCCTGGTGTGGGTATTTAATAATTTTGGTCCGGGATTATTCTATATTCCGATATCGATTGAACTGGTGATTTTGGCATTATTGTTGGCGACATTAACAGGCGTACTGGCTGCAGCGGTGCCATCACGCCGGGCCGCGGCACTCGACCCGGTGGAGGCGATTCGTCATGTCTGAGCAATCTCAGGAAGTTCTGCGTCTGGAAGCGCTGCGAAAATCTTATAATATTGGCCAGCCCAATGAAGTGGAGGTCTTGCATGGCATTGACCTGCGCATTGATCGCAACGACTTTGCTGCACTCATTGGCCCTTCCGGTTCTGGTAAAAGTACCTTATTAAATATTCTGGGACTGCTAGATAAACCAACGAGTGGCGAGCTGTATTTGTTGGGACAACCTACCAGTGCGATGGATGACACCGGTCGTACAGCGCTTCGCGGCAACAGCATTGGATTTGTATTTCAGTTTCACCATCTGATTCAGGCCTTTAGTGCACTGGATAATATTCTCATGCCTTTAATGATGGCGCATGGCAAACCGAATCAGCAGGCAATGCAACGCGCACGTGATTTACTAGCGGCAGTGGGGCTGGAAAAATTTGCTGAACGTAAACCGAATGAACTTTCCGGAGGACAGCAGCAGCGGGTGGCCATTGCCCGGGCCTTGATTACTGAGCCGGCATTATTATTGGCCGATGAACCGACAGGTAATCTTGATACCCAGACCGCGGCTGATATGTTTGAACTGTTTCGTAAAGTGCATCGTGAACGCGACTGCGCCGTACTTTTGGTCACGCATGATCCGCGCCTGTCCGCCACTTGTGATCGCACCATTAATCTGGTCGATGGCCGGATTGAAAGTGATTCGAGCAATCCGCATCAAGATTAAGCTGTACTGTAAGGAGCCAGGAGGGCCAATTTCCTGAAGCGGAAGACAACGGGATTTCTTATTTAAAACTGCCTTTAAATTATTTCCATGCCTGAGATTGAAATAAACGCGTCATTCAAAAAGGATGTACGCGATTGCCTACATCCTTAAATTTTGATGGTTTAATTTTAATGATTCTGTCTTTCAGGTTGATCTAATCATTGAACGCCGGTAAATCATATCTAATCAAAGCGTCAGGATGAAGCCGAACTTTAATGGCACTGCCGCAAGTTTCTATTTCATCCTGTGGGTAGCCTGATTTCAAAGATTTGATCCGGTTTTATTATTCCAGATTACTTCTCAGCATCCAGGCAGTTTTTTCGTGTACTTCCAGTCTTTGCGTGAGAATGTCAGCAGTCGGCTGATCATTGGCTTCTTCAATGATCGAAAAAATACTTCTGGCGGTACGCGCCACAGTTTCATGTGCATCTACCAGTAAACGTATCATTTCTTCAGCTTTAGGCACACCTTCGACTTCTTTAATGGAGGTGAGTTTTACAAACTGTTTATAAGTACCGGGTGCTGCAAAACCCAAAGCCCGAATACGTTCAGCAATGATGTCCAACGCATTCCATTGCTCGGTATATTGAGTCATAAACATGTTGTGCAGGCTGTTGAACTGGGGGCCGGTGACATTCCAGTGGAAATTATGGGTCATCAAATACAGGGTATAACTGTCTGCTAAAAGTCTGGATAAACCATCGACAATTTTGGCGCGATCATCATGCGAAATCCCGATATCAATTTTCATTGCTTTAGATTCTTTTTTAGAAGAGGCCATGCTCTTACTCCTTCAAACTTAACGCGATACGGTGTATTAAAATAAAGTCGGATGTATCTGAAGCCCGAGCCAAGAGATGAAATGATCTCTATGACTTTGTATTTGATCTAACAGGCTAAGAGATTTAAGTGGTTATAAGTTATAGATATTAGATCAATATAAAGGCAGGAAGTTTAGTCATTATGTATAAGCAGGACGCGGGATTGTAACTATTTAAATCTGTCAAATTTTGACTATACTTCAGCGGTAGCACGTTAATTTCTCATAGCAAATTGAACTTCTAAAAAGTCCTAATCATTTCAGGATTGAAACATCGTTTTGGGTTATGACGCTTATTTGTGAGCAAGATCACATATCACCATACTGAATCTTTATTTCGAAATATCTCTGTGAAATTTTAATATTTTATTTTAAATAAATAACTTAGATAAAAATTTAAATCATAAATAAACCCGAAATTTATAAAAAATAACACAATGCTGCCTTAATTAAACAAGGCACTACAAACAATAATAAATCTCTTTCTCAAATGCAGTTATGTTAGGACACAGGCGAAACCAATAACAATATTCCCAGAAAAGCAAAAATGCTTCGAGTCAGCATATTCAGAAGAAATGTGAGGCTGATACAGGATCGGCTGTAGCAGATTGACTTGCGGGATGATTTTGATTCGGTAAGCCATGCAATATATAAGCTCAAGCGACTTTGAGATAGACCAAAAATATCTGAACTAAACTCAAGCTCAGCAAGGAATACATCATGAAAATTAAGGCCAATAGCCCCGCGACTGGTAAAGACGGTTTAGACAAACAAAATACCAATAAAAAAAGTGAACAGCTCGACGCATATCGCAGTGATGCGACCGAACAGGCACTCACTACCAATCAAGGGGTTAAAATTTCCGATAACCAGAACAGTCTCAAGGCAGGCGTTCGCGGTGCGACCTTGATCGAAGATTTTATTCTCCGGGAAAAAATTACCCATTTTGACCATGAGCGAATTCCAGAACGTATTGTGCATGCCCGCGGTGTCGGCGCACATGGCTATTTTGAGGCTTATCCGGGGAATGAAAAACTGACCAAGGCAGGCTTCCTGACCAATACCAGTGTGCAAACGCCAGTATTTGTGCGTTTTTCTACCGTACAGGGACCACGTGGTTCAGCAGATACGGTACGTGATATCCGTGGTTTTGCCACCAAGTTTTATACGGATGAAGGTAACTTCGATCTGGTAGCGAATGATGCGCCGGTATTCTTTATCCAGGATGGGATCAAGTTCCCGGATTTTGTACATGCAGTCAAACCTGAACCTCAGACCGAGATTCCTACCGGTGCATCTGCACATGATACTTTCTGGGATTTTGTTTCTTTAGTGCCTGAATCTGCACATGCGGTGATGTGGGCCATGTCGGATCGGGGTATTCCGCGTAATTTAAGAGCCATTCAAGGCTTTGGTGTACATACTTTCCGTTTTATCAATGCCGAGAATAAAGCGGTTTTTGTTAAATTCCACTGGACGCCAAAACAGGGTCTAGCCCAACTGGTCTGGGATGAAGCACAAAAACTGGCGGGTAAAGATCCGGATTTCCATCGTCGTGACTTATATGAAGCGATTGCCTCCGGTAACTATCCGGAATGGGAGTTGGGTGTACAGGTCGTCCCAGAAGAAGATGAGATGAAGTACGACTTCGACTTGCTGGACCCAACCAAAATTATTCCGGAAGAACTGGTGCCGGTGACGCCGATTGGCAGAATGGTGCTGAACCGTAATGTCGATTATTTCTTCGGTGAAACCGAGCAGGTGGCATTCTGTCCGGGACATATTGTGCCAGGACTGGATTTTACCAATGATCCATTATTGCAGGCCCGTCTGTTCTCTTATACCGATACTCAGCTCAGCCGTTTAGGTGGTCCAAACTTCCACCAGATCCCAATTAACAAGCCGGTTTGTCCATTCCACAATAACCAGCGTGATGGTTTACACCAGCGTATTGTACATACCGGTCAAGCCAGTTATGAGCCGAATTCGATTGACAATAACTGGCCGACTGAGACTCCGCCAGCCGAACAAGGCGGTGGTTTTGAAAGCTATCAGGAGCGTATTGATGGACACAAGATCCGTCAGCGTAGCGAATCATTCAGTGATCACTTTAGTCAGGCCCGTCTTTTCTACCGCAGCCAGGCACCACATGAGCAAAAGCACATTGTCGATGCCTATGTCTTCGAGCTGAGCAAGGTGGAGCGCAAATATATTCGTGAACGTGAAGTACTTGAAGTGCTCTGCAATATCGATCTGGACTTGGCACAGCAGGTTGCTGACCAATTGGGTATTGAAATTCCGGCAGAGAAAAAGGCGGCAAAATTGCCAGAGGTGCAGGTTTCACCACGTTTATCTTTTGAGGCATTTAAACCTGAAGATATTAAGGCACGCAAAATTGCGCTATTGGTGCACGACAAGGCCAATGAGGCCAGTATCAAAGCTGTTCAAGCTTGGGCAGAATCAGAAGGGGCTGTGGTCGATGTACTGACCCCAAAACCGGGCCCGGTACTGGGTCAGCAAGGCGAGGTGATTCCTTCCGATGGTATGCAAAAAGCAGAACCATCCATTGCCTATGATGCTGTGGTGATTGCTGACGGTGACAATTACGATGTGGTGATGAAAGATGGTGTGGCGACTCATTATCTGCTGGAAGCTTACAAGCATTTAAAACCAATCGTGTTCCTGGGCGATAAAGGCAAGCTGATTGAGGATCTGCGCTTGGTTAGCGATGAAGGAACTCTGGCAAACGGACAGTTTGAAGCAGTACAAGATAGCTTCAAGACTTTGATCCTGAACCATCGTGTCTGGGCGCGTGAAGCGATTGCGGAAGCAATTCCTGCCTAAACGATCCAATTTATGTTTTAGAGGATAGAGGCTCCGGCTTCTATCCTCATGGTTTTAAAATGGATGAAGAGATGGTGAGACCGGACGTCAAAAAGTTGTTAGCGCAAGCACAGCAAGCCAAATGGAGCAGAGAGCAGGATATTTATCTGATTGAACATAATCATTTGCCTTTAGCTGAACTGATGCAGCAACTTTGTTTCAATGAAGAAGAGATTAATGCACGCCGTAAGGTATTAGGGCTGACCACACGTTTAAAACAAATGCGCAAGCTTTCTCATTAACTGACTTTACAAACACAACAACATTATCCGTATTTTATGAGGAACCGCATGCATGAACCTCGGTTCAATATTACAAAGATTTGAAACTTCTCCTCTGGAGCTACAAGAAAAAATTCACCACACTTTAATGGAGCTGGTAGAGATTTCCGCTCAGGTGCCTTATCCCGCTTCCGGAGCGACCTTAAAACGCTGGCAGATGCTTAGTCAGGTTTCGGCAAGCAATTTGAGCCTGGGCAAACTGTATGAATCGCATTTAGATGCTTTAGCTATTCTGCATGAACTGAATATTCCGGTAGAACAAAAAGGCTTATGGGCAGTATGGGCGGCAGAAGGCGGTCCCAAACCTTTAACATTGCAAGCAGGAAAGCTAAGCGGAATTAAGCCCTGGTGTTCTGCATCGGTCTGGGTGCAACACGGTCTGCTGACTTACCGTGATGAGCAGCAACAATCCCAATTACTGATTCTAGATTTGTCACAAGAAGGCATTCAGCATCATCAGGATGCCTGGCAGGCAGTGGGCATGCAGCATACCTTGACTGCCCGGCTTGAACTGGATCAGGTTAAGGCGGAAAAAGTCGCAGCTCCAAATGCCTATCTGGATCGGCCCGGATTCTGGCATGGCGCCGCAGGTGTGGCCGCGTGCTGGTATGGCGCAACCGTGCGTTTGGCTGAATATTTAAGACAGGCAGTATTGTTAAAACCGCATGCCTATAAGGCCATGTATCTCGGTGAAATTAGTCGGGAGCTTTTAGCGACACAGTCCTTATTTTATCAAGTTGCTGCATTGATTGATCAGCAACCGCAACACGCACATGAGTTAAAGATTCGTAGCCTACGTGCTCAGGTGGAAGCGACTGCCTTAAATGTACTAACTCATGTAGGTAAGGCACTTGGTGCTGGGCCGTATTGTGAGCATCCGCATTTCGCTCGGCTTGCAGCAGATCTTCCGGTATTTATTCGTCAAAGTCATGCTGCATTTGACTTGGAGCGGATTGGCGAGCTGACTGCACAGGAGGAACAATTATGGACGTTATAAGACATGAGATTGTAGGGGATCGTGTCATCCATGGTGAAGGCACAAGACTTGAAGAATGGCGTTCCTGTCAGATCCTGCAACAGATGCCGGAATTTGATATTCCTAAGATTATTCCTCTAGATGCCAGAGTCTGCATCATTGCCCCTCATCCTGATGATGAAATTTTGGGCTGTGGAGGCCTGATTCAGCGTCTGGACAAACTTGGCTATCAGATCATACTTTTTGCCGTTACCAATGGGACAGCCAGTCATCCCGGCTCTAGTCTATATACTCCCGAAGAGTTGAACCAGATTCGTCCTGCTGAAACGCGAGCAGCTTTAGAAGCGTTACCTTTAAAACAGAATATCTTGCGGATCGCTTTAGATATTCAAGATGGCAAGGTGGCCGAACAGCGGGATGTGTTGCAACAGCATCTGCAATCTTATCTGCAACCGAATGATGTGTTAATTAGCACATTTGTTCATGATGGACATCCAGATCATGAAATTACGGGGCAGGTCACACAGCAGCTGGCCACTGAACTTCATTTGCCCTGTATTCAGGTCTTGATTTGGGCATGGCATTGGGCAACACCTGGAGATACCAGAATTCCCTGGACCGTCGCTCATCAACTCAAATTAACTGAGGAAGAATTACAATATAAGTCTCGAGCTGCGCGGTGTTTTAAGAGCCAGATCGAGCTTGATCCGACGATAGATCAATCACCGATTCTGCCAGAGCAGGCATTGCAACGTATTTTACAGCCCTGGGAGGTGTATCTATATGAATAGTAAAGCAGCCTATGATCAGGAATACTTCGATGCCTTATATGCACTGAATCAGGGAGATCCCTGGCAATATGAACAGCGTTGGTATGAACAGCGCAAACGCCAGATTTGTCTGGCGGTCTTGCCGAGCTTGCAGTTTGACTCCGCGATTGAAATTGGTTGCAGTAATGGCATCTTCAGTCAGGAACTGGCGCAGCGGACAGATAGCTTAACGTGTCTGGATGCCAATGATACTGCGATCCAGTTAGCGCAGCAGCGTTTACAAGATTATTCACATGTGCAGGTGTTACAGCGTGTCGTGCCAGATGACTTGCCGAGACAGAAATTTCAGCTCATTGTCGTCAGTGAGATTTTATATTATCTGAACCCGATTGCTCTGCAACAGGTGCTGACATGGTTGCATACTGCACTCGAACCGGGCGGATGTATCTTGAGTTGTCATTGGCGTGCGCCGATCTCGGGATTTAGCTTAAATGGTGAAGATGTCCATCAATATCTTAAAGCGCATTTGAACTATGCACATCGTTTAAGTTTGCAGGACTCCGATTTTTTGGTAGATCTGTGGCTGAATTCAGCACAATCCGTAGCAGAGCAGGAGGGCTTAAGATGAAAAAAATCGGTGTGGTGATTCCGGCCTGTAATGAAGAAGCCTATATTGAACGCTGCCTGTTGGCCTTAAAATCAGCACAAACTTATTTTTTTCAATATTTTAAAACAATAGAAAATCTTCCTGAAATCCAGATTCTTGTGGTTCTGGACCATTGTACCGATAGCACCGCACTTAAAGTTCAGCAAATGGGTATTCCAGCCATCAGTTGCGACTTCCGGAATGTGGGCAAGGCACGCCATTTGGGGATTCAGCAGATGATCGAGCAGGGCTGTGACTGGATTTGCTGTACCGATGCCGATTCATTCGTACAGTGTGACTGGTTTCAGATGATGTTACAGCATCAACCCACCGATGCGATTTGTGGTGTGGTCGAGCTGGATCAATGGGATCATTTAAGCCGGAAAACCCGTCAGGCTTATCTCCGACATTATCAGGACAGCATGGGACATCGGCATGTTCATGGCGCAAACCTGTGTTTTAAAGCTTCGGCTTATATACAGGTCAATGGGTTTCAGCAACTGGACTGTCATGAAGATGTCGATTTCATCCGTCGTTTAGAAAAAGCTGACGCGCAGATTGTCTGGTCGAATCAGCTGAGAGTCACCACTAGCAGTCGTCTTAGCTCAAAAATTGCTGCAGGTTTTGCACATTTTCTACAAAAACTTGAGCTTAAGCAGGCCGCGAAAAAACCGATCAGCCTATGCAAATAAAAGCATAAAACTATAAATTTTATACAATCAGATACTTGTAAAAAATCTTAAAATTAGTGTCTAAAAACTATTCCATTTAAATTTATTCTGTTTATAATTCACGCAAATTCAGCCCCGCAAACTTATACATTCTAGCTATAAGTCTGTGGGGTTTTTCTATGGATGATCGGTAATGGATGCCTGAGCCTTCTTTTTTGGTAATACAATGTTCAATCAAACACTGCTTTCTCGAATTCAGTCTCCATCACCATATCTATGGCAGAAAATAGCGACTGCGTTATGCTTCTTTAGCTTGGGCTTTAGTACTGCGGCTTGGGCACCCTTAATTCCATATGCACAGCAGCGCCTGTTATTAAATCATGCTGATTTTGGCCTGTTATTGCTGTGTGCCGGGATTGGTTCAATGTTGGCGATGCCACTGGCCGGCCGACTGGCCAATGCCTTAGGTTGCCGTACTGTTTTAGCCGTAATTCTCAGTGCATTTTTATTTATTTTGCCTGCTCTGGCTTATAGTCCGAATCATTTAATGATGGCAATCAGCCTGTTTTTCTTTGGTGCCAGTGCCGGGGCTTTGGGCGTGACTGTCAATATTCAGGCTGCACAGATTGAGAAAAAACTCGGTAAAAGTTTAATGTCAGGTTTTCATGGAGTGTGTAGTTTAGGTGGTCTATCAGGCGTACTGGGCATGACCATGTTAATGGGACTTGGCTTGGCGCCTTTAACCGGTGCGGTGATTGTCAGTGTAATTTTGCTGCTTATTGCCTTATTCGCTGTTCCTTTAAGTTTGGGTGCTGAGCCAAAAACAGCGGTAGAAGACACATCATCAGAACAGCCAGTGAAAAAAGCAGCACCGACCTGGGCGATTTTAGGCATTGGTCTGATCTGTTTTGTGGCTTTTCTGTCAGAAGGTGCAGCTATGGACTGGAGTGGTATTTATCTTGCTACTGAGTTCAGCCTGCCTGCGGCGCAAACCGGTTTAGCTTATAGTTTCTTTGCGGGTTTGATGGTACTAGGACGTTTTAGCGGTCACCTGATTATTCAGCAGTTTGGTGAAAAAAATACGATTCTGTTAAGTGCACTCTTGGCTGCAACCGGTTTATTAACCGTGGTTTTTGCCCCAGTCTGGCAAGTGGTGTTGGTCGGCTATGCGATTTTAGGTTTAGGTAGTGCCAACATTGTACCGCTGATGTTTTCCCGTGCAGGACGTCAGAAAACTTTGGCTTCACATGTGGCATTGTCTTATGTATCGGTATTTGCTTATACAGGTTCGTTGATTGGGCCAGCATTGGTCGGCTTTGGTAGTGAAATCATCGGATTGAGTCTGGTATTTAGCGTGATTGCGATTGGTCTATTGAGTATTGTGATTTTGAATCATTTCACTGCAGACCCAAGCGAAGTACAACAAAGCGAAGAGATTGTGGCTCCTCTTCAAAATGAAACACCAGCTTAATACTGGTGTTTTTTTTTACTTAAAAATTTAGGCATGCACACTGAACTGGTTTGAAGCTCCTGCAGCCACCGGGCGATAGATCCGCAGGCTTTGTGAGTTTTTCAGGTCAGTGATAAACTGATCACGCCAGCGAATAATATCGAAATTTTTCAAGCCTTGGCTTAAATAACGATAGCGCTCTAAACGTTCTGATTTAGACATGCGCAGCGCCTTCTTCAAAGCTTTGGCCATACTGTCATGCTCATAAGGATCGACCAGTAAGGCTTCTTTCATTTGTTCAGCAGCACCGGCATATTTAGATAGAATCAAGACACCCGGATCTAAAGGATCCTGTGCTGCAATATATTCCTTGGCGACCAGATTCATACCATCCCGGATCGAATTTACCCAGCAAATATCTGCCTTACGATACAGTTGCATCAATGCCTCATGGCCCAAAGTATCATAGCTGCAATCGAAAGGTAACCAGTCCGCTGTGCCATGCTGGCTATTAAGTTCATGCACGGCAGATTTAAATTGCATATACAGGTTCTTATAGGTCTTTACATCCAGTCGGCATGGACAGGCAATTTGTAATTGCTGGAATTGATTTTTAAACTCTGGCTGATCTTCCAGTAAGCTCTGCAAAGATCCGATTTTTTCCAATAAGCCTTTACTATAATCAATCCGGTCAACTGAAATGATGGTCTTATACGGCTGCACTGTATCCAGATCAAAGGGAAGCTTTTCCAGATGGGTATCTGAGGCCTGATTTTGTAGTTGCACAGGATGCACACCAATCGGATAGCATTTCACATGAATCTTTCGAGATTGATAATTCAGGATTTCATTGTGACGATGCTGCACTTTTAAGGTCTGTTCAAGGAAATTTAAACAGTTTTCCTGATCGCGAGAGGTCTGCAAACCCAGTACATCGTAGTTGGCCAAATGATGTGCCAGATCGCGATGGGCGGCTAAAGTCTGCCAGAGCCTTAGTTCAGGAAAGGGAATATGCAGGAAAAAGCCAATACGGTTACGCATGCCCAGTTTACGGCAATAATGCGCCACGCTTAAAAAATGATAATCATGGATCCAGATAATGTCATGTGGAGATGCCACCTGTTTCAGGTGCTTGGCAAAACGCAAATTGACATCCTGATAGATTTTAAAATCCTGCGGCTGATAATCTACAAGCTGATGCTGGTCGTGCATCAGTGGCCACAACGCATTGTTGGCAAAACCACAATAAAAACCTTGATATTGGGATTCAGTCAATGGACTCGTGTGATATTCAACATTTTGATGCTTCAGGATTTGAAACTTCTGCTCTTTTGTCTGGTCAACTCGGGATCCATTCCAGCCAACCCAGATACCGCCTATATCCTGCAAAGCATCCTGCAATGCCACCGCTAATCCACCTGCTTGTGTATTGTCTGACTTAGGTAGATTTACACGATTTGATAACACTATGAGTTTCGACATGTAATTTCTCCAATAATAATTGTTGTTGTGCTTTCAGTATTTCTAGAAATTCCGCTAGAAAAGCCTGTACTTGAGTCACGTTTTCGAGGCGATGTTGTGCCACGGTGTTGCCTGTACCGACTTTGATAGAGCAGCCTTTGAATGTGTTGATGACTTGAAAGCCGGCTTCGTCGGTCAGGTCATCTCCGATAAAAATGGGGTAATGATCACTTAAGTGATATTGCTGAATGATTTGCTGGATGGCTGAACCTTTATTTGCACCTTTGGGCACCAGTTCAAATACAAACTTTCCAGCTTTAAGTTCAAAATCCTGAAAATGAGTAAGACAATTCAAGGCAAATGCATGCACTTGATGCTCTAAATAGGGATGTTCACGAAAATGCAGGGCGACTGAATAGTCTTTAATTTCTATTCGAGTCTGAGGAATATTATTACTATGTTCTGTAATATAATTTTTTAATAATTCAAACTGTTTAGGATTTAAATCAATTAACTTGCTTAAACGCGATTGATAGCTTAATTCCAGACCGTGAGAACCGGCAATATTCCAGTCAAATGGGTAAATAAGCTTTTGGGCTTGTACAATTGATCGACCAGTCACTAATACTAGCTGAATATATTGTTGTAATTCTCTTAAGGTATTTAAGGTCTCGTTCTTAATTATACTTTTTGCTGGATCTGGATGAAATTCAGAAATGGTTCCATCAATATCAAGAAATAAAACAAGTTTGTGAGAATAAATAATAGGTTTGAGCTGATTTAAAATCACTTGAGGTAATATATAAGAAGATGTAGCAAGTGAATCTTCTAAGTCTTGATGTTCTTTTGGAGTCGACATAAATACTACCTAAGCCTATGAAATTAAATTGATTTAAAAGTTAAAACTACCTGAATTTTCATTGATCTGATTAAATTTATAACATATTTCATTTAACAGACTGGCTTTAAGTGCAGAAACGAAACACTTTTAACAAGTACAGTTACTTTGTAAGATTTAGAAATATTTTGGTAGAAATCCAGTATTGTTAATAAATTTTAAAAATAAATTATAAGGATTTTATATTTTAAAGTTTTCTTGGATTGATTGTTTTTCAGGGTTTTAGATAATAAGATTTATTATTTAATCGTTATTTTTGAATGTGTATTTTGTAATTAATTTTTCAGAATATAGTATTTATTATTAATTTGTATTTTATTTTTTAAATATATGGGGAGATGTAATTTTGAGATATTTTTAAATATAATAATTTAAATAAATTTATAAATTGGGCATATATAGTTAAAATTTTTAGCTTAAGTTTATGAAAGTTAATAATTTTTAAGATTGGCTAAGCTGTCTTAAAAGGAAAAATACTAAAATTGTCTAGAGGGAAATTTCGTATTATTAAATTTTCCCGGGACTAATTGGAGAGCTATACAATTTAAACAGCCTCTTAATTTAGCATCTCAGATTATTTTTTAATTCTTATTGGTAAATTTTATCAGAGGATAAAAAATCGAAGAAAGACGAACTCCAGCTCTATTATTGAACTCTCAAAATAACTTGAATATTCTTTTTTGAATCGAAGCGTAGGTGTTAGATGAAGTTGAACTAAACAGAGAGAAAAGATGTAAGGGTGGTATTGCAATGACAGAGCAGATACAAAAGACGGAAAAACAGATCATCAGTGATCTTACATAGGTCAAAAAACTAAGTGATGTTTCAATTAAATTTTTTTTGCTCAAATGGACATGAGCCAATTTAAAATCAGTAACTGATGATAGAAGAGGCAAGAAATAATTTTTTGAAAAAATAATAAAAGAGCAATCAAAGTGGAGAAAAGCTAAGGGTCGTATCATATAAGTTAAAAAACCAAATTCAGATACAACCCGTCTATTTGCATGAGGGAAAAATACTCAGATTTCTCGCCACACTTCATTTTTGTCTTTTAAAGGAATGGTAAAGTTAAAGTCATCATCATTACTGACCAGAAGACTGGTTGGAGTCTGCATGACCACTTTCAAAACAGTACCTGCTTCAAAAATAATAGGGTCGCAGTTTTCTTTTTGTAGGGTCACCGGTTTAAGTAATTCAATTACTGAACTTTCCATAGTTTTTTCCAAAATAAGATTACTTTTCGATAATTAAATCATAGCATGATTTTTGAAAATTTAACTGTTTCTTCAAAAACTGAGAACTTGATCAATGACTTATTCAAATAGGGAGAAGTGCTCTATTTAGATACAAGATACCTAGAAGACATGCAGTATGCCTGATTTTCAGCCTATTCTCGCAGTGCTCGGAAGCATGAGGTTCTTTTACATAAACCCGACAGATAACAGGCATAGAAAAGTCTATCAAAATAACGAAAGGTCAAAAACATGATGATTTTTCTGGTTTTTGGTATCGCTCTACTGAATGATAAAAATCGAGAATATAAGGAAAATCATAACGCAGAGCTGAATGATAAAAATAAGTTTCTAGAGACTTGATATCCTTCTATCCTTTTTTATACTAAATTGAAAATTAATGCTTTATAACAGTAAAAATCTAAAATAAGAATAAACTAGGCGTCATTTGGATGACCAAGAGACATAAGGAGAACTGGGTCGGTATGTTTAAGTCATTTTTCCCGCAACCCGTCTGGTTTTTTAGCAGCCTGATTTTATGGTTTATCATTAATCTTGTGCTTTGGCATAGTGGCGGATCAGGATGGGGAACCTATCTGGGTTTTCCTGAAAATTATTTTGATGAAAAGCTTACAATCGGTATCGGGCGTTTCTGGTCAGCTCAATTCATCTGGTTTTATCTCTGGTATTTCATGGCAACTACGATATTTGCGCTGTTCTGGCAATGGAAAGCCGGACACCGATGGCAGCGCTGGTCGGTCTGGGGCTCGGCATTTATTCTGTTTAATATCTGGTTCGGGGTACAGGTCAATGTCGTATTAAATGAATGGTATAGCCCGTTTTATGATCAGATTCAACAAATGCTCACGAAGGGTGGTGGGGATGTTTCATTGCTGTATCAAGGCGCATTAACCTTTATTTATATTGCGATGGTTTATGTCACTTTAGCGGTATTTAACCTGTTTTTTGTCAGTCATTATGTCTTCCGCTGGCGTACCGCGATGAATGATTATTACACCGCACATTGGGAGCAGTTACGTCATATTGAAGGTGCATCACAACGTATCCAGGAAGATACCATGCGCTTTGCCAAAACCACGGAGCAGTTAAGTGTTTCCTTGATTGAAGCGCTGATGTTGCTGATGGCATTCCTGCCGATCTTATATCAGCTCTCTAGTCATGTGAAAGTTTTACCAATTGTAGGGGAAATACCGCATGCTTTAATGTGGGCCTCGATTGGTTGGGCGGTATTGGGTACGGTCATTTTGATGGTCGTGGGAATGAAATTGCCCGGACTGGAGTTCAATAACCAGAAAGTTGAGGCAGCCTATCGTAAAGAGCTGGTCTATGGCGAAGACTATGCTGATCGCGCACATCCGCTGACATTACAAGAACTGTTTAGCCGGGTACGCTGGAATTATTTCCGGTTGTATTTTCACTATGCTTATTTCAACATGGTTCGGATCTGGTACTTGCAGTTAGACAATATTTACGGATTATTTATTCTGTTTCCAAGTATTGCAGCAGGGGCAATTACTCTTGGTTTGATGATGCAAATCCTGAATGTATTTGGCAAAGTGCGGGAATCTTTCCAGTATCTGATTCTGTCTTGGCCGACGATTATTGAACTGATGTCGATCTATAAACGCTTAAAAGCATTTGAATCACATATTGATTAATTTTTTCTCATATTATTATCCTGCTTTATCAGCCAAACAGTTTTAGGTTTGGCTTTTTTTAGGGCGAGTTAATTTACAAAATCCAATGGAAAATATCGATCTGACCGTTGGTCAGATGACTTGGGTAAATCGTGTCAGAACCTCCCAATATTGGGGTATTCAGATATTTTTTTCTTGTCTAAAATCCTAAGGGCCAGCCAAGATGGCGTTTAATTTCCGATGGTTTGACGTATAAAAATAACAAATGTACGTTGAGGAAATTATTCTTATGCTGATCTTGTTCAGGCAATGTTATAGCGGATAAAAGGTAAATTTATTACCCATTATAATAAAGGTCTGTAGCGTTCCCTGAATAAGCCGCCGGAGAAGGACTCACCGCTTTCTTCGGTTTTTTATGTGTTTTTTCTATCTTTTTCTTGAGTCCTGAATGGAATTGTTTATTATTTGAACTGATTTAAGAATGATACTTGTGTCAATTTTTATCACATGAAGCTTGGCATAATCAGCAAAGTTGAGGCTGATATGTGCCTTTTTACCGTTTAAATATTATAGTTATCAATATCTTGTGTTTGTTGTTTTGTACTATTTACGCTATGTTATACGGGATTTTGGGGTTGAGATGTTTGCTGTGAAGCTAAAAGTAATAATTCTAATAATAGGGGCAGCAGGTTTAGCTGGATGTAATAGCGTGAATCGGTTGAAATCAGAGGTGTTACATCCTTTTGCCAGTCCGGAAGAACTGATTGCCAAACGGGCTTTGAATCAACGTGATGGTAGTGCAAAAGATTATATTTATCTTTGGGGACAAGCGCAGAAAAATAACACGACTCAGGCCATGTATCCGCGTTCGATACTGACGCAATATTGTCATGAACAGGGCGGTAAATTTTCCCTGCTGTATAAAAGTAATTTTAGTGCAGTGTCAGATGTTGCCCAGCGCAAACGCCTGAGTGCCAATCGGGGTGTTGTACAAGGTAGCGGTGCCTATCAGTGTCGTATGGATGACCTGACTGAAAGCTGGATTGTCTCGATTGAGCCAACTTCTGAACGACAAATTGATAAAACCAGCCAGACGCGTAGTGTTCGACTACTCACTCGGGTCATGAGTCCTTCTCAAGCAAAAAACTTTTATCGTCCAACTAAAGCCAGGGTTGCTTTGGAGCAAACCAAATCTGCATCGATAAAAACCATGACTCCTCCTAAGACTCCTGCCGCAAAGACGACGAATGAACTGAAGGAATCAGCACGTAAAGAGCTGGAGAGGAAAGAGTTAGAGCGAAAGGAATTACAAAGAAAAGAGTTAGAGAAAAAAGAAGCAGAGAAAAAGCAGCTAGCAGCGGCATCAGCTCGAGCTACGGTAGCAGAAACACCGCAACAAAATCAGATGAAGATTTATGTGGCAGCGCGACGTGATATTAACAGTGGCAAGAATCTGAATAATGCCTGTAACAACGCCCAGCGTGCCTATAACTATGGCAAATTGCAGGGCACAGAGGGAACACGTGTCTATACTGAATCAGGGATGCTGGTTGCACGCTGTCTGAACAGTATTCCGGTCTATGCCAGCCGTTTCCCGAATGCTAAAGCACAATCCAAGCGGATTTTGCAGAATTTAGCCAATAATTATAATCATGCCGGAGCCAAGAATCTTTTGAGGCAGTTAAAATAAGCGCGGGATCAAAAAACTTAATCCAAAATCCGTATGATCCTTTTGACGATCGAGAAGATAGGCGCAAAAATCTGCTCGATCCGACGGGAGAGAACAGAAGAAAGCCCGCTTGGTTTAGTGGGGAGATCACGTGATCCGAGAATCTCCTTCCGCGATGTTGGATGGATGAATAAAAATACGATCAAGACGAAAAAAAGACAAGTCCCCACAGTATGATGCTGTGAAATATGTTGGTATTCATAATTATAAGTTTTTATTTTTATTGTTTTAGTCTAAATCATAGCGCTAAGTTTGACTGATCAATATCCTGACCTGATGAATAGCAATATGGACATCAGAATGACCATCCAAGTGTTGTAAATCTGGGTCAGTTTTTACAGAGTTCTATCAGTTTATTGCCCTGTTCCATGCTACAACTAACTGGTTTCATATCATTGGCTGGACATCGAAGAACAGGAAATTATGATGGCACATAAATCTTTTACAAAGCTTCGTACGTTTTTAATAAGTGCAACATTATTAAGTGTAACTCAGGTGACATTGGCTGGTCCGACAGTCAACCAGCTCAGTGACTGTTTGATGAAATCCACCACAGTCACGGATAAAACTACCGTCTTGCAATGGACCTTTGTGGCTTTAGGTAATCATCCGGACTTAAAGGCTTTTAGCAATGTGACCGCGAGTCAAAAGGAAGCATTAGACAAGAATCTGGCGACGGTGTTGCAGCGCATTTTAGTGGAGCAATGTTCTGCACAGACCAAAGCGGTAATTGCTGCGGAAGGCGTACAAGCGGTGGGTGACAGTTTTCAGGAACTTGGACGGATTACCGGTGAGGAAATTTTAGAAAATCCTGAAGTGAAAAGTCAGCTTAAAGGTGTGCTGCGTTATGTGGATTTAAATAAACTGGTGGTCACTTTCTTGACACCGGATGTGTGGAATAAGTTGGGTGAGTTAAGAGGGAAATAACTGATTGAATGCATGCGTGCCAGGGTCCATTATGGTATTTATTATGAATAACATAAATGAAAAGATAGGGGTTGTTATGTTCAAACGCACTGCTTTATTGGGTTTAAGTATGTTTATACTTCCTCCTGCGCTGTACGCAGGGGACAATGATTTGAGTCGGCAATACTCAAATTGTATGGATCGCTCAGGTGGCGTTACTGTAAATATGCTGGATTGTATTGCGGCCGAAACAGATCGCCAAGATACACGGTTAAATAATGCCTATAAACAGACGATGGCATCGCTGAATGCAAACCGTAAAAAACAGCTTCAAGAGGTTCAGCGTCTCTGGATTCGCTATCGTGATGCCAATTGCGATTTTTATGCCGACCCGAATGGAGGGACGATTGCAACTGTAAATAGCAATAGTTGTTACATGGAAGCGACTGCCGCACGTGCGACTGAATTAGAAAATTTAAGAGAAGAGTATTAATTTAAAAAAATCCTCTCCCTAGCCCTCATCCTTTCTTGCGCTTCATTTTAAAGCAGTGCTTTAAAACTTGCTCAGGAGAGGGAACCACGCGTATCAATTGATGACGTGGCAAGTCCTCCTTTGAAAAAGGGGGATTTGGGGGGATTAATGATTACAATAAATCAGGATAAAACTTCTCAAACTCCGGATTTATAGCTTCACCCCGCAACAAATGACCTTTCGGTTGAATATAGCTATAAATTTCCCGTGCAGGCTGTTCATGCCAGCCAATATTAAAAGCACAAAGTTTTGGGAAAAATTGTAGATGGCTATAGTTGAGATTGTTATGAATCCAATAGGCAAGCTGTCGCCAGTTGGATTGGTCTTTTTCATACAGTTCTAGAAATGAAGGAATGACTATACACGCCGTTGCGCCGTAGCCTTTTTCGTCGGGATAGTCCCAAATATGGCTGGCAAAGTTTTTCTCATTGCTGGCACAGTTGTGTCCTTTTTCATTGCCAAGTTGGTTGACGCTTGGTGAGCGATATGCGGAGCGAATTGCAATTCGTCCAAATTTATCTTGGAGTGGTTCGAGCAGTTGCTCGCACAGTTGTGTACCTGTGTAGATGGCTTTTTCAGGATGATCGGGGAAGTTGGGTACACCATACCAATTAGCGATTTCGCTATAGAGGAAGTCACGCATAAAGAAAGACTTTGAAAGTTGAATTCGTCCTAAGTCTTCGAGTTTGGAGATAGAGGATACTTTTTTGATGGTCATGTTGTTTTTGGTGTGATCTATTGATGAGTGATACTATATAATTAAAATATAAAAAGTTTTAAGTTGAATTATATGGCAAAAATTCCTAAAGTTTTTATAAGTTATGCTCATGAAAGTGAAAAACTTAGTGATCAGGTTCTGCAATTTTCTAACGAGTTACGTGCTAAAGGGATTGATTCTGAAATCGATCAATATGAAGAAGCTCCACCACAAGGATGGGCTAAATGGATGCTCAAACAAATTGATGAAGCAGATTTTGTATTAGTAGTAGCTTCTCCTATCTATTATGCGCGAAGTAAAGATTCTAGTAACGAGCCTAAAGGGTTAGGTGCTAAATGGGAAACCACGCAGATTATTCAAAATATTTATGAGAGCGTAAATAACAATACAAAATATATACCAATTTTCTTTGATACAGATCAAGTGCAATATATTTTAGATCCATTAAAGCCATATACTTATTACGATATTTCTAATGAGAAGCAAAAAAATAAGCTAATTAATAGATTAGCTGGTAAGTCAGAAAGCTTAAGACCTAAATTGGGACAAGATAACCCTGTATCTTCTGATTTGAAGCCACTTGAAGAAAAATCTCGTAAGACATTATTCGTTTCGGGGTTAATAGATGAGGATTTATGGAATAAAGCTAAGTGGAAAGGTACAGCTTTTGCATATAACCCAATAGATGAAAATGATATTCCTATTTTAGGTGTTGGGTTTGAATATCCTGAAAATGGTAAATTGATCTTTGATGCTATTCGTAATCGAATAGGTGAGAACGATATTGATGAAAAACTACGAGTATCAATCGTAACTGAGGTAGATAAAGAAAATATTGCTCATTACAAAGTGATGATTGGACCTAATTTTAGTTATTTGGAAGATTTATCTGAGGGTATGGATTTAAAAAATGATGAAAAGCTTTTCATGGCTATTTCACGTGTAAATTTAATGACCCCAAAAAGTAGTATTAACTTAGATAATTTTTTAGAAAGATACCGAAAAGTTGGTAAATTCTATCTTACGAATATTCTCGAAATGCCTGAGGGTTTTAGCTTTGATCCTAGCTCAATAGATCATGATAATATGATTTTAAAATCAGAGTTAGTTGTAAAAACATTAAAGGACGTTCTTAAAGAAAAGAATCGATCACCTGAATGGGCTGCAATAGTGCCGAAAAAAATTAAACCTAATAAAGAAGTTTTTAAGGCAATAAAGCAAAAGCATGAAAAAGAAAAACGAAGAAAACAGAAAAAATTGAAGAAAAAAACTAAAAAATGATAAAAAACCCGCTTTCGCGGGTTTTCTTTTAAAGAAAGATCAACTTAACCAATCAATTTCTTCATCAATTCATTGACTTGAGCAGGGTTTGCCTTACCACGTGATGCTTTCATCACTTGACCAACCAGACCGTTAAAGGCTTTCTCTTTACCAGATTTATACTCTTCAACCATCTTCTCGTTGGCAGCAAGTACTTCTTTAATGATTGCTTCAATCGCGCCTGTATCAGTTTCCTGTTTCAAGCCTTTCTCAGCAATAATCTCGTCTGCAGTTTTGCCTTCTTCCCACATAAAGCCGAACACCTGTTTTGCGATCTTACCGCTAATGGTGTTATCGACAATACGCGCGATCATGCCGCCAAGTTTTTCAGTCGATACAGGAGAGTCAGCCAAATCCAAGCCAGCTTTGTTTAACGCACCTGAGAATTCACCCATCACCCAGTTTGCAGCAATTTTACCATTCGCAGCACCGCCAGCAGCAGTTACAACAGCTTCATAAAAATCAGCCATTTCACGAGTCAATGTAAGAACGTGAGCATCATATTCAGTCACACCGAAATCAGCGACAAAACGCTCACGACGTGCCGCAGGAAGTTCAGGCATGGTCGCTTTAATTGCTTCGATTTGCTCATCTGCAATTACTACAGGCAACAAGTCAGGGTCTGGGAAGTAGCGGTAATCATTCGCTTCTTCCTTAGAACGCATTGAACGGGTTTCCATCTTCACAGGGTCGAACAGACGCGTTTCCTGATCAATGGTGCCGTCCCATTCCAGAATTTCCATTTGACGTTCAATTTCAACATTGATCGCTTGTTCAATAAAACGGAATGAGTTCAGGTTTTTCAATTCGCAACGCGTACCGAAGGGTTGACCCGGACGACGTAACGACACGTTACAGTCACAACGGAACGAACCCTCCGCCATGTTACCGTCAGAAATACCTAACCAGCGCACTAAAGTGTGAATTGCCTTGATATAAGCAACCGCTTCTTCAACCGAACGCATATCCGGTTCAGAAACGATTTCAAGCAGCGGCGTACCAGCACGGTTCAAGTCGATGCCTGACATACCTTCGAACTGATCATGAATCGATTTACCCGCATCTTCTTCGAGATGCGCACGGGTTACGCCAATGCGTTTAACCGTGCCATCTTCAAGCTGGATGTCGATATGACCCAAGCCCACAATCGGGTTGTCCATCTGGCTGATCTGATAGCCTTTTGGAGAGTCCGGATAGAAGTAGTTTTTACGCGCAAATACAGACGCCTGATCGATGTAAGCATCGATGCCCAAACCAAAGCGAATCGCAAGATCAACCACTTCTTTGTTTAATACCGGTAATACGCCCGGCATAGCCAAATCAACCAGGCTGGCTTGCGTGTTTGGATCATTACCGAAAACAGTCGATGAACCTGAAAAAATTTTGGTATTGGTGGCAAGCTGAGTGTGAATCTCGATACCAATAACGACTTCCCAACCATCAATCAGGTTGGATTTTGGTTTAGCCGATTTTTGAGCTTGAGCCATTATGCGTTCTCCTCAGCAATTGCAGCGCGTTTTGTATGCCAATCGGTGGCCTGTTGATACTGGTGTACCACAGACAACAATTGAGATTCTGACCAGTAATTACCAATCAGCTGTAAGCCAACTGGCAAGTTATTTTGGTCAAAACCGACAGGCGCGTTAATCGCAGGAAGACCTGCCAGATTTACCGCAAGCGTATAAATATCGCCCAGGTACATTTCAACTGGCGTTAAATCTGCACCAATTTTATAGGCAGTCGTTGGCGCAGAAGGTGCTGCAATGACATCGACCGATTCAAATGCTTTAAGGAAATCTTGTTGGATCAGACGACGTACTTTCTGTGCTTTTACATAGTAAGCATCGTAATAACCTGCAGACAGGGCATACGTACCAATCAGGATACGGCGTTGCACTTCTGCACCAAAACCTTCTGAACGTGAACGTTTGTACAGGTCCATCAGGTCCACCGGGTTTTCTGCGCGATAGCCATAACGCACGCCGTCATAACGTGACAGATTTGAAGAGGCTTCAGCAGGCGCGATCAGATAATAAGTTGGAACATAAGCTTCTGTCATGTTGAGATCAATCTCAACCAGAATTGCGCCCATTTCTTCCAGTTTTTTTAGTGATTCTTCAACGCGTGCTTTAACGTCCGCATCCAGACCTTCCACATTGAAGTATTGCTTTGGAATACCAATACGCAAGCCTTTTACCGATGTAGCGTTCAGATTTGCCACATAGTCATCAACCTCTTTGTCCATTGAGGTTGAATCTTTGGCATCATGACCCGCCATGACATTCATCAGATAAGCACAGTCTTCAGCCGAACGTGCCATCGGGCCGCCTTGGTCTAAAGATGATGCATACGCGATCATACCAAAACGTGATACACGGCCATAAGTTGGTTTCAGACCAGTCAGACCACAAAAAGAAGCCGGCTGACGGATTGAACCACCGGTATCCGTACCGGTTGCAAATGGTGCCAGATCAGCAGCAACAACTGCAGCAGAACCACCTGAAGAACCGCCCGGAACGTGATCCAGTGCCCAAGGGTTTTTGGTCGAGCCAAAATAAGAAGACTCGGAAGTAGAACCCATGGCGAATTCGTCCATGTTCACTTTACCAAGTGTGACTAAGCCCGCAGCTTTACCTTTCGCTACAACGGTCGCGTCGTAAGGAGAGATAAAATTGTCCAGCATTTTAGAACCGGCTGTGGTTTTAATGCCTTGGGTACAGAAAATATCTTTATGTGCAATGGGCACGCCAGTCAGGGCAGTGGCATTGCCAGCTTTGATTGCAGCATCGGCAGCATCAGCTTGAGCTAATGCCTGTTCAGCAGTCACGGTCACATAAGCTTTGACCTGTGCATCAATTTTTTCGATGCGCTTTAAATAGTGTTGAGTCAATTCGCGGGATGAAAATTGAGCATTTGCCAAACCTTCAGTCAGTTCACGAATGGATAAGCGGTGTAAATCTGTCATGAGAAATAATTCTTTACGTTTAATTTAATAAAAAGAATGAACTGGGTAATAATTACTCAATCACGCGTGGGACGAGATACAAACCGTCCTGTACAGCAGGTGCAACTGCTTGGTATTCCTCACGATGATTGCTTTCCGACACGACATCTTCACGTAAAGGCTGTGGGTGGTCGAAAGGGCTTTTCAGTGGTTCAACACCGTCGGTATTGATGCCTTTCAGGGTTTCCATCATGCCTAAAATTTTATTTAAACTTTGAGCATATTCAGCAGATTGCGTATCATTGAGAGATAACCTTGCAAGGTTGGCAATAGCTGAAACTGTTTCTGCACTTAAATCTGCAGAATGCTGTGCATCCGATGTAGACATAATATTACCTAATCAGTATTAAAAAAATTCAAATTATCATGCGTTATGATAAGCGATTGACTTGTCCAAATCATCACATTTAGTTAAAGTGGCGACCTTGCGTCCATATAAAGTTTAACTGAGAACGTCCCCGTGATTCTAAAACGACTAATAGGCTTGTTTTCGCCCGATCTTGCCATTGATTTAGGTACAGCAAATACACTTATTTATGCGCCAGGACGAGGCATTATATTAAATGAACCAACGGTTGTAGCCATCCGTCATAGTGGTTCACATAAAATTGTTGCGGCAGTCGGTCTTGAAGCGAAGCAAATGCTAGGTCGTACCCCAGCCAATATCTCAGCGATCCGTCCTATGAAAGACGGTGTGATTGCGGATTTTGAAGTCACTGAGACCATGCTGAATCAGTTCATTCGCAAAGTACATGAAAACCGTTTATTTACTCCGGCACCGCGTGTCGTGGTTTGCGTGCCATGTAAATCGACTCTGGTTGAGCGCCGTGCCATTCGTGAAGCCGTGTTTAATGCGGGCGCACGTGATGTACGTTTAATCGAAGAGCCAATGGCAGCAGCGATTGGTGCAGGTATGCCAGTTGAGCAGGCTTGTGGTTCGATGGTGGTCGATGTAGGTGGGGGTACCACTGAAATTGCAATCATTTCCCTACAAGGTTGTGTTTATGCAGACTCTTTACGGATTGGCGGTGATGTCTTTGATGAGCAGATCATTAACTATGTGCGTAAAGCGCATGGCTGTGTGATCGGCGAAACCACTGCTGAAGTGATCAAAAAAGAAGTGGGTATGGCGTTGCCAGATGAAGGTGCTAAACCGCTTGAAATTGAAGTTCGTGGCCGTAACCTCGCAGAAGGTGTGCCTCGCGCAATCGTGGTTAATTCTGACGAAGTCACCCAAGCGATTTCTGATCCATTGCAAAACATCGTGTCTGCTGTGAAATCTGCGCTAGAACACACACCTCCTGAGCTTTCTTCGGACATCGCTGAACGCGGTATCGTGTTAACTGGTGGTGGTGCATTGCTACGTAACCTGGACAAGCTGCTTGCCAAAGAAACTGGCCTGCCAGTGGTAGTGGCAGAAGATCCACTATCATGTGTGACTCGTGGTGGCGGCAAGGTACTCGAATTTTTCGACAACCCAAATCATGACATGTTATTCGTAGGCTAAGAAAAGGATTCGGCGGGTGCAAGCACATCTGTTTTCTCGACAACCGCCATCTTTTCGCTCTTTTATCATTGCATTGGTAACATGCCTGGTGGTGCTTTTCTTTGATTGGCGCATGCCGCATGTTGTTCAACCTGCAAGGGATGTCCTGTACGCTGCTTATAATCCTATTTATGCGGTGGCCAGTTATCCGGTATTGTCGCGAGAGTGGTTGAATCAACAAACCAAGTCTGAAGCTCAGTTGCGCCGGGAAAATACCGCGATGCAGGCCGAGTTGCTACAGGCACAGGTACGCTTACAAAAAATCTCTGAACTTTCTGCTGAAAATACCCGTTTGCGCGGTCTATTGGACACGCCACTGATCATTGATGGACGTATTGAAATTGCCGAAGTGATTGGTACCGATGCCGATCCATTACGGCATATTATCGTGATCAACCGGGGTTCGAATAACGAGCTGAAAGTCGGGCAAACCGTACTGGATGACAAGGGTATCATGGGGCAGATTATCAATGTCTATCCGCATAGTAGTCGGGTCATGCTGTTGTCTGATAAAGAACATTCACTGTCAGTGCGCCTGGAACATACCGGGATGCGTGCCATTGTTTCAGGCACGGGCGATCTGGGACGTTTAAAAATGGAATATGTACCGACCAGCGCCAATATCAAGGTCGGTGAAAAAGTCTATAGTTCGGGCTTGGGACAACATTTCCCGGCAGGTTATCTGGTGGGGCAGGTATCTAAAGTACAACGGCATAATTCTGGTGAATTTGCCCAGATTGATGTGACGCCTGCGGCTCAGCTGGCCGGTGGACATCATGTGGTGGTGTTATTTTCCGATTCATTAGCGATGGAGCAACCGCATGTCAATCGCTAAGATGAAATCCAGAAAGCATCGTGATCCTTTAATGGCTATTGTCATTTCGGTGATTGTGGCTTCTATTTTAATGGTCTATCCACTTTCCTATAATCTCTCGGGCTGGCGTCCGCTGTTTATGCTGATGATCATGCTTTTCTGGGTGCTGTGCCAGCCGACCTGGTGTGGGATCTGGTTTGCCTTTGGTACCGGTATTTTTATTGATCTGCTGCTGGATGCACCTTTGGGTCTGAATGCGCTGAGCTTTATCATTATTGCCTTTTTAGCCCGCTTTCTAACCCGTGAGCGCCGTATCCTGACCTTTAATAATCTCTGGGTGATTATGGGGCTGGCGATTGTCGCGCATCTGCTAATGATCTTTTTTTCCCAGATTGTGGCTGGCGTGCAATTTTCTTATGCAAGGCACTGGATTCCGATGCTGACCAGTATTCTGGTTTGGCCTGCTATTTATTATGTGCTCAAAAAATGGCGCGTATAATTCTTGCTTCGAGCTCACCCCGGCGCCGCGAGTTGTTACAGCAACTCGGGCTGAGCTTCGATATTTGCAGCCCAGAAATTGACGAATCGGTACAAGCAGGCGAGTCGGTTGCAGCCTATGTTGAACGTCTGGCACGAGCCAAAGCGGATGCCGTGGCAGAGCTTTATCCTGATGCAATTATTATTGCTGCGGATACCAGTCTGGGGGTGGATCAGGAGATTCTGGGTAAGCCTGAATCCAAACAACATGCGATTGAAATGTGGACAAAAATCTCCGGTCGGTGGCATGATGTCTATAGCGGTGTCTGTGTTCGTACAAAGCATGAAAAATGCAGTATAGTGGTACGCACACAGGTCGAATTTCAAATCCTGAGCGCTGCAGATATGGAAAGTTACTGGGCGACAGGTGAGCCACTGGGTAAAGCAGGGGCTTATGCAATTCAAGGAATTGCAGCACGTTATATTCCAAAAATACAGGGCAGTTATTCCAATGTGGTTGGCTTGCCTTTATATGAGACAGTACAGTTATTACAGACGGTTAAGGCACTAAATTAACTGCTGAAAAGAATTCTTATAATGTTTTGAGTGTAATTATGTCTGACGAGTTGTTGATTAACGTCACGCCGATGGAATGTCGGGTCGCGTTAATTGAAAACGGCACGGTCAATGAACTGTTTGTCGAGCGTACGGCCAAGCGTGGCCTGGTAGGGAATGTCTATAAAGGAAAAGTGGTGCGGGTCTTACCCGGCATGCAGGCTGCTTTCGTGGATATCGGCCTCTCTCGCACTGCGTTTTTGCATATCAATGATATGGTCTGGCCTCGCAATCAGCCAACCCCGAATGTCTTTGAGCTACTTCAACCGGGACAAGTCCTCACGGTTCAGGTGATGAAAGATATGCTCGGTACCAAAGGCGCACGCCTGTCTACCGATCTGTCGATTCCTTCGCGTTATTTGGTGCTGATGCCATATGGCAATCATATCGGGGTATCGCAACGGATTGAATCCGAGGAAGAGCGGAATCGCTTGCGATCACTTATTGAGCGTATTCAGGCGGAACATAAGCTGCCAGGTTCAGTGATTGTACGTACTGCGGCAGAAGGGATTGAAGAAGAAGCCATTGCACAGGATATGGCTTATCTGGCCAAGCTTTGGGAATACATCCAGCGTAAGCAAAAGATTATTGCAGTACCGTCTTTGATCTTTGAAGAATTGCCTTTGCCGCAACGGGTGATTCGTGATCTGGCCAATGAAGAAACCGCCAAAATTTACGTCGATTCACGTGAAATTCATGCCAAGTTACAGGAATTTGTCGAAGAATTTGTTCCGAACATGAAAGACCGTTTGCTGCATTATCCGGGCGAGCGGCCAATTTTTGACTTGTATAATGTCGAAGAAGACCTGCAAAAGGCATTGCAAACTCGTGTCGCATTGAAGTCTGGCGGTTATCTGATGATTGACCAGACTGAAGCCATGGCCACAATTGATGTCAATACCGGCTCTTATGTTGGTGGCCGTTCGCTGGAAGATACGGTTTTTAAAACCAATATGGAGGCGACGGATGTCATCGCACGTCAGTTACGTCTGCGCAATCTCGGCGGCATCATTATCATCGACTTCATTGATATGCAGGAAGCGCAGCATCGTGAAGAAGTGATGAAACAGTTTGAGCGCATGTTAGAACGTGACCACGCCAAGACCAAGATTACTCAGGTATCAGAACTGGGCTTGGTGGAAATGACCCGGAAACGCACCCGTGAGTCGCTGGAACATCTGCTGTGCGAGTCTTGTCCGACCTGTCAGGGACGCGGTTATGTCAAAACAGCCGAGTCGGTATGTTATGAAATATTCAGGGAGATTCTGCGTTATGCTCGTGCTTATGAGTCACAGAGTGGCTTTACTGTCGTCGCGCATCTGGCTGTCATTGATCGATTATTGACGGCAGAAGCGCCTGCAGTCGCTGATCTGGAACATTTCATTAATCGCGTGATTAAGTTCCAAGTGGAAAATCTGTATACGCAAGAGCAATACGATATCATTCTCAGCTGAAATTGTAACAGAATATCGTTAAACACTTGTTACATCTGAAATTTTACAATAGGGCCTTTATTTACAATACTAGATGCATGAATTAGCCAAAGCCGTTTCTCCCAGTTTCAGGCTTAGCAAAAGGAGTGTGTGATGAGTATGAGTAAAGCAGTAATCCATAAAGGCCTAAAACACGTATTAGAACCAAAGACTGTACATGCGGGATATATCGTTGATGAGCGCGGTAATGAAGTTCAAATTACCGCGAGCATGATCCGTAACGTCTGCCATCAATTATTACAACAGTGCCGTACCATTAAAAGCTGATTGCATTTGTGGATTGTTTCTAACTTGTCAAAAATAATTTGGTAGACGTTTAAATCGAGAAGTCTTCCAAAAGTTCTAAAATAATTTAAAAAGATTTCAAAAATAAAGAAAAGGGACCAGATCGGTCCCTTTATTCTGTGCTCAAAGACTGGCAAAAATGATCAGCACCTTTGGCAGCCCATCTATCTTATTTATTCATCCGTGGCTAGCTTACCGCCCGTAACTTTGGGACAGGTTCGCCATCTACAATAAGTTCAAAACGTTGAATTTCTTCTTCCAGATGCGTCAGCAAGTTCTGCATTTTCGGCAGAGCATTACGACATGCGGTCAAGCCGACTTCCAGTTTGTCTAGATAGCTGGTCATGGTGATATTCAAGGCCTGACCATCCAGTACGATAGAAGCCGGATAAAGTGCTTCAAGACGGGCACCATTCCAGTAAAGGGGCTCTTGTGGTCCAGGTACATTGGAAATAATCACGTTAAACGCCTGACGTGTCGGCATTAAACCGGAGGCAATATTCAGACCTGCTGCACCATAGACAAAGGCACTATAGTTCAAAATCTGGTTGGCATTCATGCGTTTGAAGCGCTCTTTGGCACTCAGCACACTGCGGCGTACGATCTTGAGACGTTCTAGCGGATCTTCTTTATGCGTGCCCAGATTGGCCAGAATCATGGTAATACGGTTGGATATATCTGAATCGTCACTGCGAACAGAAGCTGGAACCATAGCAATTAACGGTTTTTTCGGTAAGGCATTTTGCGATAATAAATATTCACGTAATGCACCTGAACAAATGGCCAAGACAATATCATTAATGGTCACGCCCAATGCCTTAGAAATATGACGTAAACGTGAAAATTCGAAAGACTGGGCTGCAAAGCGACGTGAAGCACTGACGCGTTGATTCAGAATACTGCTTGGCGCCTGAAAGCTGGATACATAATCCGGATTGCGTCCCATATCTTTCATGACGGTTTGCGACAGTTCATAAGCAACTCGTGGCGCACATTCCAGTTGCCCCTTAATGGTCTGCAGGACATTTTTAAACCTGTTCACTTTAGGTGCTTTAAGGCGTTTGGCACGTGGCCCTTCCACACACCATGGCGGTACAATACTCTTGGCATTTGGATCATGTGAAAGCGACTTTTCTACCAGACGCATGCCAGCGATTCCATCCACCATAGCATGGTGAATTTTGAAATACATGGCAAAACGATTACCTTCAATGCCCTCAATGATATGACAGGTCCATAAAGGTTTGGCACGATCAATCAGGGCACTATGTTCTTGTGAAATATAGGTCAGCAATTCACGGATACGGCCCGGTTTTGGCAGGGCAATATGACGAAAATGATGATCTAAATCAAATTCCTGGTCTTCATCCCAAAACAGGCCGTTTAAATAATTGTTAAAAGGTGGGATTGGAGAGCATTTCGAATTCTGGATATCCGTGACTAGATCCTGAATAAAGGAAGCTGACGCATTGTCGGGAATTTGGAATAAAAATAGTCCACCTACATGCATAGGCTGCTGCCGTTTCTCTAAAGTTAAGAAAATAAAATCAATTGGATGTAATGGACGCATAGCGTGGATTGCCTCACTGCATTCTCTATGGCTTTTTTGCTAAAAGGCCTTGTTAGAATTATTACTTTAGTTTTTAAAGTATATCTTTTTTAGCATATAAATGAACTGCTTTATCTTGCCTCAACTGTGAAAAAGTGGCTATTGACAAGAACAAAATATCTTCCTAAGTTTATGAAATGTGAAAATTTTAGTTTTAAAATAGATTTCTAAAAATAGTATTTTCTAGGCGAAGTGGAGTGTAACTTAATAATTATGTGTTATTAGAAGAATAGCATTGTGTTCAATTTCACATTTTATGCAAATAAATCAATGAGCTAAAATTTTATCAATTCTTTAATTAAAATAATATTATCCCGATAAAAGGTAATTTCTATCTTGTCACTAAATGTAAAATTATCAATTAAAAAAGACTATCTTTATTAAAAAATAGTCTTTCAATCAATAGGAACGATAAAACTTAACTTTATTTTTTTAGATTGCCAGCATGTAAGCCACATTCTTTATGGGTGGCTTCTTCCCACCACCAGCGGCCTTCGCGTTCATGCTGATTTGGCAGCACAGGGCGGGTGCAAGGCTCACAGCCGATAGAAACAAAACCTTTCTCATGCAGGGCATTATAAGGGACTTCCATCATACGGATATAACTCCAGACATCTGCACTGGACCAGTTGGCTAGAGGATTGTACTTGATCAATTGTTTTCCCGGACCGGAAAAACCTGAATCTGCCTGAACCACAGGAATTTCATTGCGTGTACCCGGACTTTGGTCTTTGCGCTGACCAGTAATCCAGCCATCCAGCGTCGCCAGTTTTTTACGTAGCGGTTGAACCTTGCGTATACCGCAACATTCCTGATGGCCATCTTCAAAGAAACTGAATAAACCTTTGGTGGTCACTAAATTTTGTACTGCATCCGTTTCAGGGAAGCAGATTTCAATCTCGATGTTGTAATGCTTACGTACCCGTTCAATAAACTGATACGTCTCTGCATGTAGACGGCCAGTATCCAGACTGAATACCCGGAACGGTTTACCGAGATGCGATGCCATATCAATCAATACAATATCTTCAGCACCAGAAAATGAAATCGCAATTTCACCTTGCTGGCTCAGTGCAAGTGCCAAAATTTCATTGGGCGATTTATCTGCATATTCAGATGCAAGTGCATCAATACGATCAATAGTAGGAATGATGGTCATGAGAATCCTGGCGATATAGGCTTGGAAAGGACATGGCCTATATTAGTTAATTTCACATCTATTTTAATAGAATTGATTTAATTGACTTATCACTAAAAAATAAATACTTATGAAAAAAATAGATTTAAAAAAGTACAGTACAAAATCTGTTGCTTCAGCTATGATAGTGCAAAATTTTTTCAATACAACTTAGAGGGAATGTTCATGGAAGTCGTATGTCTAGATTTAGAAGGTGTGTTGGTTCCAGAAATCTGGATTAACTTTGCCAAAAAAACCGGTATTAAAGAGCTTGAAGCGACGACTCGTGACATTCCTGACTATGATGTACTGATGACCCAACGTCTGAATATTTTAAAACAGCACGGTTTAGGCTTGAATGATATTCAGGAAGTGATTGCAGAAATGGGTCCATTCCCAGGAGCAAAAGAATTTGTGAAATGGGTGAGTACGCATTTTCAATTAATTATTCTTTCAGATACTTTCTATGAATTTGCACATCCATTGATGAAGCAACTGGATTGGCCGACGATTTTCTGTCATAAACTGGAAACGGATGAAGCGGGCATGATCTCGGCTTATAAACTTCGTCAGCCAGATCAAAAACGTCAGGCTGTTAAAGCACTGCATGGTTTGAATTTCCGTGTGATTGCGGCAGGGGATTCTTATAACGATACTACAATGTTAGGTGAGGCAGACCATGGTTTCCTATTTGATGCGCCTGAAAATGTGATTGCTGAATTCCCGCAATTCCCGCCAATTCGTGGTTATGATGCGTTAAAAGAAGCAATTCGTAATGCTTCAGTGCGTGATATCCCTGCTTAAAGAATTTAAGTAAATAAAAAGGCGCTATAAGCGCCTTTTTTATTGAATCTATCAAAAAATCAGAAGCGGTAACCGATTTTCATGCCATATGCGATTGCAGTGTTATCGGTGAACTCTCCTACAACATTAGGGCCTGCTTTAGCCTCAGCGTCACCTAACCACATATAGCGAACACCTGCTTGAATAAAGTAATTTTCGGCTGGGCTATATTGTCCACCTAAACCTACACCCCAGTAACCTTCGGTTGGTCCTAGTGTTGTTACAGGATTACCTGCACCTGAGTCATAACTTACTAAAGCAGAGCCAGACCATTTGTCGCTAAATTTACGGCCAACACCAACAGTTGCAGACCATTGATCATCTAAGTAGTCAATCAAATTACTACCTGAGCGTAATTTTAATAAATTAGGTGTTACTGCAAATTGGCTCCAATTTACCCAGCGTACGTTAGCAAAGGCTAAAGTATTTGCTGCAATACCTGTTTGAAGATCTAAATTTACAGATTGAGGTGTTGTAGCTGTAACATCTGGTGAAAGAGGCGATGCAATAGTTCCAAATCCAAAGCTCTCTGTTGAATTTGCCTCATGATCGATTTCTGAACGATAAGTAATAGCTGCTTTTAAAGCAATTTCAGGGATTTGATAAGCGAAACCAGCAAGCCAGCCCCAAGCTTCTTCTTCATCAAGTTTAATATCATAGCCCGAATTTCCATAAGCTGCACCTCGTAATGCAATTTTAGCTTCTACAGTTTGCCAAACAGGTCCAGCATAAAAATTCCAGTTTTCAGTTGGTTGATAACCAATTAAAGCTGTAAGGTTATTAGTTTTTACTTCTACTTGAGTGCTTTCTCGTTGAGTACTAAGAGGATTTACTTGTGAAAAACTTACATTATTTGTTGGATAAATTGAATCGGCACCATAAGGTTGATCATAAATCAGACCTAAAGATATTTTATCAGTTGCTTGAACTTTAATAGCAGCAGATGGAAAGTAGTAGTCTTCTGCCATGTCGCTGATAGATTCATTACCTAGTTGAGGAATAGATTTTCCAGATACGCTAGGATCAATCACAGTAATACCTGCTTCAGCATAATTACCCGGCTGTAAAAAAGCAGAAATAGATTGACCAGAACGGTCTAGGCCAGCTGCTTGAACTGCAGAAAGAGGTAAAGTGCTAAGTAAAATAGCAGAATAAATTTTATTGAGCTTCATGGTACGTTCCCTGATGCCATCTGTAACAAAAATGTGAAGGAAAAGTAACATAATTTTAAAAAGAGTAAATACTCAGCTCTGTTGAAGAAATGAACTAAGGCGGTTAAGGAAAGAGCTTGATTAGAGTTTTTATACTAATTTTATTGGTATAAATATATGAAAAATATCAGATTAAATTAACTTTAAATAATGTGAAAGGATTGAAGTTCTGTTAATTTTAATTGGTGCTAAAATAATCGAATGATATGCAAGTGAATAAAAATAGAGTAAAAAAGTTAAAAAAACCACCCGAAGGTGGTTTTTTTATTAAGGATATCTTAGAAACGGTAACCCATTTTTAAGCCATATGCCCATGCTTTATTGTCTTCAAATTCAGCGACGTATTCAGAACTACCAGCTTGCGCGCCTGTTTGTGCTTTTGCATCACCTAACATGAAGTATTTAACACCACCCGCGATGAAAGTAGCTGGTGTTGGACTGTACTGAAGACCTAAGCCTACATTCCAATAACCTTCAGTTGGACCAAGTGTAGATACAGGGTTACCTGCACCAGAGTCCCAACCTACAGATACGTTACCAGCCCATAGATCATTAAATTTACGACCCACACCTACAGTTGCTGAAATTTGGTCATCTTCATATTCAACAAGATTGAAGCCATCTGGGCGATCCACAATAGGGCCAACTGCTTCTGATATTAGACCAAATTTATAAGGTTGAATTGAGAATTTAGACCATTCAACCCAGCGAACATTCGCAAAAGCTACAGTATTCGCCATAATACCTGTTTGGAAATCAAGGTTTACAGACTGTGGAGTAGTAATTTTTGTCTCACCACTTGCTGCTGCAATAGCTGCTGCTGCTGCTGCCCCATTTGGGAGCAAAGCTAAAGCTGGTAAGGTTGGAATACTTTCATTCATATTAACATCATGGTCAATTTCAGAACGATAAGTAATAGATGCTTTTAATGCAATTTCAGGAATTTGGTAAGCAAGACCGGCTAACCAACCTACAGAACTATCTTCTGGAATAGACGTATCGTAACCATTGTATAAGCTGTAAGCCTGACCACGTAATGAAACATTACCTTTGATCGTTTGGTAAACTGCGCCACCGTAAATATTCCAATTCTCAGTTGGTTGGAAACCTGCAATAAATGATAAATTTTGAGTATCTACTTCTACGCTTGTACTACCAGTTCCTAATAAGCCGTTGACATCAGCTAAACCAGCATCTACGCGTGCAGTTACCCCTGCAAGTACACCAGCATCAATTTGTGCTCTTACTGCATCAACAGTATTATACGCATTTAAAGTCCCAGTATACTGTGCTTGACCAATTGGAGTGGTTAAGTCAACACCCTGCGCTTGTAAAGCCGCTCCAACTCTTTGCTCTGGAGTCAACGCATTAAAGTTGGTATTAATTGTATTTTGACGAATTCCTGCTAACGCGTCAGGAGCTAAAATTGTATTCGTAGAATCGGAAACAAATACGTTATTACCTGTATAGGTAGCATCTGCTCCAAACGGTTGGTCATATAAAATACCAACTGAAAATTTGCTGGTTGGCTGAAATTTTAAAGCAGCACTTGGAAAATAATAATCACCCGCCATATCACTAATATTACGGCGAGTATCACTTGTTCCAGCTTCTTTACCAGATACATCTGGGTCTAGGACAGAAATACCTGCTTCAAAGTAATTACCTGGTTGTAGGAAGGCTGCAATAGATTGGCCTGAACGATCTAAAGCTGCTGCAAAAGCACCCGTCATTGGTACAGTTGCAAGAATCATTGCAGTAGTTAATGTTTTTAATTTCATTTACGTCTTTCCTTGAGGTACAAATTTATATCTAGCGTTGTTGTTTGCACTTATTAAATTCTTGGAGATTTCGGGTATTTATCCGCAATCATTTGTTACTCCATGTGACAAAAATAGCACAATTAAAATAAGAGTAAATGCTCTAGAAAAAACTAATTAGTCTAAAAAAGCATCAAAATAGAGTTTTTACACCAAAAAATAGCCTCATTTTGAAATAAGTATTTGAAAGTAATAGAAATAAAATAATGAAGAAAAAATGATTTTTTGTATAAAAAATATTCTAAAAATATGAAGATTAACGCTAATTTTTTGAAGTATAGATCACATTTTGAAAGGATGGTGCGCCCTGCGGGACTCGAACCCACGTCGGTCGCTTAGGAGGCAACTGCTCTATCCAGTTAAGCTAAGGGCGCGAAAAGAAGGCTATTGTACTGTAAAAAATACAAAAAAAAGTTATTGCCGAAGCAATAACTTTTAAGGACTCATAGCTACAGGAGTTGTCTAGGTATTTTTAGGCTTAAGTAACTTAAACAGACCGAACATGACCACGATCCAAAGCGGGATCATCAAAATAGATTCCTGGAATCCTTGCGTCCACATGATGTAAAGAATCGTAAGAATGAAACCTAGAACCAGAATATTACCCGCCGGAGACCAAAGCGCAGGGAAGGAAGTCTTCTGTCCTAGCTTTTTCATGCTTTGAATGAACTTGAGATGGGTCAGGGTAATCATGGCCCAGTTCAATACCAATGCACCGACTACGATGTAAATCAGATGACTTAAGGCATCTTCAGGCACGAAGTAATTAAGTAGTACACAGCCAAAAATCAGTACAGCAGAGAATAATACGGCAGGAATCGGCGTACCTTGCTTATTCACTTTCATGAAGACTTTAGGTGCATTTCCTTGTTGAGCCAGACCATAGAGCATACGGCTGTTGGCGTACATGCCACTGTTATACACAGACAGTGCTGCTGTCAGGATAATAAAGTTCAGTAAGTGTGCTGCCCAGCCAATTCCCAATTGACTGAAAATCATCACAAAAGGACTTTTGTCCAGACCACCAAGCTCAAGCTGATTCCAAGGCACGAGTGACAACAGAATTGTCAAGGCACCAACATAGAAAATCAGAATACGGAACACCACCTGATTAATGGCTTTCGGAATGGTTTTTTCCGGATTTTCAGCTTCTGCAGCCGCCATACCAATGAGTTCGATACCACCGAAGGCAAACATTAAGAATGCCAGCATGTAGAACAGACCTTCAAAACCATTCGGGAAGAAACCACCCGCGGTCCAAAGATTGCTAAAAGATGCGCCTGAAGAAGGATCAGCAGTCAGGATCAGATACAGGCCAAAGACAATCATCGAGATGACCGCAGTCACTTTAATGATGGAAAGCCAGAATTCTGATTCACCGTAGAATTTCACATTGCCGAGGTTGACCAGTGTAATCACGATAAAGAAAAACAATACCGATGCCCAGGCTGGAATATGAGGCCACCAGTAGTTAATATATTTCGCAACCGCAGTAAGTTCGGTCATGGCCACCAGGATATACAAAATCCAGTAGTTCCAACCCGCAAGGAAACCAGGGAATTTGCCCCAGTATTTATAAGCAAAATGGCTGAATGAACCTGCGACAGGTTCATGAACAATCATCTCACCCAATTGACGCATGATTAAAAATGCAATCAGGCCCCCAATGGCATAGCCTAAAATAATAGAAGGACCCGCAGATTGGATCACCTGTGCGGAACCTAAGAATAAGCCTGTGCCAATTGCACCGCCCATGGCGATCAACTGAATATGACGGTTCTTTAAGCCACGCTGAAGTTGTGAAGACTCGTTATTCAAAGTGTTCAGCCCGACAATGGAAAATGATAAGTGGCTGATTGTAATTGATCAGACTAAAGAAGCCTAGTCCATCCTAAGAATGAAATATTGTTGAAGGAATGATAAAAAATATTCATATAAATAACTGAAATAAAATATAAATGAATCAATATATTAATTTTATTGAAAGTGTAACTGACGAGTTCTCTTTTTTCTTGGATAAAACACAAATGCCGTTTTTTTATACTAAGGTCTGGCAGTCAAGCAGTTCTGCTTTCAACATACTATACTTTGAATATAAATATTGAATAACCCGTACGAAAACAAAGACAAGTCAAAGGATGAAATAATTCATGAGTTTTGCCGCCCAAATCAAGATTCCTGCCACCTATATGCGTGGAGGCACCAGTAAAGGTGTTTTCTTTAAGCTGGATGACCTGCCTATAGCAGCACAACAGCCGGGCCGGATTCGTGATCAGCTTTTGCTGCGCGTGATTGGTAGTCCAGACCCTTATGGGAAGCAGATTGATGGTATGGGGGGTGCCAGTTCCAGTACTAGTAAAACGGTCATTCTGTCAAAAAGCCTGCACGCTGATCATGATGTCGATTATTTATTTGGTCAGGTGTCAATTGATCGTCCTTTTGTGGACTGGAGTGGCAACTGTGGCAATCTGACCGCGGCAGTAGGTGCATTTGCCATTTCCAATGGTCTGGTTGATGCCGAACGTATTCCTGAAAATGGGTTGTGCACAGTACGCATCTGGCAGGCCAATATTCAGAAAACCATTATTGCACATGTGCCGATGCAAGATGGTCAAGTGCAGGAGCTGGGTGATTTTGAACTGGATGGCGTAACCTTTCCTGCGGCGGAAGTGCAGATCGAGTTTCTGGATCCAGCTGATGATGATGCTGAAGGTGGTTCGATGTTTCCGACAGGTAATCTGGTCGATACTTTGGAAGTGCCAAATATTGGCAACTTTGAAGTGACCATGATTAATGCCGGCATTCCAACCGTCTTTTTGAATGCTGGAGATCTCGGCTATAAGGGCACAGAGCTTCAGGATCATATCAATAATGACGTAGCAGCCCTGACAAAATTTGAGACAATTCGTGCCTATGCAGCGAAGCAGATGGGAGTGATTCAGGATATTGCCGAAGCCGTAACCCGACAACACACGCCAAAAATTGCCTTTGTTGCACCACCGAGTAACTATACCTGTTCAAGTGGCAAAACCGTCACTGAAGCAGATACCGATATTCTGGTTCGTGCCTTGTCTATGGGTAAACTCCATCATGCCATGATGGGCACGGCTGCAGTGGCTATTGGTACGGCAGCTGCCATTCCCGGAACATTGGTGAACCGGGTCGCAGGTGGGGTAGAGCGTGAAGCGGTGCGTTTCGGTCATCCTTCCGGGACTTTAAGAGTGGGTGCACAAGCAAGTTTTGAAAATGGTGAGTGGAAAGTGAAGAAAGCGATTATGAGCCGTAGTGCCCGCGTATTGATGGAAGGCTGGGTGCGCGTACCAGAAGATGTTCTCGTTTAAATGCCGTGCATACATTTAGCCTGTAAAACCACCGGTTCTGCGGTGGTTTTTTATGGTTTAAAATCTCTGACTTGCTTATTTGATATTGAATAGCAAATTTCAGTAGAACAATTCGATTTATGGCTGAAAATTCAAGGCATTTCTAGGTACAATGCCTGATCACCGTACAGGCATTTATTCGCTTGTCATTTTATTCTTCTGGACTACGTATTCGAGGCGAATGTGTCATCTATCACTGACGTATCAACCCATGCACTCACTCAAGCACAACACCGCATTCAACAGGATTTATTGACCGCTCTGGAAGCCTTTGCCATTCCAGAACCGTTAAGGTCGGCAGTCCATCATGCTGTGATGCTTGGTGGCAAGCGAGTACGTCCAGCGCTATGCTATGCCACTGCTGCATTAAAACCCAATCAGAATAGTGCTGCAGTGCGCCGTGCAGCGGTTGCAATCGAGTTTATTCACTGCTATTCACTGGCCCATGATGATCTGCCGTGTATGGACAATGATTTGCTGCGCCGTGGCCAGCCGACATGTCATGTGGCTTATGGAGAAGATACCGCGCTTTTGGCAGGTGATATCCTGCAATCGATGGCTTTTGAAATTTTGGGTAGCCGTCTGTTTGATCAGGGGCCAGCGGTAGAAGCTTCCATTGTATTGAAACAGATGCAGATTCTGGCGACAGCCTCTTCGAAAATGGTGAATGGTCAGGTTTTAGATTTACAGTCTGAAGGCAAAAAAATCGATCAGCAAGCACTGGAAACCATCCATCGCAATAAAACCGGTGCTTTGATTAGTGCTGCGATCATGATGGCGGCGGTGACAATCTTTGAAGGTACCGATCTGGCCATTCCTAAATTACGTGAGTTTGGACAGGCGATTGGTCTGGCCTTCCAGGTACAGGATGATATTCTGGATATTATTTCCGATACCGAAGTCTTGGGGAAAACTGCAGGTAAAGATGAACAGGTTGAAAAATCAACCTATCCGGCATTGATGGGTCTGGAGCAGGCCAAAGCCTATGCCCAGCAATTACACGATCAAGCCCTAACGGCGCTTGCCCATTTTGAAGGTCAGGCGGAAGAGTTGATGCAAATTACCCGGTTCCTGCTCATGCGAAAAAGCTGATTGGAACATATTTTTCTTCTCAGGTATAAGAACATTCCATAAAAAAGAGGACTTGAAGTCCTCTTTTCTAGTTGTTACAGAATTATTTGCTTTCGTTGTACAGGCGTTCAGCTTCTTCAAAACGGTCAGTCACTTCTGCTGTTGGCGCTTTGCCCATCAGGCTCACCACCACAATCGCCAGCATTGAACAGATAAAGCCAGGAACGATTTCATACAGGCCAGTGTCTGCAAACAGGTTTTTCCAGAAAATAACCACGACTGCACCTATGATCATCCCTGCTAAAGCACCATTCAAGGTCATGCGTTTCCAGAACAGTGACAGGATAATCAGCGGACCAAAGGCGGCACCAAAACCTGCCCAGGCATACGCCACCAGCCCCAGTACTTTGGATTCAGGATTACCCGCCATCCAGATCGCCAGCAAGGCAATCAGCAGTACCATCAAACGGCCAACCCAGACCAGTTCTTTTTGCGAGGCATTTTTACGCAGGAAAGATTTATAGAAGTCTTCTGTCAAGGTGCTTGAACAGACCAATAACTGACAGCTTAAAGTACTCATTACTGCGGCAAGAATCGCCGCCAGAACTACACCTGCAATCCATGGGTTAAACAGGATTTTGGTCAGTTCCATAAATACGGTTTCAGGATTGGCATTCACTGCAGCGGCCAGTTCCGGATGCTGCTGGAAATAGGCGATCCCAAAGAAGCCGGCTGCGACTGCACCGCCCAGACATAGAATCATCCAGGTCATGCCAATACGGCGTGCATTTGGAATCGACTTGACCGAATCGGCTGCCATGAAGCGCACCAAAATATGCGGCTGGCCAAAGTAACCCAGACCCCAGGCGAGCAGAGAAATAATCGCAACAAAGCTCAGATCACCCAGAATATTCATTGCTTGAGGACGAGCAGCTTCCAGTGCCAAAGTTACCTGAGACATATCTGAAAATGCCATCAACGTCACGATTGGTGTCAGCAACAGGGCAAAGATCATCAGCCCCGCCTGAATGGTATCGGTCCAGCTCACAGCCAGGAAGCCACCAATAAACACATAGCTGATGGTGGCAATCGCACTGATCCAGAGCGCGGTGCTATAAGACATGTCAAACATGCTTTCGAACAGACGCGCGCCTGCAACCATGCCGGAAGCACAGTAAATCGCAAAGAAAATCAGAATCACGAAAGCCGAAACAATACGCAGGATTTTCTTCTGGTCGTTAAAACGATTCGAGAAATAATCCGGCAGGGTCAGGGCATTGTGCTGAACTTCGGTATGCACCCTCAGACGGCCAGCAACCAGCAGCCAGTTGAGCCAGGCACCAATAATCAGACCGATGGCAATCCACATCTCAGACAGGCCGGAAAGATAAATCGCACCGGGCAGGCCCATGAGGAGCCAGCCACTCATGTCGGAAGCCCCTGCAGAAAGTGCAGTGACAAAACTCCCTAAACGTCGGCCCCCTAAGATGTAATCGGAAAAGTTGCTTGTCGCGCGATAAGCCATCAGGCCGATCACCACCATCGCGACAATATAGAAAAGAAAAGTAATTAAGGTTGGATTTAGGGAGCTCATACGGTATCCATTTTTAAGTTGGACAGTAGATCGAAACAAGGAATAAGACAGCTGCGAAAAGCTTTAATCCGAAAGCCAGGCAACATCAAATCCAGTAGATTTCAAAAATAAACGCGAAATTTAACCATAAATTCACAATTTTTGCTGAGATTTTCTTGTGCGAATAAAAATAGGCAACCCTCAGGCTGCCTATATATAAAGTGAAAAGATCAATTAGTTAGGGCGACCCATAACACCACGGATCGTATTTAACACATCGGCTGGAAGTACTACCGTCTTGGCATTTGGCGATTTGGCCATATCCTGCATGGCTTTAATATATTGTTCACCGAGTAAATAGGCGACTGGAATTTCATTATCACCAATGGCAGACGTCACCATGTCAATTGCACGTTGTGAAGACTCCGCCAATACCACTTGTGCTTCGGCATCACGGCGTGACGCTTCGAGACGGCCATCCGCTTCCAGAATCGCGGCCTGTTTTTCACCGTCAGCTTTAGTCACAGTCGCACGACGCTGACGTTCAGCAGCGGCCTGTTCTTCCATCGCTGTTTGCATGGTGATAGATGGCTTAATATCCTGAATTTCAACAGTTTTTAAGGTAATACCCCAGTCCGAGATATCATCTGAAATACTGGATTTTAAGCGTGCCTTGATATGATCACGCGAAGATAAAGCATCATCCAGATCCATTTCCCCGACAATCGAACGCAGTGAGGTTTGCACCAGGTTCTGAATCGCCCAGGAATAGTTTTCAATCCCGTACACGGCTTTTTCTGGTGTGGTCAGATTAATATAAGCCACGGCATTCATCAGCAGGACCGCATTATCACGGGTAATCACTTCCTGTGAGGGAATATCCAAAACGATATCTTTAGTTGTGACTTTATAGGCGACTTCATCGACATAAGGAATGACAAAATTCAGGCCCGGATTTAGGGTGGTGTGGTATTTACCCAGACGCTGTACAATCCATTTGTAACCTTGTGGCACAATCCGCACACCTTTAAAAATGGTAATCGCAACAAAGGCCAGAAACGCGATAACAATGATAGAACCACCAGACATAGCTTATTCACCTTATTGATTTTGATAATTCGTGCTGTGAGGTTGTACGACCAGGTCATTACCCAGAATATCCACGACGCGAACGCGGTCTCCGACCTGAACTGGGTCCAGAGTTCGGCATTCCCATTCATCCGAACCTAAAACTGGCATCGGAAAGCGCACCCGGATTTGCCCATGATCCAGATTAGTCTGAATCACCATGCCCACCTGACCAATGGTCGCTTCACGCGATAGACCGGCTTTGGTCTTATCAATGGAAAGTGGCTTGATAAACTTAAACCAGAGCAGCGTACACAGAATAGAAAGTACGATCCAGGTCAGGAGCTGGGTCGTCAGTCCCATCATCGGGAACATCCAGTACAGGACGCCAACCATGATGGCACCGATCCCGAACCACAGGGCAGCAAATGCGGGCAGTAGTAATTCCGATAGAATCAGAAGGATGCCTAATACAAACCAGTGCCAAGGTTCAAGAACTAATTCCATATCGTGACCTATATCGCTAAGTATTTAATTAATCATCATCTTTATATGATTGATCTTCAATGTAGCAGATGCGGCCGCAGATGAATATAAAAAATTCATGCATCAAAATTTTGCCGGACGTGGCGGTTTAAATGCCGCGGGAGACTGCTTGAAGTTGCTAATGGCTTTTTCAATAGTACGGATTTTCAGCTGAGCAGCCTTTTCACCTTCTAGAATGGTTTCATTGCTGGCTTTTAAATCCAATGTGCCGATATGGCCTACTTTAGGCTGGATTACAATATTAGCCTGGCTAAGTTCTTCATTGATACTTTGCTGACCCATAATATTAATAGTCTGGTCCAGTACGCCCCACATGTTGAGTGCTTTATTGCTGTCCGGACGTGCAGATATATCTACGGCAATAACAATATCTGCTCCCATATCTTTGGCGGTCTTGACCGGAATCGGACTGACCAGACCGCCATCGACATATTTGCTTCCACCAATCACTGCAGGCACAAACACATTCGGAATGCTACAGGAAGCACGAACTGCCTGTCCGGCATTGCCTTTAATAAAATCTGCCTTGCGGCCATTGTCCAGGCGAGTGGCAACTGCAGCAAAACGAATTGGGAATTGTTCAATTGGTTTGTTCGCTACATTCTTATTGACGAAATCCTGCAATTTTTGCCCAGCAATAATCCCTTGCCGGTTCAAGGTTAAATCGCGGATATCCGATTCTTTAAAATTCAGGGCAATCTGCTGTAACTGATAAGGGGATTTGCCGCTGGCATACAGACTGCCGACAAAACTGCCGGCACTGGTGCCTGTGACAATTTTTGGTTTGATGCCGTGTGATTCGAGCACTTTAATGACGCCAATATGAGCAAAACCTTTGGCACCGCCACCACCGAGGGCAATGGCGACGACAGGTTCACGGGCTTTGATAGGCGTGGTAGAGGTGGGTGTTTTAGTGGCTTTGTCACAGGCTGCAAGACTTAAACCAAGACAGCCAATCAAGGCATAATGGGCTAACTTCATTATAAAAACTGGTGATTAAATCAACAAAATTCAGGCTATCACACCAAAAAAAGCCGTATTTGCCTAGTCCTTTTTCAAAAGCTTTTGTAACGGCTTGGCTACCCACTCCGGATTTTTGGCCGAGAATTTTCCTTCATAATACTGATAAATCTTTTCCAGATCATATTCATAGTCACCGGTCAGATGGTATATACCCAAGATGTGAATGGTCTTAATGTCATAGTCAAAGGAAAACATCACAATCGGCAAATGCGCCGCTTTGGCAATATGATAAAAACCGCTGCGAATTTTATCCGGTGCCTTACGTGAACCTTCCGGTGCCATGCCGACCTAGATCTGCTGCGATTTTTCAATAATCTCGACAATCTGTCGGGTATGACCTTGTGGACTATCTCGGACGACAGGAACGACGCCAATCCATTCCAGTACCGGTTTTAGCGGTGTACGAAACAGGCTGTCTTTACCAAAAATCGTAATCTGAATACCGAGACCAAGCAAGGCATTAAAACCCAGCCATGCATCAATATTGGAGGTGTACGGAGAAATAATCGCGACTGCTTTAGGTAAGTCTGGAAATTCACCTTCCAGACGCCAGCCTTGGCCCAAAAAAAGCTGCCTGAAAAAAGTCCGGCTCAGCTTGCTGCCGCGGGATGGCACATGCGGCGGGAGTTGGGGGAAACGTGTCTGGGCCATTGCTTATGTCTCGTCCTGAAACTAATTTTTCTTTATTTTTTATTATATTAGACTGTTGTAAAATCCGGATCATTGGCAAAATGTATAGCATCTCAAATGCTGGTGATGCATTTTCACCTTAAGGACTTAGCCTAAATATGCGGAATACCTATATTTTACTGTTTTCGCTGTATTGGGCACAGGGGCTTCCGGTCGGGTTTATGACGCATGCCTTGCCAGTCATTCTGCGAGCTGAAGGGGTATCGCTGGCGCATATCGGGGGCTTTGGTCTGTTAATGCTGCCTTGGTCGATTAAAATATTCTGGGCACCTTTAGTTGATCGGCATGGATCGAGCGCCAAAGGTCATTACCGTAGCTGGATTATTCCCTTGCAATGGCTGTCAGTTGCTGTATTGATTGGGCTCTCATTTCTACCGATTCAGGCCTTGAATCAGCCGCTGTATTTACTGCTGTTTTTTATCACGCTTTTGCTGATGAATGGCATTGGCGCGACACAGGATATTGCGACCGATGCACTGGCGGTCAATATTCTGAAAAATGAACAGCAATATTGGGGTAATACCTTTCAGGTCATCGGTTCACGACTGGGATTTATTGTCGGAGGTGGGGCCATATTATGGTTGCTAGATCTACTGCAATGGCAAGCCACCTTTTTATTATTGGCGGCTCTGGTCTTTCTTAATACTTTACCCATTTTATTATTTAAAGAACCGGATCATCTAAAAACCACCACGCAAACTTCTGAACAACCAGCACTCAGTAATATTAAAACCTATTTTCAATACTTCTGGTCGGATTCAACCTTGGCTGTCTGGTTACTGGTTTTATTGACCTTTAAAATCGCCGATGGTTTATCCGGGCCTTTATTAAAACCTTTAATGGTAGATCTCGGACTGAGCTTTAGCCAGATTGGCCTTTATGTCACCATGCTGGGAGCATTGGCTGCCTTGATTGGGGCAGGACTGGCTGGTTGGTGTCTGAAATACTGGTCGCGCAGCTCGAGTTTGATCGTTTTCTCAATTCTAAAAATATTAAGCTTAATAGCTTATGCATGGCTGGCTGCCCAGTATGAAACCCAAAAAAAAGTAGAAAACTGGATGATATATCTGATTAATGCAGCCGAAGACATGATCTCAGCCATGCTTTTGGTGGTCATGTTGACCTTGGTCATGCAATACAGTCGCAAGCATCTGGCTGGTACTGATTTCACCTTTCAGGTGGCACTGATGGCTACGGTGAGTGGGGGACTTTATAGTCTGAGTGGTATTTTGGGAGATGCTTTAGGCTATCAAAATTATCTAAACCTGATCGTGATCATAGCAATTATCTGTTTAATTCCAATTTTCCGATGGATGAAAGTTGCAGAAAAAGTATAAAATTTCTAAATAATCAACTGTTTGGTTAAATGTTAGCCTAAAGTACTAAATAGAATATATAAATATTAATTTAATAATTTTGTAATATAAGCGCCGTGTGTATTATTTGTTACAAAATAAATTAAGGATATTTTTGATGAAAACTAAGTTAGCAACAGCAATTGCATTCAGCCTTTTCGCGGGGACAACTTTTGCAGCACCAACTTTTTATGGTGAGATTGATGCCACAGTTGATTACTTACCTGAAGACAATAAAACAAATGACCGTGATGTTGTCGAAGTAAATAGTAACAACTCATTTATTGGTATTAAAGGTGATGAAAAGCTTACAGACCGTTTAAGTGCATTGTATTTAGCTGAGTTCACTTTATATGCTGATGACGGTGATAATAATAAAGAAACTTTTATTCCACGAAATATTTTTGTGGGTTTAAAAGATGCGAAATTGGGTGCCTTAAAACTTGGTAAGATTGATACGCCTGTAAAACAACTTTCTGCTGTCGTAGACACTTTTAATAATTACATCGCGAACAATGGTGATGTAAGCGGTATTATGCCGGGTGAAAATCGTATTGATAATGTGGTTGTGTATGAGTCACCTGCATTTGAGCTTGGTAATGGTAAATTAAATACAAATGTTTTATTAGCTACGGGTGAAGCTAGCGGTATTGACAAATCAAACGGTGGTTCTAAAGTTGCAGGTCGTGGCTTGGGTGATGCATGGTCAGCTTCAGTTGTATATGACAACAAAAAAGTGATTGCTGGTCTTGGTTATGATAAAGCAATTCCATCTAACTTTGCAGGCCGTGGTTTTCAAAATGCTCTTGATCCAGAAGTAACAGGTGGAGTCGCAGGTAGTGCGTTTGCTGCTGCAAATACGATTCGTGCGATTGGTCGTGTAAATTTGGATAGTGGTTTAGCACTTAAAGCATTATACCAAACATCAGAAGTTGAAGATGTTGCAGGTAATGACGCTGCAGCAGCATTTATTGATGATCAACAAGCTTGGTTAATTGGAGCTGAATACAATCTGCCAACAGCAAAAGCATGGACAGTAAAAGGTCAATATAGTCAAAGTACAACTGAATTTACTACTGCTAAAGCTGATTATGAAGCTCAACAAATTCTTGTAGGTGCAGATTATGCTTTTTCTAAACAAGTAAAAGCATACGGCTACGCAGGTTATCTAACACTTGAACAAGGTTCATTAGAGACTAAACAGCCAGTTGTTGGTACAGGTGTTGAATACAAATTCTAATTTAGACTTTATAAGCTAAGAAAAGGCGATGCTTTGGCATCGCTTTTTTTATGCTTAAAACAACAAAACTTAGCAATTTTATATCTGATCTAACAAGTTTCGGACTGTTACCATGATTGAAAGTTTTAGCATTTCGTTTTGAAAATTATGCCCATTCAAGCTGTTTTATTTGACCTCGACAATACCTTGACCCATCGTGATCTGACGACACAAGCCTATAGCCGTTATCTGGCAGAATATTATGCGCCAGCATTGAAACAGGTCGAGTCTGACAAAATTATCGAGATTGTAAGACGCATCGATAATGGCGGTTATCCTAAAAAGGAACTGCTCACGCATGGCAGTATTGGCGCTTCGGCTGCTTATGCGTTGTTGCAGGAACTGCCTTGGTTAAATCCCCCGAGCATAGATGAACTGGCCCAGTTCTGGTTTAGCCAGTTTGGCCGTTTCGCCGTAGAAATGCCGGCAGCAGAGCAAGTATTAACGCAGCTGAAAGATGAGGGTTATCAGCTGGCCATTGTTTCCAATGGTGGACATGACACCCGTTTAAATACGATTCGGGGTTTGGGTATTGAAACTTATTTTGATGAGATCATCAGTTCCGGGCTGGTGGGTTTTAACAAACCACAGCCGGAAATATTCCAGATCACTGCAGAGCGTCTAGGCGTGCAGCCTGCACAGTGCCTGTATATTGGCGACCATCCAATTAATGATGTACAGGGAGCTACAGAGGCCGGAATGCATGCATTATGGATGCAAGGCTTTCATGCAGATGCTGAACATATCCAATATAAAATTCAGCAACTGCCGGAAATTTTTGTCCATTTGCAGTTATTAAATCGCGCTTAAGTGATTCTTAAACAGTCAATCGTTTCGGCCCATTGCGAAGAATCACAGCGCGGACATTGCTGGTTGGCATGCGAAAGGGTTTGTACCTGTCCACAGTAAATGCAGGCATATAATTGCCCAGCCTTGACCTGTTGGACTATAGAACAGGTTTTAGGGAAAAGTGGCAGCCCAGGCCGAACCTCATCCGATTTGAAGAACAGGATACTGAACTTACCGTCAGTTTCCAGTAAACCGGTGCGTACCTGACCCAGATGCTCTACGCCTTGCTGGCGCATTTCGGCAAAGAATTCATCATGTGACATCTTACCTTTTTTAATTTCTTCAACGACCAGCACGCCATCTTCTACGATATAAATCGGTTTACCTTCCAGTAGGTCTTCAAACCACTGATATTTCATCATGAGCCAGGTGGTCAGGCGGTACATGATAATAATCACCGACATCACCAGAACTGCCTGAATCAGGGGAATATCTTCAGTAAACATCGGGTCGCCGGCAATCGAACCCAAGCTCAAAATGATAGCGACTTCGAAGATAGAAAGTTGACGTACCCCACGTTTTCCGGTCAGACGCAAAAACAGGATAATCATCGTGTACATCAGGGCACAACGCAGCAAAATTTCTGCGGTAAACTCCCAGGTGGTGTCATTTATAAATATGGTCGCCCAGTCCATTTAAATTCTTTATCCTCATTTTTCTCTTTGGCTCGAGTCTAGCAATATCAGTATTTTATTTGCTGCTGTGTTTATGTAAGTTTATGAATAAAGGTAGATTCTATTTAAAAAAGAAGCTTGAACTTAAAAATCTAGCTATTTGATCTATTGAAAATAAGATAGAGATTTCATGTAAATAATGCATAAAAAATCAGCAGATTAAATTTGAAGAAGATCACATTCTCTACTGTCTATTTTTAAATCTATAAAAGTATTATCCATTTGAAATTTATCAATATATATTCTGAATAATGTGTTTTGAATAATTAGGAGTGTTTAGAAATTTGTAAGCAAATCACTTCATCTTTATAAAAATCTGTAGTTTGTGGCCTGAAAAATAGAGTGATTACACTACTTTAATAAACTGTTTTTAAATTAGAAATTGTGATTTTGACTTCCAACAAGGGATGTATTGTGAAAAGAATATTCACGCTTTTAACGGTTATGGGTTTAAGTACAGCGGTCTGGGCAGATGCGGATTGGGATTATACTCAGCCTGAGCAATGGTCGACTTTGAGCCAGAAATATTCGGCCTGTAATGGTCTGAACCAGTCACCGATCAATATTGAGCGAACAGTGAAAGCAGAACTGGAACCGCTCAAGTTCAGCTATAACACCATGATTCATGCGATCGAAAATAAAGGTCATACCGTTCAGGTGGATTTTGCGCGAGGTGGTGAATTGCAGCTGGATGGCGATACCTTTGTACTGAAGCAGTTTCATTTGCATAGTCCGAGTGAAAACCTGATTAAAGGCAAAAGCTATCCACTGGAAATCCATTTTGTCCATGCCAATGCCAAAGGTGAGCTGGCTGTCGTAGGGATGATGTTCGAGCAGGGTGCAGAAAGCCAGATGCTCAAACGCATGTGGAACCGTTTGCCAAAAAAGAAGGTTGAGAAAGTGGTTTTAAAGACCCCACAACCTGTGAATGAAATGTTGCCTAAAAACCTGGATTATTATCGCTTTAGCGGCTCGCTGACCACACCACCGTGTTCGGAAGGGGTACGCTGGCTGATCCTGAAAGATATTCAACAGGCTTCTGCCAAGCAGATTTCGGAGTTTGCTAAACTGATGGGACATCCAAATAACCGTCCGGTGCAGTCCTTGAATGGCCGTGTAGTGCTGGAATAATCAATATGAGAGCGAAAAAGCAGACTTTGGTCTGCTTTTTTTAATTCTGATACAAATTTCGAAAGGGCACACCGAAAAGGACTTTGTGACCAAAGCTGAAAGATTTAATATGGATATTATTTCTTCTTCGACCTTCTCCTGCCATGCTCTTTGACTTGAAAACCATGATTCAGCCATTCACAGCGCTTTCGCCACAGCAGAAGAAGCTGGATCATCTGATTGATAAAATCGAGCAACAGAAACAGGAATTACACCAATGGCAACAGGCTGAAGAAGATCTGCAGCAATATACCCATAAAACCTTCATGCCAGTTTACCATGAATTGCATGGCGTACTGTTCAAGCAGCTGGAACAGCTCTGGAAGCACCTGCAGGAAACCACATTTTCCAAGGCAGAATTGGTGGTGCTGGATGAAAAGATTCAATACCTTGCAAATTATCTAAAAGACTCTCAGGCAATGTCGGTGCAACAAGCTCATAAAGTGAATGAAATCTTCACTTACTATCAGCAACGTGCCGAACATGCCCAGTTCAGAAAAAGCCAAAAGAAAGTAAATGAACTGGAAACATTTTTTAAGAATGAGCATCCCTCAGATCTTGCAGATGCAGAAGTATTTGAAGAATGGGAATCAGATCATTTTCAGCAGGCACGTGAGCAAGCCAGATTAAAACGCCAGCAGGAAAAACAGGAGCAGGCAGCAGCGATGGCAGAGCAGTCATTGAAAACTGTATATTTAAAAATTGCTGCCATCATTCACCCTGACCGTGAAGTGAATGATGTCAAAAAAATCAAGAAGACTGAATTATTGCAACGTGCCAATGAGGCGTATGCAGAGCAGGACCTGTTTACGTTACTGAGAATGCAACTACAGATTGAACAAGATCAGGATGTTTCACAAAAAGGTTTAAGCGCAGAGCAACTCAAGTTTTATCAACTGGCTTTGGATGCACAGAGCCAGAAATTACAAGATCAGATCGATACATTGATCCATAGATTGGTCTGGTCATCGAAAACCAGAATTGCAGTGAAAAAAGCGAAAGGGAAAGTTCAAATTGCTGACCTGTATAAGCAGATTGATGAAGATACTTCAGCCATCAAACAGCAGATTAAAGTAGAAAAAGAACGCCTGATGTATATCAAAAAGGTGAGTGGCTTGGAGATGTTTTTAAGGCATGGAATGCTTTAACTTAATTAGAATTACCTTTCCCTTGCGCAGCAGTGCTGCTCATCACTTGCGCTTCGTTTTAAAGCAGTGCTTTAAAACTTGCTCAGGAGAGGGGAAATCCATTACAGAATAAATTTAAGCTAGAATTTCAATATTGGAATTAAATAACAATGAAAATAGATCCCCAATTATTAGAATTCGCCAAATCCATGCGCCACACCGCCACCAATGCAGAACACTTGATGTGGCAACTGCTTCGTGCCAAACGTTTTATGAATCTGAAATTCCGTCGTCAGCATGTGATTGCACCGTATATTGTGGATTTTTACTGTCATGAAATTGGTTTGGTGATTGAGTTAGATGGCGGTCAGCATGGAACAGATGATGCCATTGAATATGATGCTGAACGCACCAAGTTTTTAGAGGCTTTGGATTTAATGGTTGTACGGTACTGGAATCGTGATGTGGTGGGAAAGACGGATGTGGTTTTAGAAGACTTATTGCAGGTGTGTTCACAATTGAAAAAGGATAAGTGAGGAAAGCTCCTTCTCCCTTTGGGAGAAGGCGGGGGAAGAGGGTTTCTAAACTAGATAAAAGCACCTCTCCCTAACCCTCTCCTAAAAGGAGAGGGAATGTCCATTGTGAAATTCATGCAGGGAGGTAATAAATGATGCTGTATGTAAAACTTTATTGGGATAGGGCAATATTATTTTTCAACTTTTTCATAAATTTTAGACTTTATTTTCTCAAATAACTCAAGAAAAATAATGACAGTATTCTTGTCAATACCTACAGTAGAATCGCCGTGTACAATCGTATTTCTAATCATTCGAGCATGATTCAAAACTTGATATTCTTCCTGATTAATTAATTTGTCATCAAATAGAATTTTAAAAATTTTTAATGGTGAATACATTTTTTGTTCAGGGAAAAAACTACGAAGAGCTTTTTCTAAAGAAATAAATCCTGTAAGAAGAGCTGTCTCATATTGATTGTTTTCAAGTAGTAAATTCGTTTCTCGATCGAATTTTGCATAGATCTTAATAGAAAGTTCTTTAACTACATTTTCTAAATTTTCAATATCAATATTATGTAACTTAGTATCAAAATCAATAATATGAATCCTACTTGATTTAGTTTTTGAAATTTTTTGGTCTAAAATCATTTTATAAATTGGATGATTTGTTGAAAAAAAGTCATTTTTATCTTGAATGATAATAATATTAAAATTTTCGTTAGAATGTAAAAACTTATTAAATATTATATTGGCTTCAGATAGTACATATTTAGATTTGGATGTAAGATCTACGATACAAATATTGGATGTATCAATTAATTTCTTTATTCTTGCGAGATAGTTTTCTGTATTATCTACAAAATCATCTATTGAAACAGCTGTAAATCCATATTTGTAAAATATTGGAAATAAATTCGATTTATAATATGGAAGTTTTGCTGCGTCGATTGAGAAAAAACACAATCTATTTGTTCTATTTGATGAAATGTTGGAGAGAGTTAAGTCAAGTTCAGATTCCTCCTCCGTAGCATTTGTTGGCATATTTTTTAGCCAATAATCATTTAACTCTTCAAAGATATCTGAAAAAACCTTATTATAATCAATATCTTTTTTAGCTATTGGGATATTGATTACATTAATCCCTCTTCGAGAGAATCTATTTATTTCTTGAATAGAAGAGTTAATTCTAATTGTATATGCTTTTCTTTTTAATTTTCCAAGTCTATTTTTTATCATTTGAAATAATTGTCTAATATCGTTATCGTCTACGCTATAGCCAATGAATAATACAGTTTTAGATATAAATAAATTAGTAATAAATGTGGCAAGCATTGGGAAATTACTAATGAATGAATCATAGTCTTCTTCTGTTGCTACAAGTCTAGAAGGATGGCTAAGATCACCATGTATTTTTAGTAAATTTAAATGTTTCGGATTATTGTTAATAATAGGGAGTTGCTCTTCATCAATAATCGTACGGCAAAATTTATTACCAGATTGAAGATATGATTCTTCTAATAGATAATCAAAATTTGTGGTGGCTATTAGCTGAAATGGAAGTTTAGCAAAAGATTTATGTGCTTCATCGGGATGTATTGTGCCAATTTTCAATGCTTGATACATTTTTTCTATGAGTTTTGAACGAGAATATTCATATTCAAAAGCAGAAATAGCATCTATAGCTCCATTATAAGTATAGTGAACTATATCCTTTGCAAAGTAGCGACCTAATTCATCCCAGTCTAGACTCGGTTTGTTGTCATCACTTTTTGCATTACGTGAAAAACCAGCCCCAATGATTGGGAATACATGACCTTCAATTAAATCTTCTAAGAATGGTTTAGGAAAGTATTCTATATATTTATTTGTCATAAAAAATTAATAATAAAGGGCTGAATAATCAGCCCTTTATACTACAAATTTGGTTAAATTAACAACACATTAAAGCGCCGCAATTTGCTCCATATTCGCTTTAATCTTCGCTAACTGGTCAGCAAACTCAGCAAGTTTCACTTTCTCGCCTTCAACCACAGCCGCAGGTGCTTTCGCAACGAAACCTTCGTTAGAAAGTTTAGTCGCAATTTGGTCATGCTGTTTTTGAACCTTGTCTAAGTCTTTTTGTAGACGACCCAATTCCGCTTTAGGATCAATCAAGCCCTTCATTGGAACATATACAGATACGTGACCAACAACAGATGAAGAAGACAATGGTGGTTGTTCGCCCTCAGCCAAGAAAGTAATGCTTTCAACTTTCGCCAATGCTTTGAACAACGGTTCAATACGTGCAATCTGCGCTTTTTCAGCATCAGTTGTATTTTGCAACAGAACAGGCAACAAACGTGCATTACCTAAGCCCATCTCACCACGGATGTTACGCACCGCACCAATCAAACCTTGCAGCCATTGCATATCTGCTTCAGCCTGGTCATTAATCAATGCTTGCTCAGCAACAGGGTACGGCGCCAACATAATGGTTTCGCCAGTGATGCCAAGTTTCGGCGCAAGTGTTTGCCAGATTTCTTCAGTCAGATAAGGCATCAACGGATGAGCCAAACGTAAAGACGCTTCCATCACCGAAAGAAGAACACGACGTACTTCAGCTTTACGCTCTTCAGACACATTTTCATCGTTCAGAACCGGTTTGGTTAATTCCACATACCAGTCACAGTATTCATTCCAGATGAACTCGTAAATCGCTTGCGCAGCCAGATCTAAACGGTAGGTTGCAAATGCGGTTTGCACCGCTTGTTCCGCTTTTTGCAGACGGCTTACGATCCATTGTTCAGGCAATTCCCAAAGGTCTTGACGTGCTTCTGAACCAATAGTTTGACCTTCAACATTCATCATCACGAAACGGGTTGCGTTCCAGATCTTGTTGGCAAAGTTACGGTAGCCTTCAACACGCTTCATGTCGAACTTGATGTCACGACCGGTGTTGGCAAGCGCACAGAAGGTGAAACGAACCGCATCGGTACCGTAAGACTGAATCCCTTCAGGGAATTCTTTACGCGTTGATTTTTCAATCTTCGATGCCTGTTTCGGGTTCATCAAACCTGTGGTACGTTTTTGTACTAATGTTTCTAAATCTACACCGTCAATCAGGTCTAATGGGTCAAGTACGTTACCCTTCGATTTAGACATTTTCTGACCTTCGCCATCACGTACCAGACCATGAACGTACACAGTCTTGAACGGCACTTGTGGCGTACCATCTTCATTCTTCATGAAGTGCATGGTCAGCATGATCATGCGGGCAACCCAGAAGAAGATGATGTCAAAACCTGTCACCAGTACATCTGTCGGGTGGAAGGTATTCAAGAAGTAGTTGGCTTTGTCTTTTGCTTCGTCGCCAGTCCAGCCTAAAGTCGAGAATGTCCAGAGACCTGAAGAGAACCATGTGTCCAGTACATCTTCATCCTGATTCAACTCAATATCGGCAGGAATATTGTTTTTCGCACGAACTTCTGCCTCGTTACGACCTACGTAAACATTGCCTTCTGCATCATACCAGGCTGGAATACGGTGTCCCCACCATAATTGACGCGAGATACACCAGTCCTGGATATTGTTCATCCATGCCATGTACATGTTGCTGTACTGCTCAGGCACGAACTTGATACGGCCATCCTGAACCGCTTCAATGGCAGGCTTCGCAAGCGGTGCAATTTTTACATACCATTGGTCAGTCAGTAATGGTTCAACAATCACACCTGAACGGTCACCGCGAGGTGGTTTTAATGTATAAGGTTGAATCTGGTCTAACCAGCCTTCAGCTTCAGCCTGTTCAACGATCTTCTTACGTGCTTCAAAGCGTTCTAAACCAATGTAATCTGCAGGCACAGGAATGGTTTTAGAAATCTGTTCACCCGCTTTCGCGATGTATTCAAACTCAGCCAGTACTTCAGCATTTTTGTTGAAGATATTGATCAGTGGCAGGCCACAGCGTTTACCCACTTCATAGTCATTAAAGTCATGCGCAGGCGTGATTTTTACACAACCGGTACCGAATTCTTTATCGACGTATTCATCTTTAACGATTGGAACCGCACGACCAGTAATTGGCAGGATGATGTTTTTACCCACCAGATCCGTATAACGCTCATCATCAAGGGCAACCGCAACTGCAGTATCGCCTAACAATGTTTCAGGGCGTGTTGTTGCTACAACGATATAATCTTTACCATCGTGTGTACGCACTGACTTGTCTTCAAAGAAATACTTGAAGTGCCATAACGAACTTTGTTCTTCTTTATCTGACTCTACTTCCAGATCAGAAAGGGCAGTTTGTAATTTTGGATCCCAGTTCACCAGACGCTTGCCGCGGTAGATCAGGCCTTCTTCATGCAGTTTGACAAATACTTCTTTTACCGCATTTGATAAGCCGTCATCCATCGTGAAGCGTTCACGTGACCAGTCTACAGAAGAACCTAAACGACGGATTTGACGGGTAATGTTACCGCCAGACTGTTCCTTCCATTCCCAGACTTTTTCGATGAATTTTTCACGACCCAAGTCATGACGGCTGATACCTTCAGCACCCAACTGACGCTCAACTACCATTTGCGTTGCGATACCGGCATGGTCCGTACCTGGCTGCCAAAGCGTATTTTTACCAGACATACGGTTATAACGGGTCAGCGCATCCATGATGGCATTGTTGAAACCATGACCCATGTGCAGGCTGCCAGTGACGTTTGGCGGCGGAATCATGATACAGAAAGATTCGCCTTTTTGAGACGGCTTGAAGTAACCGCGCTCTTCCCAGGTTTGGTACCATTTTTTCTCGATCTCGGTCGGATCGTAGGTTGTCGCGATATTTTGCGCTGAGTCAGTCATAGTCTAAACAGATCAAAAGTGAATGAAAAATTGCATCTATTGTAGCAAAAAAAATAGTACATGCGGCAGCTTAACCAAACGCAAACTTTAGCCAATTGGCATGTATAGCAACTCAACGTATGATAGAACCATAAAAAACGCGACTCATCGCAACATATCAAAAAAAGGATAATAAGATGAGCTATAACATTTCCCTCAAGCTTCGGCCCGAAACCCATCAGCGCTTTAAAGAGATCCATTCCAGATTAAATGCCGGCGAACAAAATAGTCTGGCCAGACCCTTAGGTGAAAATCTGGCCGATATGGCCTGTGAAATTATTGACCAGATTTTTGGTGAGATTGTACAACTTGCCAATTCGCCGAACAGTGAGTCTGAAAAAGTGATTCAGCAGATCATTCATACTACCCGTAAATATATGCCCTGGTCGGTCTCCTTATTTGACAATGAACGGCTCATGCCGATGGTGAATTACCTGCATCAAATGACGTATGAGCAGGCCGGTGATGCTTTTGTCCGTTATCCGGTGGAAAAGATGCTGGTGATGGAGCTGCTCGGCTGTATGGACCAGATGAAAAATGGTAATCACCAGTATGTAACACCGGCCTTAAAAGCCTTTACCCAGGTCATTGATCAGGGCGTGACACATTTGATCCGTCAACCGAAAAAAATGTTGAAATTTAATGTGGTCGTCGATAAAACCTTGAATGGGGTGATTCATTTAACCACCCAGTTAGGCTATAAACGTTTTGATAAACTCAGTCACATCTATGATGCTGATACCATGAGTTATTATTTTGAACATTTACTGGCATTTCTGGAAGACGAAATGCCTCAGCGCATCCATTAAAACAAGGGAAACAGGATTTCATGGCGAAAGTTGAAGACTTAAAGGGAAAAGTGGTCTGGATTACCGGAGCATCTTCAGGAATTGGCAAGGCGATTGCACAACAATGTGCTGCACTGGGCGCACAGGTGGTATTGACTGCACGCCGGCATGAAGAGCTGGAAAAGGTACGTCAGCTTTTAAACAATCCTGAACAGCATATTTCTATCACGGCTGATATCACGGATGAAAGCCAGGTTCGTCATGCCTATGATCAGGTTTTGCAGCAAAAAGGCCGGATTGACTGGCTGATTAACAATGCCGGACTCAGCCAGCGTGCCCTGATTCAGGACACCACCATGCAGACTGAACGTGCCATTATGGAAGTGGATTATTTCTCACAGGTATTTTTGACTAAAACCGTACTGCCCACTTTTCTGGAACAAAAATCCGGACGTATTATCTTTATTTCCAGTGTGGCAGGTTTGCTTGGTACCCAGTATCGTGCATCCTATTCGGCGGCAAAAGCTGCAATTCACATGTGGGCCAACAGCTTGCGTGCGGAAGTCGCTGCGCAGGGCGTGCAGGTTTCGGTGGTTTTCCCGGGCTTTGTCAAAACCAATGTATCCCTGAACGCCTTAAACGGTGAAGGAAAACCGCAAGGACATCCAGATGAAGCGATTGAAAATGGTCTATCCGCAGAAGATTTTGCGGCTCAGACTGTACAGGCTTTGCAGAACGGCGAAGAATATATCGTGATTGGCGGCAAGAAAGAAAAACTGGGCGTACTGGTTTCACGTATTTCACCAAAAGTTCTGTACAAGATGATCCGTAAAACCAAAGTAAAATAAATCATCCAGAGTAAAAAAGGGCAGGAGCGCCCTTTTTTATGTCTCTTAAAACCTCAATAAAAATAACAATACTTAAAAATGCAATTCATTTCTGGAGGGATTGCACGTACAGGGAAAGCAGCCGATAACATGGATATGCAGAAAATTACCTTTTCACGCTGGTACTTAAGTCAAAAGCCGGTATGTTAATTAAAAATAACAGCCAACTGGAATAAGCTCAGTCGATGAAAACACCGGTGCCAGACTACCTCAAGCATGTTTTAACTTCCTGCCGTGACAATGATAAAGGTGCCCTGGCAGATTATATTCCTGAGCTGGCAGCAGTAGACCCGGATAAGTTTGCTTTGGCACTCTCGACCGTAGATGGCACGATCTATTCAACCGGTGATGACGAGGTTGAGTTTACCATGCAGTCCATGTCCAAGCCCTTTGCCTATGCTCTGGCTTTGCAGAAAGTCGGCTTGACCAAGGTCATGGAAAAAGTAGGCGTGGAGCCTTCAGGCGAGGCCTTTAACCAGATTTCACTGGAGAAGGATTCCAATATTCCGAAAAATCCGATGATCAATTCGGGTGCAATTACTACCCATTCCCTGATTCCCTATAAACGAACAGTATCCCGTGCGGAACAGTTACGCCGTTTTTTAAGTGGTCTGGCGGGGCGTGAGCTGAGTTTTGATACCGAAGTATATACCTCTGAACTGAAAACAGCATTTCGTAACAGATCTTTGGGTTATATGCTACGTACAGTGGGGGTGCTGGAAGAAGATCCAGAAGCGATTGTAAATGGTTATATCAAACAGTGTTCAATCAAGGTGACGGTCAAGGACCTGGCGATGATCACCGCGGTACTTGCCAATGGCGGGATTCAGCCACAAACCGGTAAAAAATTGCTGGACCGTTCTGTGGTGCGGCAAGTCCTGAGTGTGATGCTCACTTGCGGGATGTATGATGCTGCCGGTGACTGGCTGACCACGGTGGGTATTCCGGCTAAAAGTGGGGTCGCAGGCGGTATTATCGGCGTTTTGCCGGGACAGGTGGGTATAGCTGTATTTTCTCCACGTATTGATGAGCATGGACATAGTGCGCGCGGCGTCGAAATTTTTGAACGTATGTCCCGGGAAATGGGACTGCATTTGATGGAAGGAACCCCCTCGGCACAAACCATTTTGCAAAGCCGTTATCTCACCGGTAAGAGGGACCATGTGGTGGTGTACGAACTGCGTGGCGTATTACAGTTTACCGAATCGGAAATGCTGCTACGTATATTGCAAGATGAACCGGAAGGCAAAAAACGGATTGTATTGGATCTGACCAATTTGACCTTAATTCATAATGTCGGTGCCCGGATGTTATTTGAAGGCGTGGCCCGTTTGAAGCAGGATGGCCATCCAGTCGTGGTGGTTGACTCTGAAGGGATTTTGAGTGAAGCACAGATGAAGGGCAATAAAAGGGTGGTGGTCAAAGAAAAACTGGACAAGTATCTAGAAAAGTTTCAATAAATATTTTTCTGTCATCTTGATTGAAAGCAAGGTTTATCCTCCTCGCCAGGAAATTAAAAAGCCCCGAGAATTCGAGGCTTTTTATTGGGTGTTATTTACTTAATATGCTCTGCAATATCGCTAAAGATGACACCTAAGCCGTGTGCGCCGGCATCCGGATAGCCCAAGCTACGGTCACCGACAGTTCCGGCACGTCCCATACGTGCCACGATATCTTTGGTCGATTCCGCACCTTTTACCGCAGCGGCTGCACCCAGCACAAAGTTTTCTTTAAATGTTTTGTCGGTATTGGCAGACCATGAATCTGCACAAGGAACCAAAGCATCAATCAGGGTTTTGTCACCCACCACAGCGCCACGACCAAATGAACGCTCACCAGTAGTTTGAATGCCTTTTACCGCAGCTTGAAGCATCTCGGCAAAATCTGCCACAGTTAATGTGGATTTGCCTTGAATGGCTTTACTCGCTGCACGAAACGCTGAACCCCAGATTGGACCTGATGCACCACCACAATGCTCCATGATAATCATTGAACTATTCAGCAGGAATTCATCCATGTGCTGCGCTTGAATCAGGCTTTGCCATTCGCGTTTCAGTTGTTTAAAGCCTTTGGCGACGCTCATACCAAAATCGCCGTCACCTGCATGGGCATCCAGCTCGCAGAATGGCACTTCGTTTTTGATGATGCAGGCCGCCATCACATCGACCACATAACGCATGTTTTCAATCGTGAATTGCTCGTTCTGAATTTCAGCATGTTCTGCTTGGGTTTCAACTTCGGTATTGGCGGTTTGTTTTGCTGCTGCATCTTGTGCTGCAAATTCAAATGGTAGTGCAGGTGAGCCATCAAGCTTTAAGGCAGGGGTATTGGCTTCCGCATCCAGATAGGTTTTCAGTTCATCATCCACAGCAAGTAATGAGACCGATGCACCATTCATGTCGATACTGGTCATGTAGTTGCCAACAAATGTACGGTAAATCTTGATGCCTTTACGTGCCAGATGTTCGCATACATCATTGTTAAACACATACAGTTCTTGCATTGGTGTTGAACCAAAGCCATTCACCAACAACGCAACTTCTTGCATGTCAGGACGGTCAAGAAATAAGTCATCGACCATACGTTGTGCCATTTCTTTCGATGGCAAGATTTTTTCACGACGGATACCCGGTTCGCCGTGGATGCCGACGCCGTATTCCATTTCATCATTCGCCAAGGTGAAGGTGGGTGTGCCTTTGGCAGGAACGGTACATGAGGTATAGGCGAAACCAAGACTAATCACGTTATCTGCTGCTTTTTGAGCCACGGCTTTGACTTCCGCAAGCTCTAAACCTTTTGATGCTGCTGCACCTGCAATTTTATGTACAAATACAGTACCCGCCACGCCACGACGACCAACCGTATAGAGGCTATCTTTAACGGCAATATCATCCGCCACTTTGACATAATCGACTTTAATGCCATCTTCCGCAGCCAATACTGCACCGTTCTGGAAATTCATCATATCGCCAGAATAGTTCTTGATGATCATGAGCACGCCTTTGTCTGTTGCGACATGCTGTAGGGTTTTATAGACCTGAATTTGAGAAGGCGATGCAAATACGTCACCGCATACGGCAGCGTCTAACATGCCAGTACCGACAAAGCCTGCATGTGCAGGTTCATGACCTGAACCACCACCACTGATCAGTGCCACGTTATTGTGTTTTTGTTTACGTGAAATGATTTTATGTGATTCGGTAAATTGCAGTTCAGGGTGGGCAAGGACAAAGCCTTTGCACATTTCGACAACCAGATTTTCTGAGTTGTTGATGAGTTTTTTCATGGAGGAAGGCCTTCACGTATTCTGGGAGATGTCTAAAGTCTTATTATTATGGAAATGTTTGAAATTTGCTGACTTAAAAATGTAAAAACAGATAGTTTGGGATTGATGGGTTAGAAAAGGGGCAGTTTCAGATTTTTTATTGGTTGTTAAATTTTACCTCTCCCTTGCGCAGCAGTGCTGCTCATCTCCTAAAAGGAGAGGGAATGTCTATTCATAAATTAAGTCAGCATTTAAATAGTAATGAATGCTCCCTCTCCCATTGGGAGAGGGTCGGGGTGAGGGATTTTGTAAAGTAAATATGAGGTTTGCAGTTCTATCGGCAAAAGCCAATTTTAAATTACATCGTGAATTTTTACTGTCCTGCTGTGAATTTGGTGATTGAGTGCGATGGCAGTCAACACTTTACAAATGAAGGCTTAGAAGCGGATCGGGTCCGAGATGAAGCCTTGGCTCAACTCGGATTGAAAGTGCTTAGGTTTGATAACGGGCAGGTGATCGAACAGTTGGATAATGTGGTAGAAGTGATTTATCAATTTATTCAACAAGAATCTCCCTAAATCCCTCTTTGAGAAAGAGGGACTTCATGCGAATTTTATGATGGTTTTGGATTCGTGCTGTTCCTCCCTTTTCAAAAGGGAGGTTAGGAGGGATTATATTTGCCCTTCATACATTTTTTTAGCTTCAATTACTTTGTCTAATTTTCTATGAATTAAAGATACTGTTGATAATATATCTAAGGCATCTTGTTCATCTATACTCCATGTAATTTTGGGAGCATGGGCTGTAGTATTTCTAAATGTTCCAAATATGCCTTTGAGTAAATGCATAAAACCATTCTGTTCACTCTGATAGCTCGGTGTGGTTAAATTATTTAAGGCTAAATAAGGCACTTTATTTTTATACGAAAAAGCTTGATCAACTAATTCAGCTCCATCAGAAGTTAGATTCGTTTTAAGTCTGATTTTCTCAGCAATACTTTTAGTAGCTTCAAATACTGCATGAAAATAGTTATCTACAAGTAATTCTGCTTTGCAGAAAGTAAGTACATCAGGATGAATTTTTCTATCTAATAATGATTTTCTTAAATTTTTTGCTCGTGCTTCAGCCTCACTGAAAGTTTGAACTTTTTCAGCGTACTTGATTTCTCCACTTTCTGTTAATTCAAAACCTTCGAAAGATAAAGCAAAATTTAAATCATTTCTTATGTATTCAAACCACTCCTTCCTATTTATGTGTCTCGATGGGCGCATAACGTGCTTTATAAAAGCTAAAATATGATTTGAGCAACGGTCATTGTGTTGTTTGCTATTTAAAGCTTCGTATAGACGTTTCCATTTGGTGATATTCGGTTGAAGGTCAGGGATATGACATTCTGCTAGATATTTGCCTATCTCAGTTCCAGAAAGTCCATCATTCGTTTCACCGAGAATTTTACATATTGACTCTAAACTTCCTGAATCTAGAATTTTTATGATAGCCATTATTTAATGTTCAATTTTTAGTATTTATTCATTTTAAGTAATTGTTTTATTTATATCAATTAATCTCTCCCAATCTCCCTTTAAAAAGGGAGGAGTTGTCACGTAAATAATTTGATACGTGGAAGTCCCTCTTTAACCTAGCGACATATATGGCTCAGGATTTAGGGGGATTAAAAGATTAAAAACAAAAATCCCCTCGATTGAGGGGGATTTTTTATTCGATACGAATGGATTCTTCCCCCTTTGGAAAAGGGGGATCGAGGGGGATTACACCACAGAATCATCCAAATTCGGTGCTAACCAACGTTTCGCTTCATCTAACGTCCAACCTTTACGCTTCGCATAATCTTCCAACTGGTCGCCAGAGATTTTACCCACGTTAAAGTATTCAGTTTCAGGGTTTGCATAATAGAAACCGCTCACTGATGAAGGTGGCCACATCGCAAAGCTCGTCGTCAAGTACGTACCAATCTTGTCGGTTGTACCTAACCAATCAAAGAGTGGTGCTTTTTCAGAATGCTCAGGACAAGCAGGATAACCTGGTGCAGGACGAATACCGACATACTTTTCTTTAATCAAATCTTCATTTGATAAAGCTTCGTCTGCTTGATAGCCCCAGAACTCTTTACGAATACGCTCGTGTAAATGCTCTGCAAATGCTTCGGCAAAACGGTCACCCAAAGCTTGAACCATAATCGCATTATAGTCATCACCTTTGGCTTTGTATTCTTGCGAAAGTTCTTCCGCACCAAAAATCGACACGGTAAAGCCACCCAAGTAATCCTGAGCCACATCTTTTGGCGCAACAAAGTCTGCCAAAGAGTAGTTCGCTTTACCTGTCACTTTGTCAGACTGCTGACGTAAGTGCTCGAAGCTGTGGGTTACATTACCCGCTTCATCTGCAACGGCAACTGTATCTGCTGCTACACGGTTTGCAGGATAAATACTAAACGTCGCACGCGCATCAAAACGTTTATTCTCGATGATGTCTTTCAGCATTGCTTGTGCTTGTTCATACAAGTCACGTGCTGCTTCACCCACCACTTCATCTTCAAGGATTTTCGGGAATTTACCCGCCAGGCTCCATGAAATAAAGAACGGTGTCCAGTCAAAATATTCCACCAAAGCTTCAAGCGGATAATTTGTGAAAGTTTCAGATCCAATGAAATTTGGTTTAACCGGTGCATTCTTGTCGAAATCGATCTTGAAGCCGTTTTCGACTGACTCTTGATAAGACAATTTCGCCGCTTTCGGTTGCTTGTTGGCAAGACGAGTACGAATTTTTTCATAATCCGCTGCATAGTCAGCCAAAAGTTTTGGTTTCATTTCAGGAGAAAGCAATTGTGTTGCTACACCCACGGCACGTGAAGCATCTGCGGTGTAAAGCACGCCATCATTATGATATTGCGGTGAGATTTTCACTGCGGTATGCGCTTTAGAAGTCGTCGCACCACCAATCATTAACGGAATGTTAAAGCCTTTGCGCTGCATTTCTTTGGCAACAAAGACCATTTCATCCAGAGACGGCGTGATCAGACCAGACAAACCGATGATATCGACTTTTTCATCAATCGCAGTTTGTAGAATTTTCTCACATGGCACCATCACGCCCAGATCCACGATGTCATAACCATTACAGCCTAATACTACGCCAACGATGTTTTTACCGATGTCGTGTACGTCGCCTTTCACCGTAGCCAGCAGGATTTTACCTTTTGCTTCGGCTTGGGTTTTCTCAGCTTCAATGAACGGGTTCAACCACGCTACAGCCTGTTTCATCACGCGTGCAGATTTGACTACTTGTGGCAAGAACATTTTACCGGCACCGAACAGATCGCCGACTACGTTCATACCCGCCATCAATGGACCTTCAATCACATCCAGTGGACGTGTAGAGTTTAAACGCGCTTCTTCAGTATCTTGATCGATATAAGTCGTGATGCCTTTTACCAATGCATATTCAAGACGTTTTTCAACAGACTCATTACGCCATTCCAGATTTTCTTCGGCTTTTTGCGTACCACTTTGACCACGGTATTTTTCAGCAACAGCAAGCAGTTTTTCGGTTGCTTCCTGACCGCTTTCACCCTGGTTCTGGTTTAAAACAACATCTTCAACCGCTTCTTTCAATTCTTTATCGATGTCATCGTAAATCGCCATCTGACCGGCATTTACAATACCCATAGTCATGCCTTGCTGAATGGCATGGTACAGGAACACCGAGTGAATCGCTTCACGTACCGGTTCGTTACCACGGAACGAGAACGATACGTTCGACACACCACCAGAAATCATCGCATTTGGCAGGTTCTGTTTAATCCAGCCAGTCGCTTCAATAAAGTCCACGCCATAGTTGTTGTGTTCTTCAATACCGGTCGCAATCGCAAAGACGTTCGGGTCAAAGATGATATCTTCAGACGGGAAGCCTACTTCATTCACCAGAACATCATATGAACGCTTACAGATTTCTTTTTTACGCGCAGCTGTATCGGCCTGACCATCTTCATCAAATGCCATCACGATGACCGCGGCACCATATTGACGGCAGAGGCGGGCACGTTCGACAAACTCGTCATGACCTTCTTTCAGGGAAATCGAGTTCACCACGGCTTTACCTTGCACACATTTCAGGCCCGCTTCGATAATCTCCCATTTAGAAGAATCCAGCATGATTGGCACACGTGAAATATCTGGCTCAGACGCGATTAGATTCAGGAAGTGCACCATCGCACCTTGCGAATCGAGCATGCCTTCATCCATGTTGATGTCGATGATCTGTGCACCGGCTTCAACCTGTTGACGGGCAACATCAAGCGCTTCGGCAAAGTTTTCTTCACGAATCAGACGCAGGAATTTTTTCGAACCGGTGACGTTGGTACGTTCACCGACGTTCACGAACAGTGAATCTTTGGTGATGTTAAATGGCTCTAAACCGCTTAAACGACACGCCGGTTCAATTTCAGGAATTTGACGAGGGGTAATGCCTGCAACAGCATTTGCAATCGCGCGTATATGATCCGGCGTAGTACCACAGCAACCACCGGTAATATTAATTAAGCCACTTTCTGCAAATTCTTTAATGAAGGCCGCAGTTTCTTCCGGCGTTTCATCATATCCACCGAAGGCATTTGGCAACCCAGCGTTTGGATGCGCTGAAACAAAGGTATCGGCAACGTCAGACACGGTTTTCACGTGTGGACGCATTGCATCTGCACCCAGCGCACAGTTAAAGCCGATAGATAACGGCTCTGCATGACGCATGGAGTTCCAGAAGGCTTCAGCGGTTTGACCGGTTAAAGTACGACCTGATGCATCAGTAATCGTACCTGAAATCATGATTGGCAGTTCATAGCCTAATTCTTTAAAGACTTCTTTTACTGCAAAGATGGCAGCTTTGGCATTTAAAGTATCGAATACAGTTTCGATCAGGATGATGTCTGCACCACCTTCGATCAAGGCTTTGATTGATTCGATATAGTCAACTTTGAGCGCATCAAAAGTGATATTACGGAACGCCGGGTCATTTACGTTTGGAGAAATAGAGGTGGTACGTGATGTTGGTCCGATCACACCGGCTACAAAACGCGGTTTTTCAGGCGTTGAATATTTGGCACAGGCTTCTTTGGCCAGACGCGCTGCTTCACGGTTAATTTCAGGAACTAGATCTTCCATGTGGTAATCCGACATTGAAACGCGAGTACCGTTAAAGGTGTTGGTTTCAATAATGTCGGCGCCAGCTTCCAAGTAAGCTTCATGAATGCCCTGAATGATTTGTGGTTGAGTCAGCACCAGCAAATCATTATTGCCTTTGAGATCATAGGCCCAGTCAGCAAAACGCTCACCACGATAATCGGCTTCTTCCAGTTTATGGCGCTGGATCATGGTACCCATCGCACCATCGATAATTAAAATTCTTTTGGCAAGAAGTTCTTTTAAAGTGGTAAGTGTAGACATTCAAACTTTCTCAGCAGAAATCAAAAAAAAACGACGCTAATCTTAGCAGATTAGTTGGCTGATTTCTGCTGACATTGCTCAGAATGATGGATAAGCATGATATGAAAATTTGATAAGTCATCTAGACAAACAACAAGTTTAAAATCCGGATCAGAAAATATTGCAATCTCGAATCTGATTCGATGCCTTTCAGGCAGAAAACAAAATCAAAAAATTAAGCTGATGCTTTCATTCATGAAATTGTCATATTGATGGCTTATGCTGTGTAACTGAAAGTTTTACTCAGCTTGATGACAAGCAGGGTGTGAATCGTTTTAGTAGAAAATTATGTGCGGTTTTTAAGCTTATATAAGCTGGAATCTTCTCTTAAGTAAATGATTTATATAATCAAAATCTAGTTTTTTAGTCGGAATTAAACAGGACGAATAGCAGCAAGAAAATCCAAATAATTGCTTCATATGACAGCAGTTTGTCATATAATTGTCACAATTTAACTGAACAATATGGGGATTCTTGAATCCTCTATTCCTGCTTGCATGAATCCTAATCAAACTCCCGTAGATTCAGCACACGAGTCGGCTTCCCAAAAGTCGACCAATGTTCATGTGCCAACACCGAAATTTTTTATGCCGGTGTTCCTGACTCTTATTATCACTACGCTGATTTATATCGGCTTCCAGTTGTCTGCAGATTTAGCGCATGTACCGGCCTTAGGCTTGTATTCAGTTATTTTGTTAGCGACGGCACTTTTTATTGCGTTGAGCTTTGAGTTCGTCAATGGCTTCCACGATACCGCCAATGCAGTTGCCACGGTCATTTATACCAACGCACTTTCTGCTCCCGTCGCAGTGATGTGGGCCGGCTTCTGTAATTTCCTTGGGGTTATGGTCGCCAGTGGTGCGGTCGCTTACGGCATTATTGCGTTATTGCCAGTCGAGCTGATCATGAATGTCGGCTCCGGAGCAGGTTTTGCCATGGTTTTTGCCATGCTGATCGCAGCAATTCTCTGGAATCTGGGAACCTGGTTCCTCGGTATTCCGGCATCCAGTTCACATACCCTGATCGGTTCGATTCTGGGTGTGGGCATCATGAACTATATTCTGAATGCCGGTACTGGCGCTTCAGGTATAGACATGGAGCAGGTGATGAAAGTCGGTAAGGCGCTGTTATTCTCGCCTTTAATCGGTTTTGCATTTGCTGCGATTGTGTTCCTGCTGGTGAAAAAAATCTTCAAGCGTCAACTGGAATTGTTCCAGCCACCTGAAGGTAACAAGCCACCGCCACCATTGATTCGTGCCATGCTGATCTTTACCTGTACTGGGGTGAGTTTTGCCCATGGTTCAAATGACGGTCAAAAAGGTATGGGCCTGATCATGCTGATTCTGATCGGCTGTGTACCGTTGGCGTACTCGCTGAACAAGAATCTGGATGCACAACATATTCAATCTTTTGGTCAGTTATCTGCACAAACAGCGGATGTGATCTATCCAAATCATCAGGATATTCCGGATGAACAAGCTCGTGATGTGATCACCAAGTACATTCAGACCAAGGAAATTACCCCTGAAGTCGTGCCTGCATTGGCAAGCTTGACGGATCATCTGGGTGAGAAAGTCGGTAGCTATACCAGCATTAAGGATGTTCCTGAAGCTCAAGTATCTGAATTCCGTAATGACATGTATCTGAGCACTACAGCATTTAAGCGTCTGGATAAAGCAGAAGCTTTACCGGCAATGAGTGCTGCGCAGGAAAAAACAGTAGATGAATACCGTGACAATCTGGATTCATTCCTGCAATACATCCCGACCTGGGTGAAAGTGGCGACAGCCTTGGCACTTGGTCTGGGTACGATGGTCGGCTGGAAGCGTATTGTCGTGACGGTTGGTGAGCGTATTGGTAAACAGCATATGACTTATGGTCAGGGTATGTCTGCCGAACTAGTTGCGATGTCGACGATTGCTGCAGCGGATGGCTTCGGTATGCCGGTATCCACTACCCATGTATTGAACTCTGCAGTAGCAGGTACCATGGTGGCGAACAAGTCAGGTCTGAACTTCCAAATGGTGAAAACCATTCTGTCTGCCTGGATCTTTACTTTGCCTGCAACGATCTGCCTGTCAGGCGGTTTGTATTGGGTACTGTTAAAAGTGTTCTAAGTTATTTAGACATAAAAAAAGCTGCTCTAGAGCAGCTTTTTTTATGGGTGGAAGAAAAATTAAGGATGTAAAAGAGGAATCTAAATTACGATTAAGGCGACAGGGATGTCGCCGTTAGGCTGTGATATAGGGACATATCATCAGCTTAACAAAAGATTTTTGTTACTTTTGATCTTTCAAAAGTAAAGAAAAAAAGAAGCTATAAAATAGATCAACTTAAATCTGCCCAAAGCACATTCATAAGAATTTGAATGATTGAAAGCCTAAATTAACCTCTCCCTAACCCTCTCCTAGAAGGAGAGGGAACGCCCATTTTCAATTAAAGTTCTCTCTGCTTTAGGGATGAGCAGCACTGCTACGCAACGAGGGGAGAACTTTAAAAATAACGATTACCTTTCTTATGGAAAAATTGGATGAAGATAATAAAAAAATTACTTCTTCAACTTACTCAATAATCCTTTTGGCAACTTCTCTGTCGCAAAACCATATAGTGCAGCAAAAGGTAGTGCGGTACGTGCCAGATAGGCCACTCGCCACAAACCACCATGATTCGCGCCATGCATCATTAATTCAAGCGGATGGTTCAGCTTCACTTCAGGATTGGCCACCGATTCTGGATTGCGAAGGTCATGAATCCACAGTGCAGCCATAATTGCATTGGTGGTTTCAGGTGCAAAGGCTTCAACATCAAACAGGCTGGCGCCGTTGAACGCTGCTTTTAATAGCGGATTTTTGGTCACGGAATAGGTCGTAGTAGAAGGGGCAATATTGATGCTGACCCGCTGACCTTGAGCACGAGCTAAGGTAGCACGCCATTGCTGAATGCGTTTTGCCAGCGCATAGTTCGGGCCTTGTTCAACCACCAGACAGTCACAAATACCATACGCCTGATCACCAGACTGAATCAGTTCATGCGCATTTTTCTGGAAAAAGTGTTTGCGGCTTAAAGCTGAAACCCCTTTAGAAAGGATCGTCTGTACCTTAGAGCGTTCAGTATATTTTACTTTAGAGGCTTCGATCACTTCACTCGGAACCGCATAAACATCGGTCGGCGTACACATGTACATCAGGCTGGTATTAGCTTTTTGCTGGCTGACATGCTGCATGATGGCATCCATCGCCATGGAGACCCGAACATGCTTTTCACCATCCAGATAGGCAATTGCAGCCAGATCTAGGTCCTGCTCAAACTGTAATAGCCATGTGGCAATTTCAGGAATCTGGGTGAGCAAATTTGCGCCCAGTTTTTCTTTTAAAATATCAAGTGAAGTATCAGCAGGCAGGTCTTCAGTACATGGCGCATACAGCGTGGCATTGCCTTGGTTGATGGTATCAACAATCTTGCCCCATACACGGGTATTCGGCAGATCAATCGCTACAATATTGGCTTTCCATTTCGCCAGCCAGGTCAGAGGACCGGCTTCAGATGCTGCACCAAACAGCACCGTGGTTCGATCGGAAAGATCAAACCATTCAGGATGCACCACACATTCACGTAGGGCATTGGCATGACTGGTTTCCACAATGCCTTGGCTTTCCCAGCGCTCAATCTGCTCCAATAAGGCATCACCTTGCAGCTTTTGACCGTGGTAAGGCACATACCATTCTGGTGCCGATTTGCTATTACCTGTCAGCTTGAAGGTATGCAACTGACCTGCGGGCAGAGTTAAGGCATCTTGCAATACATACTTTTGACCATCACGGTAAAATTCAAAAGTCTGATGGGCCTGTGCCAATCCATCTTCGGCAATTTTCAGGCTGGCTTCAGGAGAACTCAGTCCCTGTTCGACCAGTTGCTTAAAATGTACTGTGTAGTGTTTGCGCCAGTTTTTTTCTGATTGTGCCTGTTGAGAACTGTATGGATTTACATTGGCTAAGGCTGCTGCGATGATCGCACGACCTGCTTTGGAGCTACTTGGTTTTTGTTGCTGAGACTGAAGAGGAAATTGAAGACCGTCTGGTGTAGTGGACATGCAAAATATCTCGATAATGACAGTAATTAATATACAGATGTATACATTATCGCTGTAAAATTCAGTCCAAGATTGGCATTAAGTGACATCATGACTTTCTAATATATTACGAGATGTTTCAAACGAATAAGAGAGCAGCAGCTCTCTTATCCATTTTCAGCAGAAATATGAGGACTAATTCGTATATAGCCTCATTCCTTCAGTATTTAAAAAACCTGATTAAAACGGAACCTGCATCAGTTTATTCAGGAAATGCGGAATCAGGCGTGGCTCCAGAATAATCGTCATGATCACACCATAGGCTGCTCCCCATAAGTGCGCACTGTGATTAATATTGCTATTGCCTTTTTTGCCTGACCAGATGCTATAGGCTATATACAGCACAGCAAAAATAATTGCAGGAACCGGAATAAAGAACACAAAGATCAACTTCCAAGGTTCAAAAAGAATATAGGCAAACAGTACAGCCGAAACTGCACCGGAAGCGCCGAGACTAGCCCAGCGCGCATCATTTTTATGCTTCAGGTAACTTGGCAGAATCGCTGCGATCAGACCACCGAGGTAAAACAGGATAAAACCCAGGTCGTACAGATATTGACGGTAAAAGCTTTCAATCACGCTGCCAAAAAAGAACAGGGTAATCATGTTGAACAACAGATGTGCACCATCCGCATGGATAAAGCCATGCGTAATAAAGCGGTCGTATTGTCCACGTTGCAGTGCCGGCGGCCAGAAAATCAGGCGATTCATCACCGTCTCTTTGGAGAAAGCAATAAATGACACAATACAGGTGATCAGAATAATGGTCACGGTATGATTAAAAGGTAAATCAAGCATATAAATGATTCTAAGGGTGCCTATTTGCCAATTATCATGCCATTAAAATTAAGCTAAAGTTGTACTTTTATAATAAATCCGACAATTTTAGTTGATTTTTAAAAATTACCCCGCATCTTCAGTTAAAATGGCCGCTTGAGCTTGAGGAAATTATTGTTATGTCGACTGAGAACAGCAGCACTCCAGTTGTTGGTGAAATTCCCAACTTATTGATTACACCAACAGCACAAGAGTATTTAAAGGATCTACTGGATAAACAGAACACCCCGGGTATTGGTGTGCGTGTTTTTGTAGAGCATCCGGGTACTCCTCGCGCTGAATGTTGCATGGCCTATAGTGCACCTGATGAAGTTGTACCGACAGATTATAAGCAGGAATATCCTGATTTCCCTGCTTTTATCGACTCGCCATCTATTCCGTATTTACTCGATGCCGTGATTGACTACAACAAAGACCGTTTTGGTGGTCAGTTGACTTTCCGTGCACCGAATTCCAAAGTGCCACGCGTAGGGCCAGATGCATCGGTAGAAGAGCGTATTACCTATGTATTGCAGTCTGAAATTAACCCGGGCCTAGCAGGCCATGGCGGTAACTGTGCACTGGTCGAAGTCAAAGAAGACCCTGAAAAAGGTTTAACCGCTGTACTTAAATTTGGTGGTGGTTGCCAGGGTTGTTCAGCGATTGATATCACTTTGAAACAAGGTGTTGAAACCACATTAAAACAACATGTACCTGAATTAATGCATGTCGTTGATGAAACGGATCATAGTCAGTCTGAAGGTGCGTATATGAAATAAGCCGTTCCATATAACAGTTTATTTATCGCATTTTAAAAAACCTCGACAGTTCGAGGTTTTTTTATATCTGGCTTAAAATATAGTGAATATTAATGATAATAATTATCAATAGCAATTGTATTTAAGTGGAAAGCTGTTACACTTCGCAACCGAATAAACATGATCTCTTCATAAATATTGGGGCGCACAAGGTATGAATAAGCCATTCTTAAAAAAGACTTTAGCATTTGCTATATTCACAGCAATGACTGTTTCAGTGCAAGCGCAAGACCAAGTTACTGAAGAAAAAAAAGGCGTAGTGCAGTCTGAGACGACCAAGTTACAAACGATTGTGGTGACTGCGAGTGGGCAGGCAGTGGATGTTAAATCTGCGCCAGCTTCAATTAGTGTCATTACTGCCGAAGAAATTCAAAAACAACCTGTTTCAAGCCTGGCAGATATTTTAAAACGTGTACCTGGTGTAACAGGGGGGCTGAGTTCAAATGGTACTGGCTCAAAAATTCAATTACGTGGCATGCCTGAAAATTACACACTTATCTTAATTGATGGAAAACGTGTAGGTTCATCCAGAGATACCAACTATCGTGCAAACTTGGGTCATCAAGATCTAAACTGGGTTAGACCAGAAATGATTGAACGCATTGAGGTCGTACGTGGGCCAATGTCTTCTTTATATGGTTCTGATGCGATGGGTGGAGTGATCAATATCATTACCAAAAAAATCCCTTCAGAATGGGGAGGGTCTTTTACCTTAAACCATACCGTGCCGACTACATCTTCTGATTTGGGCCGAACGATCCAATCAGGACTCGTCGGATATGGCCCTTTAACCGATACGCTCGGCATGCGTGCTACAGTCGGGATCACTGAACAGGAAGCGGATCAAGGCTATCAAATTTCTGATCGTAATATTCCTGGAATGGCGGGAAGTAAGGCAACAGGACAATCGGGTAGCCGTGATCAAAATGCGAATTTAAAATTTGATTATACGCCGAATGATATTCATAGCCTGTCTTTAGAACTGGGCTATGGGTTGCAGCAAGACAACCCGTCTACCACATCACAGGTGGTGGATGGCCAAGAACAGGCCGTATTATCCTGGGGTCCGTCAGAGTTAGAACATCGTTCAATTTCTTTGTCACATGATGCCAAGTGGGCTTTTGGTGATTCAAAAATTACTGCTTACTATAATGATTATGATCAAAGTCAGATAACAAAGACGGGGCCGACCACACAAAAATCCAAGGAAAGCATTGTAGAGGGTAATCTCAATATTCCGTTTCAGTTAGGTGTTGAGCATATCGCTACAGTGGGAGGCCAGTGGAAATCAGAAGAGTTGATCAATACACGTAATATTGGGCTGTCTATTCCAAGTTATGACGGAAATGAATATGGTTCAGAGCTAGAAGGAGATACTTGGGCGCTGTTTATTGAAGATAAAATTATTTTTAATGATCAAGTACATTTAACACTGGGGAACCGTTTCGATCATCACGATAAATTTGGCACACATAATAGTCCCCGTGCTTATCTGGTGCTGCAGCCAAATGAAGTATTGACCGTCAAAGGCGGTGTTGCTCAGGGCTTTAGAGCACCTTCATTAAAAGAGAATACTGCAGGTGCCGCGACTCGTTCAGGGGGGAATGGATGTACATCACTTAAGCCTTTGGGCTATGTATCGGGCGGATGTTATATGGCTGGTAATGCAGACTTGCAGCCTGAAGAAAGTACTAATTATGAAATTGGATTTAATTTTGCTCAAAATGACTTTGATCTCGGTTTAACCTATTTCCACACAGATTTTAAAAATAAAATCGAATATCGTGCTTTAGGAGAAATCAATGGTGTGTGGTGGACACAATATCAAAATGCTGAAAAAGCGCGTGTACGAGGCTTGGAAGCAAGTGTGGTCTTACCACTTTTAGATAGTTTGAGCTGGGAAACTAATGCAACTTATTATTTTGAGTCAAAAAATTTAGTAACAGGCAAAAATCTCTCAACGATTCCAGAGTTGTCAGTTTATAGTGCACTCAACTGGACACCCACTGATCCACTGTCCTTGGAACTTGCAGCGCAATATACTGGTGAGCAATATACGGCAAGTGCTGAAGATACAGTGGTGATGCAAAAGCCACATACCGTATTTAATCTGTCTGCAAATTATGAGGTGAATGACCAAGTCACTGTTCGGGCCGGGTTAAATAATTTATTTGATAAAAAACTGTCAAATGCTTCAAATGATTATTATCTGGATCGTCAGCAAGTATTTGCCGGATTAACCTATAATTTCTAATCTAAGCAGACAAAAAAAAGCCGCTTTATAGCGGCTTTTTTATTTAAATCTTAAGAATTTTCAAAGTATCTTCATGATAATAAAATTGTTCCAGATATTTGCGTGCACGCTCACGTAAATGGCCTTGAGAAACCATCTGCTGGATTACCGGACTGAGCAGTTGCTGCAATTCATTCTGAATTAGCGCTTCATCAATATTCAAATCACGTAATAACTGATCAAAGGTATGTTCCTGATTGCGGACATACCAGGTATGAATTCCGTCATGCACTTGCTGCTGCAGATAGTCTGTCTGACGTATGTGATCCCAGATGTCATGCCCTAAGCCGACTGTCTGATTCAGGTCCTGCAGCTCAATATAATTCTTCAAGACCGATACTGGCATGTCCTTGATTTTATGCCAGAGATTGGCCTGAAAATGATAGAGTTTCTCGTCGTCAAAATGCTGGTTCAGTACATGCTCACTCATCTGGCTGAGCTTCAGAATGTTCTTTTGCAGATAACGTGCAATGGTGCTATCGAGGTTGGTATCGGTGACATTTTCCAGAACGGATTTGCCCATTTTCATAAAGCGGGAAACCCCGGGCACGCTTTTGGCAATCATGGAGTTATCCATATAATCCTGAATGGAATGCTGGATCAATTGGGTAATCATGGCTGAAAATGCCGGATTATTCACGACGGTTTTAATCAGACGCTGACGATGGCCACTTTTGCTGGCCACATACTGGGCGATTTTATCGACGGTCAGGACTGGAATCAGATCGGCAATCGTGGTGGTATCATTGGCCGGATGCACCAATGCAAAACGGATATGCTCAGCAATCTGTTCAATCAGAAAGCTGCTGGCTACAGTACCCAGAATCTGTTTTTGTAAAAGCTGATTGATCAGTTCACAGCTCCACAGCTCTTTTAGCGTCTGTTTACGCAGCCACAAATAAAATGCATGAAACTCGCTTTGAATCGTTTCAGATTGAGAAAATGCCTGATCGAGAAAATCAAGTTGAGCATCGATCAACTGCTCAATCATCGGGTGTTTCTGCATAGCATCTCTGAAACTTAATTTAAAGGAATGAGTTTATCAGCAAGCGGGTTTTTTAGGGTCTGCGTCTTGGCCAGAAAAGGCAAATAATGTTGTGCGACCTGTTTTTCTGCTTCAAGAATCGGCATATGCCCGACATTATTTAAAATCACTGGCTTCTCGGCACGTTTCAGCAGGGCATGTAGTTCTTTGACTACTTCGACATTAATGATTCGATCCTGTCTGCCCCATAAAATCAAGGTGGGTGCTTCTACCGTGCGGGTCAGGCGGGCAAAGGTTTCCGGTGTATAAATCCGGTTCAGCATCACCACCTGATCAATCGATTTGCTGGTTTGTTCAGCGCGTGAAATCAGCAGTTTTTCCTGTGCATGTCGTAACTGATAAGGAATCACCGGCGGGTTCTGCATCAGCTGTTTGGAAACATCTTGCAGATCACCGGGCTTGCTGACGATCAGGTCTTTCAAGGCTTGAGGATCTTTGGTATAGGGCGTATTACCCATTTTATACAGGCCAGCACTATTAATTAAAAACAGGCTTTGTGTATCGAAAGGGTATTGCGAGGCATAAACCGTGGCAATCGAGCCGCCTAAGGAATGTCCGGCAATATGTAAATTCTCGTCCACATTTAAGGTTTCAATAAATAGACGTAGCTGGGAAGTCACATTGGGTACAGAAACATCAAAATTGTCCGGAACTTTGGTGTCGCCGTTGCTCGGCAAATCTGGAATAATGACATGATAATAGGGCGTCAGAAACTGGGCAACCCGGTTCCAGTTGTCGCGCGTGCCGGCCAGACCATGAATCAGTAGAATGGATGGTTTGTTCTTAGCGCCGCCTTCGCTATAGCTCCAGGTGACCTCGCCAATTTTGAGGGTCTTGGATTTGAGACCGGCAAGGCTGCGTTCCTGCAACAGATGCTGCTGCAAGACTTTGGCAGATGTTTCATTTTTCTGGCTAAACAGTATTTGAGCATGTGTCAGGCCCGGTAATGCCATGCTTAAGGCAACCACGGCTGAACAAATCATTTTCGAGCGCAATTTTATTATTTTCTTCATTGGCGATTCCCCAAAACAAACCCAGTGAGCAAATTGCTCAATTAAAATACTTCCATGTTATAAATTTGCAATTTTCATTCAAATAAAAACATTATTCTTCACCCTATTTTAAATCAATCCTTGCGCTTGTCACCCATTAGTTTTTTGTTGAATTACATTAAATGACTGGAAAATGTGATGTATTGCGCATAAATTCCCTGCAGAAATGAAATTAGATAAATGCTAAAAATTTAATCAGCTAAGATTTTTTGCAAGTGACATTCAAAAAAACTGGCAGTAAGATATTGCAACTAAAACCATCGGTGATAGAAAAGAATGCTCACAGCTCAAGAAGCTTTAGAACGTCTTAGACAGGGTAACCAACGTTTTGTCAGTGGCGATACCACGCATCCAAAACAACTTAGCCACCAACAGCGCGCAGAAATGGCAGAGGATCAGAATCCGTTTGCGATTGTCTTGGGATGTTCAGATTCGCGCGTTCCAGCCGAAATGGTTTTTGATCAGGGTCTCGGCGATCTTTTTGTGATTCGTGTTGCAGGTAATATTGTTGCACCCTCACAGGTCGGCAGTGTTGAATTTGCCGCGGCACGTTATGATTGCGCGATTGTGGTGGTGTTAGGTCACAGTCACTGTGGTGCGATTAAAGCCACCATTGATACCTTAATGTGCCCTGATTGCCCGCCATCGGCAAACCTGATGTCGATTGTGAACCGCGTACGTCCTTCTGTTGAAACCTTAATGCAGACTGAACTGAAAAATGACTTGGCAAAATTATCCAAGCATGCAGTACGTTCCAACGTATTTGCTTCGGTGAATCAGTTGCGTCATGGTTCGGCCGTTCTGGAAAACCTGATTGGACAAGGAAAATTAAAAGTCGTGGGTGCTGAATATTCACTGGAAACTGGTGAAGTGACCTTCTTTGATTTCTAATCACGATTCATCTAAATACATTCTAAAATAAGTTAAAGGCGCTTTATAAAGCGCCTTTAATGTATGGATAAGCATTATTTAACAGGATCGTCTGTGCTTTGGCATTTGGGTGAATCAGATCCTTTTGCATCAGGGTTTTATTACCGGCGACACCTTGCATAAAGAAAGGCAATAACTTCACCTTATATTGCTGACTCACCACTTTATAATTATTTTCAAAAGCCTTGCTATAGGCCTGCCCGTAATTAGGCGGCATTTTCATGCCAAATACAATGACCTTAGCCTTGGCTTTCTGGCTCTGCTGAATCAGACTGGCTAAATTTTTTTGAATCATTTGTGGTGGTTGTCCACGCAAGCCATCATTGCCACCTAACTCAATGACCACAAGGTCTGGACGATGCGTCTGCAGCAATTTTGGCAGTCTGGCCAGTGCTCCGCTGGTGGTTTCGCCACTGACACTTGCATTGACCACTTTATGCTGTTTCGGATACTGTTGCTCTAAACGCTTTTGTAATAAATGTACCCAACCTTGCTGGGGCTGGATACCATAACCTGCACTTAAACTATCACCTAAAATCATAATCGTCTTTGCTGAGACCCCAAGAGGTAACAGGCACAGACTGAGCACAAAAAAGTAAGGCAATAGCCGAGTTTTCTGATTAAGATCTTTCATATAGGACACGTATGATTCAAAGCAGCAACGATTCGACCATCATGCCACAGGCTATTATTTCTGCCCAGAAATTGACACAAAAGATACAACTTTCACAAAAACAGCTCACCATTTTTGAGAATCTTGATCTGGAGATTCAGGCCGGGGAGCAGGTAGCAATTACCGGTCGTTCCGGTTCCGGGAAATCCACATTACTGGGTATTCTGGCGACACTGGATCAGGCAAGTTCAGGTCAGCTTATGGTCTGTGGCGAATCAGTGTCTAACTTGAATGAAGAACAACGTGCGCTGGTACGTTTAAGAAATATCGGGTTTGTCTTTCAGTCTTTTCAGCTGTTGCCACATCTGACTGCACTTGAAAATGTGATGCTGCCATTACGTCTGCAACCTGGTTTTAAATATGCAGAAACCGAGCACAAAGCCTTGGCTCTGTTGCATAAAGTCGGTCTGGATCGACAGGCGCAGCAAACGCCGAAAGTACTGTCTGGCGGTGAACAACAGCGTGTAGCCATCGCTCGTGCACTGGTCAGTGAACCAAAAATCATTTTTGCCGATGAACCTACAGGCAATCTCGATGGTGAAACGGCCAGAGAAATTGAACAACTACTCTTTCAACTAAACCAGGAACTGGGGACGACTTTGGTGCTGGTCACGCATGATCGCAAACTGGCACAGCAGTGTCAGCGGCATTTTGAACTGCTGAATAGCGAGCTGATTGAACATCCGAGTGGAGGATGAAATGAATCCATTATTTCGTCCTTTACTGACGCAAAGCTTTAAAACCACCGGGATTTATCTGCTGATTATTGCCTTAACACTGGCGATCAGTGCGACTACTGCACTCAAGTTTAGTAACGAGCAGATCCAAAATGCAGTCGCCTTGCAGGCAGCAGAAATGTTGGCTGGTGATCTGGTGCTTTCAGATAATGAGCCGTTGCCAGAGCAGTGGCGTGATCAGGCCAAGCAGCTGGATTTAAAGCAGTCAGAAGTCACTTTCTTTAGCAGTATGGCCTATACCGATGCGCAGTTTGTCATGGTCAATGTCAAAGCCATTGATCAGGCTTTTCCTTTGCGTGGCGAACTGCGGGTGCAACCGGCAAAAAAGTCGATTCAGTCTGGTGAAATCTGGCTCAGTCCACGAGCCATGGATTTGCTCAAAGTCAAATTGGGGGATCAGCTCAATATTGCCGATGCAGCATTCAAAGTCACCGCCAAGATTGAACAGGACTCCAATCAGGAGCTTGGATTTTCCGGATTTTCACCAACGGTGATTATCTCCCAGGCGGATGTGTCACGAACTAATGCCATTCAGGTAGGGAGCCGGATTGAATATCGCTTACTCATGGCTGGCCGTCCGGATGATACCCAACAATATGAAGCCCTGTTCAAGCAGCAGGTCAAGTCAGCAAACGGCTCGGCTGAAACGCCAGCGGAAGTACAAGGGCAGGAGTTTGAGGAGCAAAGCAGTCTCAGGTTACGCAATGCCAGTGAAGGCAATACCCGCTTGATGAAGCCAATCGCCAATCTGGACACTTTCCTGCAACTGGCCAATATTCTGACCATTCTATTATGCGGGATTGCTATAGCCTTAACCGCGCAGCGCTATGTGCAGCAGAATCAGGATCATATTGCCTTGATGCGTTGTATCGGTGCTACCAAGAAACAGATTCTGTCAGCTTATCTGGCTTTACTCGGGATGGTGCTGTTGATTGCGATGCTAATTGGTACCGTGGTCGGGATCAGTCTGGGTTATGGACTGTTGCAATTGATGTTGCAGCTGATTCCGAATTTGCAGATTGAGTTTTCCGCTATCGCAATGTTGCTAGGACCATTGCCGGTCGCGATGCTGACCAGTGCCGTGGTGCTGCTCGGTTTTGTCATGCCAAGCTTGTTGCAATTGCTGAATACGCCGCCAATTCGGGTGATTCGCCAGCAGGAAAAATCAGTGCAATCCATGCTGTGGATGCTGCTGACTGGAACGCTCAGCCTGATTATTTTTAGTGTGATTTTGACTGAAAACTTGCTGCTGACCGCCTGGGTGATTGGCGCGATTATTGTGTTATGTGCAGTGCTGTATCTGACGGTATGGGGGGGGGTGAAACTGCTACGGAATATGAAGCTGAATCTGTCAGCCTATGTGCGCACACCTTCTCAGACTGCCTTGCAGATTACGGCTTTAGCCTTGGGCTTAAGCCTGATTACAGTATTGGCAGTCTTGCGTACCGATCTGCTGGAGCGCTGGCAGCAACAGTTACCGGAAGGTACGCCGAATCAGTTTGTTTATGGTTTACCGCCTTTTGATATGCCAGACCTGAAAGCTCAACTTGAGCAGAATGGCTGGAAAAGCACGCCACTGTATCCAAATGTCCGTGGGCGTCTGGTCGCCAAAAATGATCAGCCTTTTGCCGAGGAACTGGTGAAAAGCAGCAATACCTTAAGACGTGAACTGAATCTGACCCAGTCAAATAGCTATCCACAAGATAATGTGATTGTCAGTGGTGACGCGGTATTAAAACAAGTCGGCACCGTATCGGTCGAAGCCAATACTGCGGAAGAGCTAGGGATCAAGATCGGAGATAAACTCAGTTTCAGTCTGCCAGAAGGGATACTGGAAGCTAAAGTCGTTAATCTAAGAACCGTCGAATGGGAAAGTTTTAGCCCGAATTTCTTCTTTATCTTTGCACCGAATAGCATGGATGCCAATGCCGGCAGTTATCTGGGCAGTTTTTATGTCCCGGAGGTAGATAAAGGCAAACTGGTCCCTGTGATCCAGCAATTTTCCAACACGGTGTTTATTGATGTCAGCCTGATTCTGGAAGAGATCAAACGCATTGTGAATGTGCTGGTGCAAATCGTGACGATTCTGGCGGTACTGGTCAGCATTTCCGGTTTTCTGGTGCTGATGGCCTGTCTGAACCTGTTGATGGATGAACGCAAACGTGAAGTGGCTTTGCTACGATCATTCGGTAGTTCCAAGCAGAAACTGAAAACCATGATGAGTCTGGAAATTGGTTTTATTGGGCTGTTTGCCGGAATAGTTTCCTGCCTGTTTGCCGAAGTGATCAGTGCGATTGCCAGTTATAAAATGGATTTAATGATTCAGCCACATTGGGAAATCTGGATTATCCTGCCGATCTTTATGACCGCTTTATGTGCGCTGATTGGCCGTTATCGCCTGAGTTATTTGTCGGATATTCCACCCTTACAAAGCTTGCGCGAGATGAATCAATAAGATTCATCTCCGTGATTTTTAAACTGGCTGAGAATTAAAGTTTTAGTTGCTGTTGCATCATTTCCAGAATCTCTTGCCACAGTGGGCGAATGGGTTCGAGTAAGGCTAAGTTATGTTGATAAAGCAGCACACAAATGCCGAAACCGACAAGCAGGGCAATCAGATTGAACAGGTGGCTACGCTGCATTTTTTGACCGATGTACCATAACAAGGTGAGAAAAGCCCCCATCAGCATGCCGCCAATATGTGCGGCATTGTTGATTCCGCTGATCATAAAGCCCAGCGCGAGGTTTAGACCCATCACCATCACCAGGGTTTTTTTATCCAGGATAAAACGTTGCTGTGGCAGCATCGGCAATAAGGCCAGCACCGTCAGTGAAGCCCCGAGTCCCATCACGGCACCGGATGCGCCGGCACTGACTGCAGGCAATAAATCGGGATTGGCCACACCGCCTTCAATCAGGTTATAGCTGTCTTGAATATTCATATAGCCACTGAGCAGGCTGCCCATTAATCCGGCACACACATACAGGCCAATAAAATACATCCGGCCAAACAGTTGTTCGGCAACACTACCAAAAATATACAAGGCCCACATATTCAACATCAGGTGAATCAGGCCAAAATGAAAAAACATGCTGCTAAACAAGCGCATGGGTTCCGCTAAATAGGTTAAAGGTGCATAATCGGCACCCCAGAGAATGGCATCTCGGGTACTCGGCTGGCTAACATCCATGCCATGCATGGCTTGCCAGCCAAATAATCCAACATTGATCCCGATTAAAATGGCGGTGATCCACCAGAGATGCATTTCAAGTTTGCGATGTTCGACAGGGGGAGAGTATTCAGACATGCTATTTTTTTGCTGTGATTGTATATTTCGAATAAGCTTAACACGAAAAATTAAATTTTCAGGAGTAACGCACTGACATGAAAGCCTTTCTGATCCGCACGATGCTCGTCATCGTCAGTGTGATTCTGCTGGTTCAATTGTGGATCTTTGCCAGTCTGGCTTGGTGGCGAACCAATCCGGTGAACACCACCATGATGATGCGGATTGATTACTGGACAGAACCTTCCAAAGCGATTCAGCATCAGTGGCGTCCCTATGACGAAATCAGCCTGAATCTGAAACGTGCCATCGTCACTGCGGAAGATGGAAAATTTATTCATCACCATGGTTTTGACTGGGACGGAATTCAAACTGCGCTGAATAAAAACAGAAATCAGGGCCGTGTAGTGGCCGGTGGTTCGACAATCTCCCAGCAATTGGCGAAAAACCTGTTCCTCGTCAACAAGCGTTCCTTTGTGCGTAAAGGTCAGGAAGCAGTCGCGACCTGGATGATGGAACGCATGTGGTCGAAAGAACGAATTCTGGAAGTCTATTTAAACTCGATCGAGTTCGGGGATAATATCTACGGCGTTGAAGCAGCGGCCAAACATTATTTCGGTAAAACCGCACAAAGCCTGACCCGCGATCAAGCCATCTTTCTGGCTGCCATTTTGACCAATCCGAAATATTTCCAGGATCATCGCAATTCCTCTGCATTAAATGCTCGTAAGCGGATGATTCAGCGCTATATGCGTTATGCAGAATTACCTTAATTGATGATTTGAAGAGAAAGCCCAATTATTTGGGCTTTTTTTTATGAAATTGTCATCAATTTGAAGCATACTTGGAGCGATAAGCACAATTTTAAATCCGCATAGGTTTGATATGAATACGGCAGCCAGCACAACTTCAGCACAGCCCGAATATACATATAATGATCGTTATATTAATCGCGAACTGTCTATCCTAGACTTCCATTTACGTGTCCTGGAACAGGCTGTCGATCCTTTACATCCATTGCTCGAACGCATGAATTTCCTGTTGATTTTCTCACGTAATCTGGACGAGTTTTTTGAAATCCGGGTCGCAGGAATGATGGAACAGCTGGATCTGGACAATGAAAGCCGGAGCCCGGATGGCTTGACTCCAAAGCAGGTTTTAGAACAGATTTCTAAAACCGCACATGCCGCCATTGAACGCCAGTACCGTATTTTAAATGAAGAAATTTTGCCAAAACTGCGTGAGGAAGATATTTGCTTCTTGCGCCGTGGTGAGCTGACTCCGGCACAATCTGCCTGGATTAAAAAATACTTTCAGGAGCAGGTTGCGCCGGTTCTCACTCCGATCAGTCTGGACCCTGCACATCCATTCCCGCGACTGGTGAATAAATCACTGAACTTTATTGTCACGCTGGAAGGGAAAGATGCCTTTGGCCGTCAGATTGATCTGGCTGTGGTACCTGCACCGCGTTCTCTGCCACGCGTGGTGCGTTTACCGGATGAACTGACCGATGGAAAAGAACATCATGTGATGCTGTCGGCGATTATTCATGAGCATGTTTCTGACCTGTTCCCGGGGATGACAGCGACTGGCTGTTATCAGTTCCGTGTTACCCGAAATGCCGATTTGGCCTTGAATGAAGATGTTGAAGATCTGGCCAAGGCACTCAAAGGCGAACTCAGTTCACGCCGTTTTGGCCGCGCTGTGCGTCTGGAAGTGACAGAAAATTGTCCGCAGCATATTTATGAATATCTGCTGAATGAATTTGATCTGGACGACGAGCAGCTTTATAAAGTCGCGGGCCCGGTCAATCTGGCACGTTTGCTATCTAACTTTAAACGTCCGCATTTACGTTATGACTCGCATACTCCCATCATTCCTAAAGTACTGAAAAAATCTGAAAATATTTTTAGTGCAATGCAGAAGCAGGATATTCTGCTGCATCATCCCTTTGAATCTTTTGCGCCGGTGATTTCATTATTACGTGAAGCGGCACGCGATCCGCAAGTGCTGGCGATCAAGCAGACCTTGTACCGCAGTGGACCAGATTCTGAAATTGTGCAGGTACTGGCTGAAGCTGCCCGCAATGGCAAGGAAGTGACCGCAGTGATTGAATTGCGTGCGCGTTTCGATGAAGAATCCAATATTGCGGTGGCCAATGTCCTGCAAGAAGCGGGAGCAGTCGTGGTCTACGGCATTGTTGGTTACAAGACTCACGCCAAGATGATTCTGGTGGTGCGCCGGGAAAATAACAAACTGATGCGCTATGTGCATCTGGGTACCGGTAATTATCATGCCGGCAATGCACGAATCTATACCGATTATGGTCTATTAACGACAGATAAAGATCTGTGTGAAGATGTGCATCGTATTTTCCAGGAATTGACCGGTATGGGGAAAATGGCCAAGCTGAAAAAGCTGCTACATGCGCCATTTACCTTGCATGCCCAGTTACTTAACTATATCGATAATGAAATTGCCTATGCTCAAGCAGGGAAACCGGCGCAGATTATTGTCAAAGTCAATGCACTGACCGAAATGCAATTGATTAACAAACTCTATGAGGCTTCTCAGGCCGGGGTACAGATTGACCTGATTATCCGCTCAATTTGCAGTTTGCGTCCGGGGTTGCCGGGTCTGTCGGAAAATATCCGGGTGCGTTCAATTGTCGGGCGTTTCCTGGAACATACCCGCGTGTATTATTTCAGCAATAATGGCAATTCACGTATTTACTGTTCAAGTGCAGACTGGATGGATCGTAACCTGTTTAATCGGGTCGAGGCCTGTTTCCCGGTCGAAGATGAAGCCTTGAAAAAACGCATCTATCAACAAGGTCTGTTGAATTACTTGAAAGACAATCAGCAATCTTGGTTATTGCAAGGTGATGGTACTTGGCTGCGGGCACAGCCCAAAGAAGGTGAAAAACCGCATAATGCACAACGTATTCTGTTAGAGCTGTTTAAATAAGTTTAAGTATGTAAAGAGGCTGAATATTCAGCCTCTTTTTTATTCCGAACATAGAATTTAACTGTTCAAGCTGAGTTTAACCAGTTTTCGATAGATGTGTTTGACCCGACTATACATCTGATAGTCCTTCATCTGGAGCTGATCTTGTCGTTCAGCTTGCGATTGATGTTGACTCAATAATTTTAATAACTGCAATTCAGCGAGGTTAAGACAGGTTTTAGCAATGGGCTGGTGCAGGATATAGTCTGCCAGTTCAGTATGAATGTAGGCTCCGCCGCGTAAGACAATTTTTAGACTCTCAGCGAACTGCGGTAATGAATCATGATGCTGCATATAGCTATCTGCTCCGGATAATAAAGCAGAATAGATGAGTGCTATGGCATCCGTATTGAATATGGCAATAACAGGTGTATCTGAGCTTTGCTGTTTCAGCTGATGAATCAAACTGATCTCTGAAGTTGTTGCTGCATGATAAAGAATCAGATTAGGCAGATGTTCAGTAATCATGGATTGTGCGGACAGCATATTGTCCGCATACAGCAGCATATCTGGCTGATAGCCGAGTTGCTGTAGCACGGTCTGGATTTTTGACAGGTCGAGTCCAGTCGGTGAACGAATCACTAAAACCGGTGCAGGCAAAAGGCTAGCCAATAAAACGCGATCCTGTAGATGCGATAGAGAGCTATACTGTGAATCAGGCAGATGCAAATGCCTATCCCAAAGAATAGTGATTTAGCTGAAATGTAGAGATTCTAAGTTTCTAGGCGGACTGGATGCATTCAATTCAAGATATAAAAAAGGAGCAACATGTGCTCCTTTTTATTATCTATAGATCAGGCAGCATCGTGCTGAGTGATTTTCTGGAAAATCTGTAATAACACATCAAACTCGCTTTGCAGCGGTGTGCTTTTACGGGTTACCAATGCCAGGGTACGACTTGGGGCTGAATCGATCGCTTTTACCTGAATCTCAGGATTGGCTTTTACCATATTGGTATGAATCGCGATTTCAGGCAACAAGGTAAAACCAAGATTGGATGAAACCATTTCGATTAAAGTCGGCAGTGAGCTGGCTTTTAAACGATGATCATTTTTACGCTCACCAATCGGGCAGGCACTCAAGGCATGATCACGCAAGCAATGACCTTCTTCAAGTAACATCAGGCGAGACAGATCCAGATCTTCTAAAGAGTTTGCTTGTGCAGCATGCTGATCAGATTTTTGGTAAACCAGATACAGATTCTCTTTGGCAATTTCAGCAACTTTCAGACCGCGGGTATCGAAAGGCAATGCCAAAGCCACCATATCCAGGTTGCCATGTTCCAGCTTTTCTACAATCTTTTCACTTTGCGCTTCATGCAGATGCAACTGGATTTTTGGTAATTGCTTATGTACTTCGTCCAGCAGTTGGGACAATAGGAAAGGTGCAATTGTTGGAATGACGCCGAGATGTAGATCACCGGTTAAAGGTTCACTCATCTCACGACTTAAACGCATTAGGTCCTGAGCATCGGCCAGTAGAACACGTGCGCGTGCAACCACTTGTTCACCAAGAGGCGTTAAACGAACATTCTGGCGGTCGCGTTCAACAAGTACGCCACCGAGTAAACGCTCCAGCTCCATGATGCCGCCAGACAAGGTTGACTGGGTGACAAAGGAGCGGCGAGCAGCTTCTGTAAAGTGTAGCGTCTCTGACAGTGTTACGAGGTATGACAGCTGTCTTAGGGATGGTAATGCAGCCATAGTGTCCTAATGTTTATGATTTAAAATGATCAGCAAATAATTCGCTAAGATATGGAATAAAATGCGGTGGGATATCATGCCCCATTCCATCAATTAATTCAAATTTAGCCCCTGAAATTGCTTTCGCAACGGCCTTGCCATGGCTAGGAGGCAGCAATCGATCTCGAGAACCATGGACCACCAGGGTTTCTTGTTTGATTTGCTTGTCCAGTTGCAGCAATGAGCCTGTACATAATATTGCTAAAAACTGTTGAAGTACACCAGCAGGATAGTAACTTCGCTTATATAATTTACGGGCGGTCTGCACCGCTTCCAGATGATTGACATAACCTGGTGAGCCGATGATCTTAAACAGTTTCAAACTATGATCAACAATGCCATCTTCATCTGTTGAAGTCGGTTTGTCAATCAAACTAAAGAGTTGCTTAGGGAAGGGCGGTGGCAACATCGGCTGGTTATTGCTGGTAAACAGTAAGCCCAGTTTTTTGACTTTGTCCGGATAACGCGCGGCCAGAATCTGGGCAATCATACCGCCCATCGAAGCACCCAGCACATAGACCTGTTCCAGCTGCATTTTTTCAATCAGCAGACTGACATCTTCAGCCATATCATACAGATCATAAGGTGCACCCTGATTACCCAGACCCAGCACAAACCGGCTCATCATTTTCAGGGTATTCAGGCGCGGACCTTTGTGATGAACTTTTGAAGACAGGCCAATATCACGGTTATCAAAACGGATGATGTGATAGTCATTGTCAATCAGTGACTTGCAGAAAAAGTCAGGCCAGTACAGCATTTGCCCACCCAGACCCATAATTAGCAAAATGGTGGGATGTTCCGGATTTCCACCAACCTCGACATGTAGCTGGATCCCATTGCCAAGATCAACCTTGGTTTCATGCATGAACGAGGTATAAGGGGAAAGATTAAACTGTGCTGCGCTGTACATAGTCGCTGTCCTAATTAAAGGATATTTCGTTTAAAAAATATCCGTGCTATTAAACCTCTAAACCGCAGCAGGAATCAAGTCAGGAACCTGCTTGGTCAAGGTCAGACGCTGTTTGGCTGCAGTGGCGCCCAAAAGCACGAAACCGCGTAAGGTGCCGTTAGCATCGAATGCTTTAGCCAGCATGCCATCATCAAATTCTTCAGTTTCCCAGATGACATCCACATCAACCGGAGCAGGCAATACCGTTAAAGGTGCAGCAGGCGTTTTAACTGCCACTGGCATAGCCGGATAATGTACAGCAGTATGTTCGCCATTTAAGGTTTTTGCCAAAGCGCGGGCTTGTTGCATGATCGGCATGACATAAGGCAATAAGGTGCCATTGACCTCGGCACAGTCGCCCACGGCATAGATATCGGCCTGGTTGGTTTCCAGTTGTGCAGTGGTTAACACTCCGCGACTGGTATGTACGTCTGCCTGTTTCGCCAAAGAAATATTTGGCTGTAAGCCCACCGCAGACAACACCACATCAGCGACCAAAGACTGACCGTTGGCCAGCGTGACCAGATAATCACCATTGTCCGCACAAGAGACTTTTTCGACTGTTGTGCCCAAGACAAAGTGAATGCCGGTTTCTTCAAGATTCTTCTGGAATGCAGTAGCAACATGTTCTGGCAATAAGCGGCCAAGTGGCTGAGGGGCTAAATCAATGACTGTAACCTGATGATCGGTATTTTGTAGGTCGTTGGCAAATTCACAGCCAATCAGGCCTGCACCTAAAATTACTACACGTTTGTCTTCACGTGCTGCCAGATTGTTACGGAAAGCTTTATAGTCACTCAAATTGTTGACGACATGAATGTCATCGCTGGCATCACCGGCGATCGCCAGACGTATCGGATTGGCACCAATGGCTAATACCAGCTTGCTATAATGTTGCATACTTTCCTGACCATCTTTTTCAATAATCAGCTGATGATCTTCCGGATGAATGGCTTTGACCCAGGTATGCTGTTCAATACGCATATTCAGCTGTGCTGACATTTTAGTGGCATCGCCCAGTGGAATTTGTTCAGGTGATTTATTGCCGGCCAGAGCGTTGGAAAGCGTCGGTTTGGCATAATTGACCGCATCATCTGCACAGATCATCAGCAATTCATGCTCTGGATTGAGTTTACGAAATTCACGTGCTACGGCATAACCCGCCATACCTGAACCAATAATGACGATAGGATGCATAGTTGTTTCCATATGGTAGAGCTCCATGCTGTATAAATGATAGAAGGGCATAAAAAAAGACCATATGGATATGGCCTTTAACTGGACGTGATTAGACTTCGATCATTTCGAAATCGACTTTAGACACGCCACAATCCGGACAGGTCCAGTCATCCGGGATATCTTCCCATTTGGTGCCCGCCACGATCCCGTCTTGAGGCCAACCTTCCGCCTCGTCATAAATCCATCCACATACGATGCATTGAAACTTTCTCATGTAACTCTCCAAAACTGAGCAACTGTAGGCGTCAGCTTAAAATCCATAAAAGGCAAGACTCTAAAAGAATATGACTTTTTAACAGTGAACATATTTGGCTAAATTTTTACGCAGTTCTATTCATAAAGTAAAGTGAATAAAAGCTTAATCAGCGAAATTAGCAGCAGAATAGACGACACATTCCTCATTTATCTAAAAATCACGCCAATCAGCTTTTCTAGCGCAGACGGTTAAAGGATAAAAAGCTGAGGATGGCAAAATGAGCGTTTATCTTGGGGGATAGACCAAAGTCGTGCAGTAAAAACTTGAGTTTTTAGGTAATTTAGAATCAGTAAAGTCTGGGTTAAATATTTTTAAAATAAATCAATATAATAAAATCAATATTTTGTGGTTAAACATCGGGTTTTTATTAGACAGCTTGGCTTGTTCGTTTCACTCAAATAGGTTTAAAATTCCCATATTCCTTTTCTTTTTTAAGATCTCCCATGAGCAATTTGTCTACTTCTTTGTGGTCTCACATTCGTACGGTCCAAGATTTTCCAAAACCAGGAATTTGCTTCTTTGATTTGACCCCACTTTTCATGAGCAATATTGGTCCATTGACTGACGCTTTGATTGCCAGCATTCCTGCTGACAAACTGGCAGAAGTAGAAAGCTTTATTGCGGTTGAAGCGCGTGGTTTTGTGTTGGCAAGCTTGTTGGCACAACGTACAGGCAAAGGCTTATTGTTGGTGCGTAAAGCAGGTAAATTGCCACCTCCAGTGGTCGGTGTGGGTTATAGCCTGGAATATGGTCTGGATCGTTTAGAAATGTCTGCGGAAGTTCAGTCCCAGAAAGTAATTATTGTGGATGATGTTCTGGCAACCGGCGGAACCTTAAAAGCAGTGAATGAACTGGCTCAAAAATGTCAACATGAAGTACTTGGCGCAAGTATCTTCCTTGATCTTCCTGACCTGCATGCTGAATTAGGCCTGGATATCTGGTCAGTGTTGGATGATAAATCTCAGCCTGAAGCGGCAGTTGCTTAAGTCATAAATTAAAAAAAAAGCCCCAAAATTGTGGGGCTTTTTTATTGCCTGATAAAATGATCTTCGATTTCCTGAATCAGCGTATTAATCTGTTCAGGGTGTTCCAGACGATGGTGGCCACCATCAACTGCCTGAATCTGCATATAATCTTCCAGTTGAGCTTGTACAGCATGCATATCCAGAATTTCATCGCCCAGTTCAAGATAGGCAAACTGAGGAATGTCATGCTGTAAATCGTGATGCCCAATGGCCGGATAATCATCGCGGAAGTTAGGCTGTAAAATGGGATTGGCCACTACACAGGGAATTTGATACGCCTGTGACATTTTCAGCGCCCAATAACCGCCAAGACTGTGGCCGACCAGAATATCCGGTTTGATGGTTTCAATCATCTCATGATAAAACTCGGTGACCGAACTATAGCTCAGATTTCGATAATCGACATCGATACAGTATTTATGTACCCCATCAATGGCATGGAACTTGGTGGATTCTCTGGAGGAATCTAAGCCATGTAAAAACAAAATCTTAGACATAGTTCATTACTCATTTTTATGGGACATGCCATATTGGTTATTTGTTGATTGGCACATCATCTTCAATCTGAGCGTCATTGTAGAACGTCTGGGGGTACAAGGCAGTTAGCTATTGGTCTAAGCCACAATTTTGCAGTGCAATGATTTTGTATAACCCCTGTCTGATTTAAACTTTAATCCCAACTGAGAGCAGCGGGGTGCTGCAAAAGGTTGAAGAAAGGGAATTTAAAAGAGTGACAGAAAGGCTCAACCGAATGGTGTAAATAGCAGGATAGTGGATTTTTCCAAAGAAAAGCCGGTTCCTGAGAGTGTTTGCGCTACGATTTGAGAAGGATTTCTGCTATTCTATGCAACTTCTATTTTTTAACTAATCTTATTCGAGGCAGAGATGACGCAAAATAACGCTCAATCGACTTCTGAACAAATCATTTCCGAAAACGATTTAATTGCACAGCGTCATGCCAAGTTAAAGCAAATCGAAGCTCAGGCACAAGAAACAGGTAAGAGCCCATGGCCGAATACCTTTAAGCGTGAGCATTATGCCCAGGATTTACAAGACCAGTTCGCTGATAAATCTAAAGAAGAAATTGAAGCAGGCGAAAAGGTTTACGTCAAAGTTGCCGGTCGTGTGATGTTGAACCGTGGTTCATTTATCGTGATCCAGGACATGACAGGTCGTATCCAGCTGTATGTGGCGCGTAAAGAACTCGCTGAAGATGTACTGGCTACCATTAAAGGTCTGGACCTTGGCGATATCATTGCAGTCGAAGGTTATATCGGTCGTTCGGGTAAAGGCGATTTGTATGTACATATCGAACATTTTGAATTACTGACCAAATCATTGCGTCCACTGCCAGACAAATTCCATGGTCTGAACGATACAGAAGTAAAGTATCGTAAACGTTATCTTGACCTGATCGTTAATGAAGAAACACGTAAAACTTTTGAAATTCGTGCCAAAGTTGTGGCGGGTATCCGTGCCTTCCTGACTGAAAAGCGCTATATGGAAGTTGAAACGCCAATGATGCATGTGATTCCAGGTGGTGCATCGGCACGTCCTTTCGAAACACATCATAATGCATTAGATATGTCATTGTTTTTGCGTATTGCGCCAGAGCTTTACTTAAAGCGTTTGGTAGTTGGCGGTTTTGAACGTGTGTTTGAAATTAACCGTAACTTCCGTAACGAAGGTGTTTCTACCCGTCATAACCCTGAATTCACCATGATTGAATTCTACCAGGCGTATGCAGATTACAAAGACTTGATGGAATTGACCGAGCAAATGCTGGAGCGTCTGGCGATTGATATCTTGGGTACGACTGACGTGCCTTATGGCGATGAAGTGTATAGCTTCAAAGGGCCATTCAAGAAAATTTCAATGTTCGATGCGATTCTGGAAAATAACCCGCAATTTACTCCTGAAAATGTCAATGACCGTGAGTTCCTGGCAAAATTCCTTCAGGAAGAATTGAAAGAGCAAGTGAAGCCAGGTTTTGGTCTGGGCAAACTGCAAACCATGGTATTTGAAGAAACCGTAGAAACCAAATTGCGTCAGCCGACTTTCATTACTGAATATCCAGCGGAAACTTCTCCATTGGCACGCCGTAATGATCACAATCCACACATTACCGACCGTTTTGAATTCTTCATCGGTGGCCGTGAGTTGGCAAATGGCTTCTCGGAATTAAATGATCCAATCGATCAGGCTGAACGATTCCAGGCACAGGTTGCTGAAAAAGATGCTGGTGATGATGAAGCTATGCATTACGATGCAGACTTTGTAGAAGCATTGGAATACGGTCTTCCTCCAACAGCAGGTGAGGGTATTGGTATTGACCGTCTGGTGATGATCTTTGCCAATGCAGCAAGTATCCGCGATGTGATCTTGTTCCCGCATATGCGTCATAAAAATGCTTAAATGCTGAATTCAAAATAACCCACCATTGTGTGGGTTATTTTTTATCGATACATCTGAAAGCTTGAGTAAAAAACAACAGTTTAATCGTTGAAAATTAACATAGGAGCGATTAAGGTGAAGCAGAAAATAAACTTGAGAATATTCATCCCATGTTGCTAAAAAAAACATTATTGAGTGTGTTGCTGACTACGCTTGCTCTTCCTGCTTTTGCTCAGGGCCTGGTTCTAAATGATGCAAATTTGCGTACTGACCTGAACTGGTTAAACCAGCAGGGGGTTATTCAAATCAGTACCTCAACCTGGCCGCTGAGTGGGGATGAAATTCAACGAGCCTTAACAAATGCGCAGATCAGCAATACTATACAGCAGCGTGTAATCGATTCGGTTCTGGCTAAACTAAAGGCAGATAATCAACTGCTAAAATTGGGTGTATTTGCAGAAACCGATCAAAAAAATATTCCACAGACTTTCGGGGATCAGCAAAAAGCACAATATCAGGCAGCTTTAGAGTTTAATGCTGGCAGTACGAATTGGGATGCCAAAATCAGGGTGAATGCTGAAAAAGATCCACAAATTGATAATGATCAGGATGTAAATCTCGAAGGTTCTTATCTGGCGGGGAAACTTTGGAATCAATGGTTGATTGCTGGGCAGATTCCAACTTATTGGGGGCCAGGCCATGATGGCAGCTTGATGCGTGGTGATGCCAGTCGTCCAGTCTATGGCTTTACAGTTCAACGTGCAGAACAGACAGCATTTGAAAATAAATGGTTATCTTGGATTGGGCCGTGGCAATATCAGGCTTTTGCCGGTCAACTCGATGACTATAGCGCAGTTCCAGACGCCAAATTGATTGGTTTGCGTGTTACAGCACAGCCTTTACCTTATTTAGAGCTTGGTGCCTCGCGTGCGATTCAGTGGGGTGGTGAAGGGCGACCTGAAAGTTTAAGTTCGCTATGGGATGCTTTTGTAGGTAGTAAAGATAATGGGGGTACAGGTGAACCAGACCCATCTAACCAGATTGCCGGCTTCGATGCGCGGTTAAATTTATTTTCTCTTACCCAAATTCCGGTAGGTCTATATGCTCAATATGTAGGAGAGGATGAGGCTGGGGGCTTACCTGCAAAAAAAATGTATCTTGCCGGCATTGACTATTCTTCCACTGTAAAAAATATGCCATATCAGCTCTACACAGAATGGGCAGATACGCGGACTAATGGCAAGGTTCAAGGCATTTCCTACAACCATACGAATTATACAGACGGTTTTTATCAGCATGGTTATCCTCTAGCACATGCTTTAGGTGGCGATGCGCAGATGATTTCCGTGGGTGGAGATATTCGTATTGATTTTATGAACCGCTTATCAGGGCGTATACTTTTTGCTGATGTGAATCAATCGGAACGTGCCGCTGTTAATAATGCTGCTTTTGCTTTTAATGATGAGATTAAAGCATTGGATTTGACCTGGTCGCATTATATCCGTCCAGAAATGCCGCTTAAAATTAATGCATGGATCGGTGATTCACAGGTAAATGGTCGAGATAGCGGAGTTTCTTTAGGTATCGAAATACCATTAGAAAAAGGCTTGTTCAGTTATTGATTCTTAGCCATGATTAAATCCTGCTTAAACGCAGGATTTTTTTAGCATTTTGAAAAACTATAAACAAAAAAAACGCAATGATTGGGGTTGTCATTGCGTAGAAAAAGGAACGTCTTTCAAACTACTTCATTAACTGTGGAGAGAGTTAAATCTGATTCCTTACTGAATATGACCATAATAGGACGCATTCTCATATGACTCATCAGTATTCATGTTAATACATGTTAAATAAGGTTAAAACTATGAAGATTATGTGGGGATATTTGCATCATTTTTGCGCAATTTTAGCTTAAACAAAAAAGCTCTTCATCAGAAGAGCTTTTAAGAGCAATTTTTTCTAATTAAAAATGGAATACACCGAGGCCAGATTTAACTTCATCCAGTGTCGCCTGGGTAATATCGCGACATTTATCCGTACCGGTTTTCAGGATATCCATGATGTAATCGGGATCTTTAGCCAGTTCAATACGACGCTCACGAATTGGGCCGATCAATTCTTTTAAAATACTTTCCAGACGTTTTTTCACTGTACCATCGCCTAAACCACCACGACGATAATGGGCTTTGAGCTCTTCCAGCTCTTCTTTATTTGGGTCAAAGGCATCTAGATAAGTAAATACCACATTGCCTTCGACCTGACCTGGATCTTCAATACGCAGATGATTCGGATCGGTATACATTGCATTGACGGCTTTCTTAATATCTTTATCTGTCGCATCCAGCACAATGGTATTGCCCAAAGATTTCGACATTTTTGCTTTACCATCAAAACCAGGTAGGCGACCAACATTGGAAAGAAGTGCCTTACATTCTGGTAGCAGGTCATGCCCAATTTGACGGTTCAAACGACGCACGATTTCGTTGGTCTGTTCGATCATTGGAATTTGATCTTCACCCACAGGAACAACCGTTGCCTTAAATGCTGTAATGTCAGCAGCTTGAGCCACCGGGTAGCACAAGAAGCCGGCTGGAATATCACGCTCAAAACCACGCATCTGGATTTCGGATTTAATGGTCGGGTTACGCTCAAGACGTGAAACAGTCACAAAGTTGAGATATAGCATGGTCAGTTCATTTAAGGCAGGTAAGCATGACTGAACACAAATTGTGGTTTTAGTTGGATCAATACCGACAGCCAGATAATCCGTCGCCACTTCAATAATGTTACGACGTACTTTTTCAAAATTGTCCGCATTATCAGTTAGGGCTTGAGCATCGGCGAGTAACAAGTGTTGATGGTGAGAATCTTGCAGACCTACACGAGAGCGTAATGAACCCACAAAGTGGCCGAGGTGGAGTTGTCCGGTAGGACGGTCGCCCGTCAAGATCACTGGACGATTATCTTGATTACTCATTATCTATTCCAAAGGGTAGTCAGTACTACAGCTGTATTTTAACGAATGGCAACATTGTACGGCATTCTGTTTTTGATTGTCAGCCAGAAAAAAAGCTGTCGTAAAAAAATCTTATAAATTAAACAAGTGAATACAATATTTTTAAGAATTTTGATTAAACTATCTGGAAAGAAGATAAGGATAATAAGTATGGCGAGCAGTTTATTACTATTATTAGATGATATTGCTACTGTTCTGGATGATGTCGCTGTCATGAGCAAAATGGCAGCAAAAAAAACAGCAGGCGTCCTTGGTGATGATCTGGCTTTAAATGCGCAGCAAGTGACAGGTGTGCGGGCTGATCGTGAATTACCGGTGGTCTGGAAAGTTGCCAAAGGTTCTTTTGTTAATAAACTGATTTTGGTGCCGCTGGCATTATTAATCAGCTTTATTGCAGGCTGGCTGATTAATCCCTTGTTGGTGCTGGGTGGTTTGTTCCTATGTTATGAAGGCGTGGAAAAAATTATTCATACCTTGCATACACCGAAGGCCAAGGACGCGGAACAGGCGCGTGAGCAATTGATTCATACAGAAATGGATTTGCACCAGTTTGAAAATGAAAAAGTCAAAGGTGCTATTCGCACTGACTTTATCCTGTCTGCTGAAATTATCGTGATTACTTTGGGAACGGTCGCCGCAGCCTCGATGCTGACCAAAGTGACTGTTTTAAGCCTGATCGCGGTGGTGATGACCATTGGTGTTTATGGTTTTGTTGCGCTGATTGTCAAACTGGATGATATCGGTCTGCATCTGACTGAACAGCAGTCCGATTTTAAACAAAAAATAGGACGTGGCTTGTTGGCATTTGCCCCGATCTTAATGAAAATTCTCTCCATTGTTGGGACCGCTGCGATGTTTCTGGTGGGCGGTGGAATTATTAACCATGCAATTCCTTTTATTCATCACTTTACTGAAGACAGTGTTGCTTATGTGCAGGATATTCCCAGCATTGGCAACATTGTCGGTGCCGTAACACCGACCTTGATTAATTTCGCAGTAGGAATTTTAGCGGGTCTGCTGGTCATGCTGGTCATCAGCCTGATTAAGAAAATCTGGCCTAAATCATCAAAAGCTTAAGGTGTGGAAATATCTGGATATTGAGCAGATTAAGAAAAGGAAAAGACTATGCGTTGGAAAGGTCGTCGTGTCAGTAGCAATGTAGAAGACCGTCGCGGTGGTGGTGCCAAAGCTGGCGGAATCAGTATTGTTGGATTGATTGTGGCCTTTGTGGCCTGGAAGTTTTTCGGTGTCGATCCACAACAGGCTTATCAAACCACCAAGCAGGTCACTCAGGGGGTATCAGGTGCGGCAGAAACACGTGGCCTGGAAAATCCCACGCCAGAACAGCAGGAGTCGATTGATTTTGTTGGAACTGTATTGGCAGATACTGAAGATACCTGGAATCAGGTGTTTCAGCAGCAGTTAAATCAGCAGTATGTCCCACCGAAACTGGTGTTGTTTAACGGCATCGTGAATTCTGGTTGTGGTACGGCTCAGGCGGCGATGGGGCCTTTCTACTGCCCGACAGACCAGAAAGTGTATATCGATACGGCATTCTTTAAAGATATGCGCACTCAAATGGGCATTACTGGAGAACAGAATGCCACCGAACTTTCCCGTAATGATCAGGCGGGGGATTTTGCGCTGGCCTATGTCGTGGCCCATGAAGTGGGGCATCATATCCAGACGATTTTAGGTATTTCTTCTCAAGTACAGCAAGCACGTCAGCAAGCAAGCGAAGTGCAAAGTAATCAGCTTTCAGTGCGTCAGGAATTGCAGGCAGACTGTCTGGCCGGGGTCTGGGCGTACCATAATCATGAACGGACCCAATTTCTGGAACAGGGCGATGTGCAGGAAGCGATGGATGCCGCCCATAAAATTGGCGATGACTATTTACAGAAACGTGCTCGCGGGCAGGTGGTGCCGGACAGCTTTACTCATGGCAGCAGCGCGCAGCGGGTGCAGTGGTTTAATACCGGCTTGAAATCTGGTCAGGTTGCGAATTGTGATACCTTTAATCAAAATATTTAAATGACTTCGATAAAAAAAGGAGCAGATGCTCCTTTTTTTATTTATGCAGAAAACGTCGGAAGTTTCTTAATATCTTGATACTGACAAATAACGCAGCCAAAGCAAACAGGGCAATTGCAAAGACCGTATATTTGAGGTTGCTCATGTCATTTTGATAAAACTGCTGAATATCTTGTTTGTTATATTCTAAAGCAGTTGCTTTGCCAGTCCGGCTATCTCTGAACTGGATTTTTTCAATATAGAAGAGATTTCCCGCTTTAATTAAGTCAACGCTCTGGATTTGTCGGGTATGCGATTGATTGTCTTCATCGCTACATAAAGCGCTGTAATGCTCACAATTGATTTTGGCCACATAACCATTTCCTGCAATCAGAATAAAAATGGCATTGTCCGGTCGCTGGTTATTGGACACCAATACATACTGTTCGCCGGCTGTACTTTTTAAGGGAATGCTGGTGGCTTGCTGATAATGCTGTTCTGCTTGCAGAATTTCCTGAATTTTAGCAAAGCAGGTAAAACATAAGGACAACGTGATCAGAAAAATCACGCTGGCAAAACAGAGACGAAAAATGGTTTTGACAGTTTGATGCATGGGAGAAAAATTCAAAATAGAATGATGGGAAAGCAAAAGCCGAGTGCTGATCTGTATGTTAAATCATCATTCGAAAATACTGAAAAGAAACTTAACTCAATTCGATAAAAAAGCGGACTAAACTTGTTTTGCCAGAATACCTTGCTATTTAAATCTCTATTTTAACAACGCCTCTCGGCGCATAGTGCTCCATATCGCCCGATTTTAGGAAACCGAATGGGAAATTTCTTTTTTCTTCAGCTACTCACGGTGGTCTTTGCTCTGTCTATTGCCACGACCATGTTTAATAAGCGCGTTTTAGGCTTTCCGCAAGCGATCGGGGTTCCGATTGTGTCGGCAATCTTTGTTTTCATTTTGCAGTGGGGCGCCAGTTTACTGCATGGTAATCCATTCTTTAGCATCAATATTGACAATATCGAGCAGGCTGTTCGTCACGTCGATTTCTATGATTTTCTGATCAATGGTGTGATCTGTTTTATCCTGACTTCATCTGCGCTGAAGTTTAAGGTCTCAGATTTGCGTAACCACTGGCGGCCGATCAGTATTTTGGCTGGTCTGGCTTTGGTGTTCTGTGCAGTGTTCTTTGGTGTGGTGTTGTATGGTTATCAGTTCCTGATTGGTAAACATGTTGACCTGCTGGTTTTGCTCTTGCTAGGGGCGGCCTTGGGCGCCACAGATCCGATCGGCATCAAAGGCGTATTGAGTTCGGTTCGCGCACCGCATCATTTGATTGTCAAGCTTGAAGGCGAATCACTGTTTAATGATGCAATGTGTATTGCCTTATTTATGACCTTGCTCAATGTTCTGCAAGGTGAAAACTTTACGGTACTGGCAGTGCTGCAAACCTTGCTTTATGAAATTGTCGTGGCGGTGCTGATTGGTCTCGGATTCGGTTTTGCGATCTTGCGGATTTTGCGCGGTAAGCATGAAATGGAATCTCTGATTTTGACCACGGCCTTGCTGGCTTGTGGTTCCTATCTGGTGGCTTTGCTGGCACATGCTTCCGCGCCAATTGCCTGTGTGATTGGTGGTTTGATTGTTGGTAATAAATGGAAAGAAATCCTGGCAGATGCTGAAATTGGTGACGTTAATCATTTCTGGCATACGGTTGAGGGAATTATCAATTCATTCCTGTTTACCCTGATCGGTTTGGAATTGTTTATTCTGGACTTGAGTACCAGTCTGGTTCTGGGCGGAATGGTGGCTTTTGTGATTCTACATCTGGCCCGTTTTGCAGCCAACTATCTGGCCTTTGCCATGTTCCCAAAAGTCAGCAAGAAAAGCTATAACGGCAGTTTAACTATCCTGTCTTGGGGCGGAGTACGTGGCGGGATTTCTTTGGCCTTAATTCTGGCGGTCGCCAATGTTCCTCAGCTGGAAGCCTATAGCAGTATTCTGGTGGGCTATACCTTTATTGTGGTGCTGTTGTCCGGTGTGGTGTGCGGCTTGGGCCTACCTGCGGTGATGAATGCGTTTTATTATAATCCCAATGAAGAGACGCAGGGCTTTAAAGGCTGGTATCAACGCATGTGTCATAAAATGAATCGTAAGGGTTTTCGCTATATTGTTGGAGAAGATGCCAAAGGAAATGAGACTATTACTATCTTTCAGCCAGAAATTCTGATTGATCAGAAAGATGCAGATGGCGTTGCCACGGTGCATCATCCAGATAAGGTTCAGGAAGTAAAACGACTGGAAAATCCGGATAATTTCTAATGATAAAACTTAGAAGATCAAGAGACTGCTGGACTGGTTTTTGTAGTGAGATGAGAGCTTGAATCAGCGTATTTCATCAGGCTTAATCACTCTCCTATAGCTTTTTTACTGGGGGTGGATTGTGATTTTTGATTTAAATAAGCTATTAATGAGATGAAAATGACCCAGACAAGTTCAGCCAGTCAGGAAATGGCAGAAATGATTTTGGCTGTGGTCAATCAGATTCCGTATGCCAAAGTCGCCACCTACGGACAGATTGCTAGACTGGCAGGTTTACCCAAACATGCGCGATTGGTCGGACGGGTGCTCAGTCATTTAAATGCAGATACCGATATTCCCTGGTATCGGGTGATCAATGCCCAGGCGAAAATCAGTGTGAAGCAACTGGACGAACATGGCCAGAATATCCAGCAGCAAAAACTCATGCAGGAAGGAATTTTTCTTAAAGGTGATCGCTTGGATTTAAAACGCTATCAATGGGATGGTCTGGTCAAGATATAAAAAAATCCCCACTTGGTGAAAAGTGGGGATTTTAAACATAACTTAGTTGCGAATCACCATTACTGGGATATCCGCTTGGCCTAAAATGCTTTGCGCTACGCTGCCAAGGAACAGTTTTTTGAAGCCAGTGCGACCATGTGAACCAATCACGATCAGGTCAGAATTTAAATCTTTAGCTGCTTTGACAATCTCGCTATAAATCACCTGACCCTCAAGCAGCTGTGTATCCACTTCAACACCTGCACCAGAGAATTTTGCTTTGGCTTCATCCAGCGTTTTCAGGATGGAAGTGCGGGCACGTTCAATCAGGTCATTGGTTTGTGCCGCAGAGATATATTCCGCAGCGATATAAGGGTCCAGCGCCAACACTTGAACCACTGTGACTTTACTGTTAAATGCTTTGGCAATTTCTACAGCTTTATCTACTGCAGCATACGATGTTTCTGAACCGTCAACAGGTACTAAAATATGTTCAAAAGGCATTAGAATTCTCCTAAGGGGAATTTAGAGTTATAAAATTATGACGCGTTAAACCGAGTACGAATAGTTGTTTATACTTTGATCATAGCCTGTATTGTATAAAAATAAAACCAAGTAAATACATAGGTATAATGTCTAATAGATTAAAGAATAAAGCACCTGTTTAGAGCTATTAAACCGAGTTATTTATTTAGACTAAGTTAATCATTTATATGTAATTAATAAGTTTATTCAAAATGTCAGTTAATCACATCGAATAGAGGTCGGGTCTAATTTTATTTGCGGTGACAGCTGTTCATAACGATTTAAAATTGTTTGAGTTTCACCTGCATAAATTTTTTGCTGTAGCTGCCGGATTTTATGTTCTGTCACATGTAAACGCGCACAATGTAATGCAATCTGATTTTCCCGGGTTACCGCCAGTCGTTGACTCTGCTCATATTCCGGATAGGGCTCGATTTTCTGCTGTGCTCTGCTGAGTTGTGCCAAAGATCGTTTTTGCTGCATGCTCATCAGTTGCTGCTGATTAATCCACTGTGCCACATCACGTCTGACGCCATTATAATCTACGAAAATAGGCGAGATGATCTGGCAGGCACTCAGACTTGAAAGGCCAATGAGTAAAATAGATATTTTGATTTTATACATTTGATGAATCCTCGAAGAATTAAAGGGTGCTATGAATGCGTGAATTACATACTAAAAAAACCTTTTTTGTTTAAAATTTAAAAGTTTATTCCGTATTTGCATAAAGACTGAACATTTGTGTTTTAAAATGCTTGACGATAGAAGCTGAAATTACGATAATGCGCACACAGTTTACGGCTATGTAGCTCAGTTGGTTAGAGCACCGCACTCATAATGCGGGGGTCACAAGTTCAAGTCTCGTCATAGCCACCATTTTAAAAGACCAAGCTCTCAGCTTGGTCTCTTTTTTTTTAAAAAGTACTGAAAACCATAAAAAATATTTGAAGCATCCACTAATTTTTACAGTTTCCGCAAAATATCATTTTTTCTTCTTAATGTTGGGGCTATTCTTCATTTTACTGCCGCATAAAAAAAATCGCCCAAGCATTCACTTGGACGATTCTGATTTACATCACTGAAAACAGAATTTAGCTACCTGCTTTCCAGCCATTGACGATTGGATAACGACGCTCACGGCCATAAGAACGTGAACTGATACGTGGCCCAATGGCACCTTGACGGCGCTTGTACTCATTGATATCAACCAGACGAATCACTTTCTTCACGACTTCAGCGTCAAAACCTTTGGCAATGATATCGTCTTGACTCATATCTTCTTCAATATAAGAGTACAAGATCGCATCCAGAATATCATAGGCTGGTAAAGAGTCTTGATCGACCTGATCTGGACGCAATTCTGCTGAAGGTGGACGAGTAATCACACGTTCTGGAATCACTGGAGTTTCTGAAATACTATTACGGTATTTCGCCAGTTCAAACACAATGGTTTTATACACATCTTTCAGCACCGCATAACCACCAACCATGTCACCATACAAGGTGCAATAACCGACAGCTAGTTCAGATTTATTACCGGTTGCCAGCACCAGATTACCGAATTTGTTAGACAGGGCCATCAATAAGGTGCCACGTGAACGTGCTTGCAGGTTTTCCTCGGTGGCATCGACTGGAGCGTTGCCAAAGAATGGGAATAGCACCTGCATAAAGCCGCTTACCACTGGATTGATTTCGGCAATACCGAAAGTCACGCCCATGTTTTTGGCTTGAGCCGCTGCATCTTCGACACTGATTTGTGCGGTATAGGTATAAGGCATCATCACGGCTTGAACTTTGTCTGCGCCAAGCGCATCTACAGCAATCGCCAGGGTCAGGGCAGAGTCAATGCCGCCAGACAGTCCCAGAATCACACCTGGGAAGCCAGAACGCTGTACATAATCACGTGTAGCCATGACCAGGCTTTGATAAATCTCAGCCATGGTGTCTAAAGCAGGTGCAATTGCACCTTTGCTGAATTGCAGTTGTTCAGCATTAAATTCTGCAATTGCCAGATTTTCCTGGAAAGTTGGTGCCTGTAAAGCCACCTCGCCAGATTTGTTGAGCACAAAACTGGTACCGTCAAAGATCAGATCATCCTGACCACCGACCTGGTTGCAGTACACCAGATTGATATTCAGCTGTTTGACCAAGGCCGCCATGGTTTCAATGCGATGTTGTGGTTTACCCACTTCATATGGCGATGCATTCAGTACCAAAGCTGTGTCGATATTCAATTTTGCCAGTTGCTGAACAGTCGCCAAAGACCAGACATCTTCACAGATCAGTACGCCAAATTTATGTCCAAGATACTCAAAAACCAAGTGCTGATGACCTTCGCCAAAATAACGCTTTTCATCAAATACACCATAGTTTGGCAAAACTTGCTTGTTATAAACACCCAGTACTTCGCCATCTTTCATAACAGCAGCCGAGTTATAACGCTGACCATCTTCAGTTTGATTAACAAAACCAAAGACCATCACAATATCTTTTACTTCAGTCAGTTTTTCAAAAGCTGCTTTGGTGCGTTTCACCAAGCTCGGGCGAATTAATAAGTCTTCTGCAGGATAGCCCAGCGTTGAAAGTTCAGGAAAGATAATCAGATCTGCTTTATCTTTTTTAGCCTGATTGGCCAGATCAATCATTTTTTGCGTATTTGCATCCAGATTGCCCACATGTGGAGAGAATTGAGCAATCGCAATTTTAAAACTTTTCATTCCAAGTAAATCCTATTCCTATAGGTTGATACACTAAATTACTGATTTTTATAATTCTAATTATTCAGTTGAGTGCACTTCGATATTCATAAAATGCCAAATGGCTTAAATAAAAAAACTTTTTATCGCATGATCATTGAATCTTAATCTGCGATGCAAAATAATCATACCGGCTTATTTTATCGAAATTTTATCGATAAGCTAGAGCTGATTTAGCAGAACAGGCATTGAGTGAAAAAGTTATAATATAAAATTAGAAAATATGCTGATTTTTTATGCATCTAGGCTTATATAGATTTAAACACTGAAGTCAAAATTTGGGTTTTTAAAATATGCCTTATCTATATTGTTTAGAATTAAACTGATTAAATATCATCTGTTTATTTGTGGGTTTAAAATAATATTCGGAATTTTTTTTAGAAAAATATCCCGGGCAATATCGCCTTGTTGTTCAATATTGTAGGTTGAAAATGATTTGTTGGGATTAAATTGATATTTGTACGGATTATATTTTCCCAAGCTGAGAAAATAAGCACTTTGTAAAAATGCCCCTTTTAAAAGCACATTGATCCGGCATTGATGTTGATAAATATGTGCCATCTCATGAATAAATAGCGCCTGATAAGATAAACTCTCGCGCGAATAATCTTCCCGATAATTTAAATTGCGTACATGTATATAGCCACTGGGCGCCATAATGACATGTTTGGATTGCCAGGGCAGGTAAGGGTGATTCATGATTTTAACGCGGGAATAATCGATCAGGTTGCCAAATACTTGTTGGGAAATTTTGATTTCACCAGGCGTTAAACTGCGGCACTTAAACTGTTCAAAACGAACCAGTCTCAAAATAAAGGGCAGAAAATACAACAGCATTCAAAATATATCCTGTTTTTAGGTGACTTAATCCGTGAATATGATTTTGATATGCTAATTTTAAAACGTTTCAGGTCAATTTTTTGTAGGCTTTTGTCAGCACTAAAAAAACCACCCAGGCGGGTGGTTTTTTTAAGTCTTTCGACGCGGTTCGAATTAACGAACGATATCGCGTTGAACTTCGCCAGTGTAAAGCTGACGAGGACGACCGATCTTGTAAGGACCGCTGTGCATTTCTAACCAGTGGCTGATCCAGCCAACAGTACGTGCAAGCGCGAAGATCACAGTAAACATTTCAGTCGGGATACCAATCGCTTTAAGGATGATACCTGAGTAGAAGTCTACGTTCGGGTAAAGGTTACGCTTGATGAAGTATTCGTCAGAAAGTGCGATACGTTCAAGTTCCATAGCCAATGCAAGCTGTGGATCATTGATGCCAAGTGCACCAAGAACTTCGTCACAAGTTTCTTTCATTACTTTCGCACGTGGATCGAAGTTTTTGTAAACTCGGTGACCGAAGCCCATCAGTTTAACTTCTTTAGTTTTCACTTTTTCCATGAAGCCAGCAACGTTTTCTACAGTGCCGATTTCGTCAAGCATCTTAAGAACAGCTTCGTTCGCGCCGCCATGAGCAGGACCCCAAAGTGCAGAGATACCAGCAGCGATACATGCATATGGATTCGCACCAGTAGAACCAGCTAAACGTACTGTAGACGTAGACGCATTTTGTTCGTGGTCAGCATGAAGCGTGAAGATACGGTCCATTGCTTTTGCAAGAATCGGATCAACTTTGTAATCACGGTCTGCAGGAGTAGCAAACATCATGTGCAGGAAGTTTTCTGCATAACCAAGGTCGTTACGTGGGTAAACGAATGGTTGGCCGATGGTGTACTTGTAGCTCCAAGCCGCCAGCGTAGGAATCTTCGCGATTAAACGAATCGCAGTGATTTCACGGTGGTTCACATCTTCGATGTCAAGGTTGTTGTGATAGAACGCAGACAACGCACCAACCACACCTACCATGATCGCCATAGGATGCGCATCACGACGGAAACCATTGTAGAAACGGCTAACTTGATCGTGAACCATCGTGTGGTTACGTACTTTAGCGTCAAATTCTTCTTTTTGCTCAGCAGTTGGAAGTTCGCCATTTAACAATAAATAGCAAGTTTCCAAGTAATCAGCTTTAGTCGCCAATTGATCGATTGGGTAGCCACGGTGTAAAAGTACACCTTTGTTACCATCGATGAACGTGATTTTAGACTCGCACGCAGCTGTCGCCATAAAACCAGGATCAAAAGTAAAGTGACCTGCAGCCAACACATCTTTAACGTCGATTACATCTGGGCCCAATGTGCCGCTGTAAATTGGTAGTTCAATTTCTTTGCCATCAAGCTGTAAAACGGCTTTCTTGCCAGTTGCTTCAGACATTCAATAGATCTCCTGTCCTGGTGAATGTATATCCGCTTTGTCTATCAATCTTTTAATGCACAAAACGGACGGATCAAAAATTTGCTATAAGATTAGTGAGTACTGAAATTTTGTCAATTATACTTATGGATGAAAAAATGACGGCCGCACAGCGGTTTAGTCACATTCGCTCAGTATAAAAAGTTCAGTAAAATCACAGCATCAAACCTCTATAATAAGTCAAATTGATGAAGAGGTGCAGAAAAAAATAGACTGCTTGGGGTATTTGTAAGCGTTTTTTCCTAGTAAGAAATGTGGGCGAAAATAGTGAGAGATTAAGGTGAACATGCTTAAAACTATATAAATCTCATAACTTACATCGTTTTTACCAAGCTGAATTTCACTGGTAGAATTATAAATAAAAGCAATTAATTAAATTTTGAATACGGTTCAATTGATTAAAAAATAGCTTAATAAATGGCCAACTTTGCAGCAAAGCTAGGCAGTATAAAAATAAATGAATGATTTTTTGAATCTAAATGCTTCAAAACGATTGAAAAACCCATAGTGTGGTGCACTAAGTCGCTATTTAACATCAGGTTATCTGAATCACTGTGCTGCTGATGAATTGGGGTAATTGAGCTGTTAAATATAGAGGCTTGATTTAAATCTGAATTAGAAAGAGATTTAAATAATATTTGTGATGAAACTGTGCATCTTTAGTCTAAAACTCAAATATGGTCCTGCAGGCTAAAAACCGAGTAAATTAATCATCTTAATTATTTAAAAACAATCATATACATAGGGTGGGGTAGTGCTAAATAAGATATTAGACCTGACTTATTGTTGTTAATGATTCTTATTTAATATTTTTTTATCCAAAAAGCCAAATTCAGCCGTTTGTATTTTAATAGTTCACGTTTTATAATTCAGTGTCGTTTTGATTTTAGGCATGTATTTGCCTGAGAATGCCAGCTTTCCTTCGAATTAATTCCAACAAACTCCGGATGGAGTTTTTACTTACAGGATGCCCGCTGTGAAAAGCAACAGACCTGTCAATTTGTCCATGGGTCAAGTTTTAGAAGTAAACTTAAAATCACCCGTGGCTATTGCATCAATTCTACACCGTCTTTCAGGTGTTATCGTATTCTTACTCGTACCGGTCCTTCTATGGATTTTAGACAAGTCATTGTCTTCGCCTGAAGGTTTTGCGCAAGTTCAAGAAATCTTTAACGGTTTCATTGTTCGCTTTATTGTATGGGTATTTGTCGCCGGCATGATTTTTCACTTTATTGCGGGTGTTAAGCATTTACTTGCTGACATTGGCGTTGCTGAAGAACTAGAAAGTGGCCGTGTTGCATCTACTATCGCATTAATCTTGTCTGCAATCGGTATTGTTGCAGCATTTGTATGGATCGTACTCTAATGAAAAGCGCTACTGGTTTAACAGGTTCAGGTTCTCGCGATTGGTTTCTCCAACGTGTCAGTGCTGTAGTTCTAGCTGTTTATACCGTTGTTGTACTGGGTTGGATTCTACTGAATGGTGGTTTCAACTTTGAACAGTGGTACGGCTTTATGATGACAGTTCCAATGAAGATCATGTCTTTGTTGGCGGTCTTATCTCTTGTTGCACACGCATGGATCGGCATGTGGCAGGTATTCACGGATTATGTGACTACTCGTCAAATGGGTCCTTCAGCTTCAGGTTTACGCCTTGTACTGACTTCAGCAGTAATCATTGCTGTACTTGCATATGCAATCTGGGCGATCCAGATTTTTTGGGCGAATTGATAGGAAACAATCATGGGCGCTATAAACCCTAAAGAAGATTACACAAATATTCCGCATGAAACTTTCGATGCTGTCATCGTTGGTGGTGGTGGTTCAGGTATGCGTGCGTCTTACCAACTTGCTCAAGCTGGTTTGAAAGTTGCGGTTCTGACTAAAGTATTCCCAACTCGTTCGCACACTGTTGCAGCGCAGGGTGGTATTGGTGCATCTCTTGGTAACATGCAAGAAGATAACTGGCACTACCACTTCTACGACACTGTAAAAGGTTCGGACTGGTTAGGTGACCAAGACGCAATCGAGTTCATGACTCGTGAAGCGCCTCAAGTGGTTTATGAACTTGAACACCTGGGTATGCCATTCGACCGTAATGCTGATGGTACAATTTACCAACGTCCATTCGGTGGTCACTCAGCAAACTACGGTGAAAAAGCTGTGCCACGTGCATGTGCTGCTGCCGACCGTACCGGTCACGCACTTCTTCACACACTTTATCAAAGCAACGTGAAAATGGGCACTCAGTTCTTCGTAGAATGGATTGCGCTTGACCTGATCCGTAACGAAAAAGGCGACGTTCTAGGTGTTACAGCAATTGATCAGGAAACTGGTAAAATTGCAGTATTCCAAGCAAAAGCTACATTGTTTGCTACTGGTGGTGCTGGTCGTGTTTACCGTGCATCTACAAACGCTTATATCAACACTGGTGACGGTCTTGGTATGGCTGCTCGTGCAGGTATTCCATTACAAGATATGGAATTCTGGCAATTCCACCCAACGGGTGTTGCGGGCGCAGGCGTATTGTTGACTGAAGGTTGTCGTGGTGAAGGTGCAATCCTTCGTAACAAAGACGGCGAACCGTTCATGGAACGTTATGCACCAACTTTGAAAGACTTGGCGCCACGTGACTTCGTATCACGTTCTATGGACCAAGAGATCAAAGAAGGTCGTGGTTGTGGTCCTAAAGGCGATTACATCCTGCTTGATATGACGCACTTGGGTGCTGACACGATCATGAAACGTCTTCCATCTGTATTCGAGATTGGTAAGAAATTCGCGAACGTTGACATCACTAAAGAGCCAATTCCTGTAGTACCAACAATTCATTACCAAATGGGTGGTATTCCAACGAATATTCATGGTCAAGTGGTTGTTCCTGAGTCTCGTGAAACTGAAGCGCTTGTTGCTAACTACAACAAAGACACTGACGTTTACTCTACCAATGCCGAAGGTCGTGATTTTGCTAAGCCAGTAAAAGGCTTCTATGCAATCGGTGAGTGTTCATGTGTATCTGTACACGGTGCGAACCGTCTAGGTACGAACTCATTGCTTGACTTGGTTGTATTTGGTAAGGCCGCTGGTCAACATATCATTGAATATGTGACTAAACAGCACGATGGCGAATATGAGCCGCTTCCAACAACTGTGCTTCAAGAAACTGTTGAACGTATTCGTAAACTTGACGAATCGACTACCGGTGAGAATGCTCAAGACGTTGCTGATGCAATCCGTGATATCGTTCAAGACCACGCTGGTGTATTCCGTACATCTGCGCTTCTGGACGAAGGTGTGAAGCAGATTCTTGCAATTGAACCGCGCGTACGCAACATTCACTTGAAAGACAAATCTAAAGTATTTAACACTGCACGTATTGAAGCACTTGAAGTTGAAAACTTGTATGAAGTTGCGAAAGCAACGCTTATTTCAGCTGCAGCGCGTAAAGAATGCCGTGGTGCACATACGGTTGTAGACTTTGAAGAGTCTCCAGACCATGCTGAATACCCATATGGTCGTCGTGATGATGAGTGGATGAAGCACACTTTATGGTTCTCTGCGGATAACCGTCTAGAGTACAAGCCAGTTCGTTACCGTCCATTGTCGGTCGACGCGATTCCACCTAAACCACGTACATTCTAATCAGGAGAATTCAGATGAGTAGAGGTACTCGTACATTTCATATCTACCGCTACGATCCTGATAAGGATAAAGCACCGTACATGCAAACTTTCAAACTTGAACTGACTGACAAGCACCGTATGTTGCTTGATGCGCTTCTTGCATTGAAAGTACAGGACGAAACTTTAACGTTCCGTCGTTCATGTCGTGAAGGTATTTGTGGTTCTGATGGCGTGAACATCAATGGTAAAAACGGTTTGGCGTGTCTTTGGAACCTGAACGACTTACCAAATGAAATTACTGTTCGTCCATTGCCTGGTCTTCCTGTAGTGAAAGACTTGGTGGTTGATATGAACCAGTTCTATGATCAGTACAACAAGATCCATCCATTCTTGATCAACAACCAGCCTGCGCCTCCTAAGGAACGTTTACAGTCTCCTGAAGAGCGTGAGCATCTTGATGGTCTATATGAATGTATTCTATGTGCATGCTGTTCAACTTCATGCCCGTCATTCTGGTGGAACCCGGACAAGTTCTTGGGTCCTTCAGCATTGTTGAACGCTTACCGCTTCATCATTGATTCGCGTGATACGGGAACACAAGAGCGTTTGGCTCGTCTAGACGACCCGTTCTCATTGTTCCGTTGTAAAGGCATTATGAACTGTGTATCTGTATGTCCTAAAGGCTTGAACCCAACTAAAGCAATCGGTCACATCCGTAATATGCTTTTAGATATGGCAGGCTAATAGGCTGCTCTTCGCAGTTTAGAAAAAAGCACACCTTCAGGTGTGCTTTTTTTATGCAAACTATTGGAAAAATTAAAAAATCATAGGATAAAAATAAAGATACTATACTTAAAATGTATAAAGTTGAGTGAAACAGTCAGGAAAAGGGTAATGGCTTTGAGCGCCATATAAGAAGAACATGTGATTATTTTGGGTATTTATGATTTTTAGATGTAAAACTGACCTGAAAAATAGCAAGAACGATGTTATTATATAACGGAAATTTAAGGAGGGAGTGGATTGAAAGGTTTGCTCTCTTTTTATTTATCGGAAATGCTTAGGACTTAAGTCTACATTGAATCTATTTTTGAGATAAAGCACCATATATTAGAGTAAAATATCTGAACTGTATTTAGCCAATTTATGGAAGGTATGTGTCAAAAAAATCAATTGAAAAGTTGAGAACATGTTAGCATTTAGCCCATGACTATGTTTAAAAAATGCCACGCCAGGTACATTTTTTAAACACTGCATAATCAGGGACTGGTATATAAAAGGTAGACCCGAGTCGCTTTAGAAAAAATCTTTGTTAATGCTTGCTTTTTTCTAAGTCGATTTGCAAAAAATTGCCCGGTTTCGATCGGGTATTCAATGAGTGATGATGCCGCTGAGGGGCGTTATTGTTCATTAAACATATCAAGATTTTCTTGGTGTGGTGATAACGCCTCATGGCTTATGCCTTATGGGGGACTAGTATCATATTACCAATTTGATGCTAATAATCCTGGGTTTTGCTTAAAAAGCATCCTGAAAATGTTTTTGCAATAGGAAATGGGTCCACAAATGCAAGAAGTTGCTGACGCTCTGCGTCTTGACACTGAACTTTCCGCTGATAGTGCAGCGTATATTGAAGAACTTTATGAGCAGTATCTGACTGCTCCAGACTCAGTGGGTGCTGACTGGAGAGCGTACTTCGATAAATTCCCAAAAGGTGATCAACCACACAGTAATGTACGTGAGCAATTCCTACTTTTAGGTCGCAATTCAAGCCGTATTCAGCCTATTGTTCAGTCGACAGTCAGCTCAGAGCATGAACGTCGTCAAATTGGCGTGCTACAGCTGATTGCTGCGTACCGTAACCGTGGCCACCAGAAAGCAAAACTGGATCCATTAGGTTTGGCGAAGCGTGAAGTTGTACCTGATCTAGATCTTGCTGCGCATGGTTTGACTCAGTCTGACTTAGACACAGTATTCAATACTGGTAACCTGGCGATCGGTAAAGAAGAAGCGACTTTGGCTGAAATGGTTCAGTCAATGGAAGCCACTTACTGTGGTTCAATCGGTGCTGAATACATGCACATCGTGGACACCAAAGAAAAACGTTGGATTCAACAACGTCTAGAAAGTGCACGCGGTCAATATGGCTTCAATGCTGATCAAAAGAAACATGTCCTTGAGCGTTTAACTGCGGCTGAAGGCCTAGAAAAATATCTTGGTAATAAATTCGTTGGTGCCAAACGTTTCGGCGTTGAAGGTGGTGAAGCATTCATCCCGATGGTCAACGAAATTATTCAGCGTGCAGGTTCTGTAGGCTGTAAAGAAGTTGTGATCGGTATGCCTCACCGCGGCCGTTTAAACCTTCTTGTTAACATCATGGGTAAGAACCCGGCTGACCTGTTTGGTGAGTTCGAAGGTAAGTCTATTCACAAGAAAGGTTCTGGTGACGTTAAGTATCACCAGGGCTTCTCTTCAAACGTGATGACTCCAGGTGGCGAAGTTCACTTGGCATTGGCGTTTAACCCGTCACACCTTGAAATCGTTGGCCCTGTGGTTGAAGGTTCAGTACGTGCACGTCAAGTACGTCGTAAAGACATTGGCGGCGATGACGTATTGCCACTAATCGTACACGGTGATGCTGCATTTGCAGGTCAGGGCGTTAACCAGGAAACTTTCCAGATGTCACAAACTCGCGGTTATACCGTGGGTGGTACAGTGCACATTGTAATTAACAACCAGGTTGGTTTCACGACGTCTGATCCACGTGACGCACGTTCTACAGAATACTGTACTGACATCGCAAAAATGATTCAGGCACCGATCTTCCATGTGAATGGTGATGATCCTGAAGCTGTGGTGTTCATTTCACAATTGGCACATGACTTCCGTCATACCTTCCGTAAAGACGTTGTGATTGACATGTTCTGCTACCGTCGTCGTGGTCATAACGAAGCGGATGAGCCAGCTGCAACTCAACCAATGATGTATCAAGTGATTAACAAGAAAGCGACTACGCGTACGCTTTATGCGGATCAATTGGTACAACAGGGTGTTCTTGATCGCGCAAGTGCAGATCAAATGGTTGAAAACTACCGTGCAGACCTGGAAGCGGGTAATCACGTTGCCAATGCACTGGTACTTGAACCAAACAAAAAAATGTTTGTGGATTGGACTCCTTACTTAGGTCATGAGTACACAGACGAGTGGGATACAACTTTCCCAATCGAACGTCTAAAAGAGCTTGGCAAGAAAATGCGTGAGCTTCCTGAAGGCTTCGTGATGCAGCGTCAAGTTGCAAAAGTAATTGATGACCGTCTGAAAATGCAAACGGGTGAAATGCCTCTGAACTGGGGTGCTGCTGAAACTCTGGCGTATGCAACTGTACTAGATGATGGTTACTTGCTTCGTTTAACGGGTGAAGACGTAGGTCGTGGTACTTTCTCACACCGTCATGCAAAACTGCATAATCAGGTAGATGGTTCAACTTATCTTCCACTGTGTAACCTGAAAGAAAACCAGCCGCGTACTGCAATCTATGACTCTTTGTTGTCAGAAATGGCTGTATTGGCATTTGAATATGGTTATGCGACGACTCTTCCTAAGAGTTTGATCATCTGGGAAGCACAATTCGGTGACTTCGCAAACTGTGCACAGGTTGTCATTGACCAGTTCATCTCATCTGGTGAAACCAAATGGGAGCGTGTATGTGGCTTAACTATGCTTCTTCCACACGGTTTTGAAGGTCAAGGTCCAGAACATTCATCTGCACGTTTGGAACGTTTCTTGCAGCTATGTGCTGAAGACAACATGCAAGTCATCACACCGACTACGCCTGCGCAGATTTTCCACGCATTACGTCGTCAAGCGATTCGTCCAATCCGTAAGCCATTGATTGTTACTTCGCCGAAATCTTTACTTCGTCACAAGCTTGCTGTATCTAGCCTTGAAGAGCTTGCAAACGGTACATTCCAAACCGTGATTGATGAAGTAGACAACATCAACAAGTCAGATGTAACCCGTCTGGTTCTGTGTGGTGGTAAGGTGTATTACGACCTAGTTGAAAAACGTCGTGAAAAAGAATTGAACAACACTGCAATTGTACGTATTGAACAATTATATCCATACCCAGAAAAACGCCTGGCAGAAGTGCTTGCGCAATATCCAAACGTTAAAGAACTTGTTTGGGCGCAAGAAGAACCGAAGAACCAAGGCGCTTGGTTGTTCATCGCACCGCGTCTATATGACGACGTGATGAAAGCGGGTAAACAAGTACGTATTAGCTATGCAGGCCGTGAAGCTTCTGCTGCACCGGCATGTGGTTCACCATATTTGCATGCAAAACAACAAGCTCAGCTCATCAACGACGCGCTTGCGATCGACGCTGAATAATCCAGGAGATTCTAAGTAATGGCAACCGAAATTAAAGCACCGGTATTCCCAGAGTCAGTTGCGGACGGTACGATCGCAACTTGGCACAAACAACCAGGTGAAGCAGTGTCACGTGATGAAGTGATCTGCGATATTGAGACTGATAAAGTTGTTTTAGAAGTTGTTGCTCCTGCAGACGGTACACTTGCATCTATTATTAAAGGTGAAGGCGATACTGTTCTTTCAGCTGAAGTCATTGCACAGTTTGAAGAAGGTGCTGTTTCTGGCGCTACACAAACTCAAGCAGTTCAGTCTGAAGAGAAAGTTGAACAAGCTGCTGCGCAAACTGAAGCGGGTAATGCACCGATCGTTGAACGTCAACAAGTACAGGATCAGGCTCCAGCAGTGCGTAAAGCATTGACTGAATCTGGTGTTGCAGCTGCTGACGTTGCAGGTACAGGCCGTGGCGGTCGCATCACGAAAGAAGATGTGGCAAATCATCAAGCGAAACCGGCAGCACCTGCAGCGCAACCATTAAGCGTTGCAGTGGGCGAGCGTATCGAAAAACGTGTTCCTATGACTCGCCTTCGTAAGCGTGTTGCTGAACGTTTACTTGCAGCGACTCAAGAAACTGCAATGTTGACCACGTTCAACGAAGTGAACATGAAACCAATCATGGAAATGCGTGCTCAATACAAAGATGCATTCGAGAAGCGTCATGGTGCGCGTCTTGGCTTCATGTCATTCTTCGTTAAAGCAGCAACTGAAGCACTTAAACGCTATCCAGCGGTAAATGCTTCAATTGATGGCGATGACATCGTGTATCACGGTTACTACGACATCGGTGTTGCAGTTTCATCTGAGCGTGGTCTAGTGGTTCCTGTTCTTCGTGATACAGACCGCATGAACTATGCTGAAGTTGAAAATGGCATCCGTGCATATGCTGGCAAGGCACGTGACGGTAAACTGGGTATCGAAGATATGACTGGCGGTACATTCACCATTACTAATGGTGGTACTTTCGGTTCATTGCTTTCTACACCAATTCTAAATACGCCACAAACTGCGATTCTGGGTATGCACAAAATCCAGGAACGTCCGATGGCGGTGAATGGTCAAGTAGAAATCTTGCCAATGATGTACCTTGCACTGTCTTATGACCACCGTTTAATCGATGGTAAAGAAGCAGTTGGTTTCCTTGTAACAATCAAAGAATTGTTAGAAGAGCCAGCGCGTCTTATCCTTGATCTTTAATTTTTAAGAATATATTTATGGGCTTAGGGAAAAAACTCTAGGCCCATTTTTGGAGATAAACATGTCTCAATTCGATTTAGTCGTAATTGGTGGTGGCCCGGGCGGCTACGAAGCAGCAATTCGTGCAGCTCAACTTGGTTTTAAAGTTGCGTGTATCGAAAAACGTATTCATAAAGGTAAACCATCTTTAGGTGGTACTTGCTTAAACGTCGGTTGTATCCCGTCTAAAGCTTTACTTGATTCTTCACATCGTTATGAAGATACAGTTCAACATCTAGATGACCATGGTATTACGACTGGTGAAGTTAAATTCGATCTTTCTAAAATGCTGGCTCGTAAAGACAAAGTTGTAGATCAATTGACTGGCGGTATCGATCAGTTACTTAAAGGTAATGGCATCGAGTGGTTAAAAGGTACGGGTAAACTGCTTGCAGGTAAAAAAGTAGAATTTGTTTCTCACGAAGGTGAAACTCAAGTTTTAGAGCCTAAATATGTGATTCTTGCGACGGGTTCTGTACCAGTAAATATTCCAGTGGCTCCTGTAGATCAAGACTTAATTGTTGATTCTACTGGCGCGCTTGAATTCCCAGAAGTACCTAAGCGTTTAGGTGTAATTGGTGCGGGCGTGATCGGTCTTGAGCTTGGTTCTGTATGGCGTCGTCTTGGTGCTGAAGTTGTTGTATTTGAAGCAATGGATGCATTCTTACCAATGGCTGATAAAGCATTGGCAAAAGACTTCCAAAAACTGTTGACTAAGCAAGGTATGGATATCCGTATCGGTGCAAAAGTTGCAGGTACTGAAATCAATGGTCGTGAAGTAACGGTTAAATATAACCAAGCTGGTGAAGACAAAACTGAAACTTTCGATAAATTGATCGTTTGTGTCGGTCGTCGCGCATATGCTGAAGGTTTATTGGCTGATGATTCAGGCATTAAATTGACTGAACGCGGTTTGGTTGAAGTCAACGATTGGTGTGCAACTTCAGTTGAAGGCGTATACGCAATTGGTGACTTGGTACGTGGTCCAATGCTTGCGCATAAAGCAATGGAAGAAGGCGTAATGGCGGTTGAGCGTATTCACGGTCATGCTGCACAAGTGAACTATGACACCATTATTTCTGTAATTTACACACATCCGGAAGCGGCGTGGGTAGGTTTAACAGAACAGCAAGCGACTGAAAAAGGTCACGAAGTTAAAACGGGTCAATTCGGTTTTGCTGTGAACGGTCGTGCCTTAGCTGCGGGTGAAGGTGCCGGTTTCGTGAAGTTTGTTGCTGATGCAAAAACGGATCGTTTACTCGGTATGCACGTGATTGGACCTGCTGCGTCTGATATCGTTCACCAAGGTATGATCGCGCTTGAGTTTGTATCTTCAGTTGAAGATCTTCAGTTGATGACTTTCGGTCACCCGACATTCTCTGAAGTGGTACATGAAGCTGCACTTGCAGTTGATGGGCGTGCGATTCACGCGATCCAACGTAAGCGTAAGTAATTCGAAAAAAGAGCGACTTAGGTCGCTCTTTTTACATTTCATGGTTGTTTTTATTGGAACAATCATCTAAAAATAAAGATAACGATTTTAAGAAATGCTGGTGCTGCTTTGACGGACGTCTGGGTGCTAGTGGGTTATAACAAGGCAAAGAAGTAATAAAAGGTTATTCAATGAATTTACATGAGTATCAAGCAAAAGCGCTATTAAAAAAATATGGTATGCCTGTGCAGGAAGGAATACTTGCCACCAATGCCGATGAAACGGTGCATGCTTTCGAGCAGCTGGGTGGAAAGTTCGCAGTATTGAAAGCACAGGTGCATGCGGGTGGCCGGGGTAAGGCTGGTGGGGTAAAAGTGGTGAAATCGGCTGCCGAGGCTGCTGAATATGCCAACCAGATTATTGGTTCACGCTTGGTGACTTATCAAACGGATGCCAATGGTCAGCCAGTCAATAGCATTTTAGTCTCGGAAGATGTTTATCCGGTTGAGCGCGAGCTGTACTTGGGCGCTGTTGTAGATCGCTCGACTCGCCGCATCACTTTTATGGCATCAACTGAGGGCGGTGTTGAAATTGAGAAAGTGGCCGAACAAACCCCTGAAAAAATTATTAAAGTTGAAGTTAATCCTTTAGTCGGTCTAATGCCATTTCAGGCGCGTGAAGTTGCTTTTGCACTTAAACTCAAAGATGGACAAATTAATCAGTTTGTTAAAGTCATGACGGCTGCTTATCAGGCATTTATAGAGAATGATTTTGCACTTTTCGAAATCAATCCGTTGTCTGTGCGTGAAAATGGCGACATTCTGTGTGTTGATGCCAAAATCGGAATTGATTCAAATGCGCTGTACCGTTTGCCTGAAGTGGCGGCACTACGTGATAAGTCTCAAGAAAATGAACGTGAGTTAAAAGCGTCTGAGTTTGATCTGAACTATGTGGCTTTAGAGGGTAACATTGGTTGTATGGTCAATGGTGCCGGTCTTGCCATGGCAACCATGGATATTATTAAGCTTTATGGCGGTCAACCAGCCAACTTCCTGGATGTTGGTGGTGGTGCAACCAAAGAGCGCGTGATTGAAGCCTTCAAAATTATCCTTGCAGATAGCTCTGTACAGGGCGTATTAATCAATATTTTTGGTGGAATTGTACGTTGTGACATGATTGCTGAAGCAATTATTGCAGCGGTTCAGGAAGTAAATGTGACTGTTCCAGTGGTTGTTCGCCTTGAAGGCAACAATGCGGAACTGGGCGCGAAATTACTGGATGAATCAGGTTTGAAATTGATTCCTGCAGACGGTCTTGCTGACGCTGCAGAAAAAATCGTTGCTGCTGTAAAAGCTTAAGGAGTATCTAACATGAGCGTATTAGTTAATAAAGACACTAAAGTATTGGTACAGGGCTTTACAGGTAAAAACGGTACATTCCATTCTGAACAGGCTTTGGCCTATGGTACCAAAGTTGTGGGTGGTGTAACCCCAGGTAAAGGTGGTCAAACCCATCTAGAATTGCCTGTATTTAATACCATGCGTGAAGCGGTGAAAGAAACAGGTGCAGATGCTTCGGTGATTTATGTTCCGGCCCCCTTTGTACTGGATTCTATTGTTGAAGCGGTTGATTCTGGCATTGAGTTAATTGTGGTGATCACTGAAGGTGTACCGACCATCGACATGCTTAAAGCCAAGCGTTATCTGGAAACCAATGGTAATGGCACACGTCTCATCGGACCAAACTGTCCGGGTATTATTACGCCAGGTGAATGTAAGATCGGGATCATGCCGGGACATATTCATCAGCCGGGTAAAATCGGGATTATCTCGCGTTCAGGCACATTGACTTATGAGGCTGTGGCGCAAACTACAAAACTCGGTTTAGGTCAGTCGACCTGTATCGGGATTGGTGGTGACCCGATTCCGGGCATGAACCAGATTGACTGCTTGAAACTGTTCCAGGAAGATCCACAAACTGAAGCTATCATTATGATTGGTGAGATTGGCGGTACTGCGGAAGAAGAAGCTGCGGAATATATTCAATCGAATGTGACTAAGCCAGTTGTTGGTTATATTGCGGGTGTGACTGCACCTAAAGGCAAACGTATGGGTCACGCAGGTGCGATTATTTCAGGTGGTAAGGGCACAGCAGAAGAAAAGTTTGCTGCCTTTGAGCGTGCGGGTATGGCCTATACGCGCAGTCCTGCCGAACTCGGTTCAACTATGCTGCAAGTGTTAAAAGATAAAGGTTAGGCCTGATATCCAAAGTAAACCTGTAATAAAAAGCTCCCAGATGGGAGCTTTTTATATCGCATTCTATTTTTAAGTTTTAGCTTTAAGGCTCTGAGTCATGCCGTTGATATCACCACCTTGAATACCAAGCTCACTCATCAGACTGTCAATGAGCGGTGCTTGGCTACGATAACGTAGGGCGCTATTCACCACCTGATCTGACAGGGCAACATTACCATTCTCATGATGGGCATCTGCCTGACAGGCACCGGCATGACCGCCATGTAGGCCATTCACCTGGAGAATCTTGATATCATCAATATTTTCCATTGGTTTGACGCTTTCCCGGATAATTTCAGGCAAGTATTTCAGCATGGCCAGACGGATCTGCATTTCGACCTGTTCAGGTGACAGGACGTTATTGGCTTCATTGACCGCACGCGTACCTTCAGCATCGACCTGATACTGTTTTTCCATTGCCTGAGCCAGTAGAATTTTCGCATCCGCTTCACCCTTGGCCTTCAGGCGGACTTTTTCTGCTTCAGCCTCAGCCGCAATCCGCACTGCTTCTGCATCATCTGCTGCCGCCTGTTTGCCAGCTTCAGCGGCAACTGTAATGGCAATTGCATCTTTTTCAGCGTGTTCTTTGGCTGCGACCAGTTCAACTGCTTTTTGACGCTCTGCCTGCTGGATTTGACGTACGGTGATGACTTCTTCTTCCGCTTTTACCGCTTGTGCACGTGCCTGATCGGCTTGAGCTTTAGCTTCAGATTCAGCACGTGATTTTTCCGCAATCGCAATGGCGCGATCCTGTTCAGCCAGTTCAATGGTTTTCTTTTGCTCGACCTGTGCTTTTTGAATCAGCTGGGCCTTTTGAATATTTTCATTTTCGACATCACGGGCGGCCAAAATACGCTTGAGTTCGACTTCTCGTTCAGCGGCAATTTGTGCTTCTTCTGCTTCACGTTTTTTGCAGGCTTCCTGAGCGGCAATTTCAGCCAGTTGTTCAGCTCGGCGAATGGCAATTTCACGTTCTTGTTGCAGTTTGGCATATTCTTCTTCACGAATAATTTGCAGTCGCGCCTGTTCAGCTTCCAGATTTTTGGTTTTGATCGCCAGATCGGTATCCTGTTCAATATGGTTGCGTTTACGACGGCGATCCTCAATGGTTTCAGTGAGCTTGGTCAGACCTTCAGCATCAAACGCATTTTGTGGATTGAAGTATTTAAATCCGGTCTGATCCAGTCCGGTTAGGGAAACCGTTTCAAGCTCCAGACCATTTTTGTGCAAATCTTCTGAAACCACTTGTTGAACTTTTTGCACGAAATCGACGCGTTTTTCATGCAGTTCTTCCATGGCCATTTCTGCAGCCACTGCGCGCAGTGAATCAACAAATTTACCTTCCACCAGATTTTTTAACTCATTGGGTGACATGGTTTTTTGACCAAGGGTTTGTGCTGCGGTGGCAATTGAATCTGCGGTAGGTTTGACCCGTACATAGAATTCGGCCATGACATCGACCCGCATACGGTCACGGGTAATCAGTGCCTGATCATCTGCACGACGTACTTCAAGGCGTAGGGTGTTCATATTTACTGGAATAATTTCATGTAACACCGGAAGCACGATTGCGCCTCCACCTAAAATCACTTTTTCTCCACCCCAACCGGTACGCACAAAGGAAATTTCTTTGCTTGAACGACGGTATAAGCGTGCAATGATGAGACCGAAAGTCACCAGTGCCACAAAAATAATTCCCGCAATAATTAAAATATTATATAAATCAAATGTTAACATTGTTATAAAGTCTCAATTGAGTGCTAGCTAAATAAAATTAAAGTGCAATGGCTTGAAAGCCGTTCTTGGTTTTGTGGGTTAGAACTACATTCTGACCTTGATTTAAAACTTGATTGTTTTCTGGTTCGACCAGCACATAATGGGTCTGGCCATGTTGATCCCGGACTTTGGCTTGTGCGGGAGAATTCACTTTGGCATCTCCGAGAATAATGGTCGCGGTACGTCCGATGAGTTCATCACTATGAATCGCAGAGGTTTCATCTTGAGGCAGGAGCTTGCTGGCGGCCATGGCAAGAAAGCGCACCACAGGCATACACAGAAATAGGCAGGCTGGAGAAATCAGCCAGACGTTAAATAGTTGGCTGGTTAGGCGCTCAAATATTCCCTGAATCAATAAACCGCTTAACCCATAACTGGTCAGGAAAATAATCAGCCAGATAAATAAAGGCAGACGCCCCAGATATAACCAGTCAAATACTTTGCTAAAAACACCGGGAGACTGATCCGGGCTTATTTCCGGTTGCAGGGGATCTTCAGGTAAAAACTGTTCGAAGATATGCTGAGAGCCGCCGCCGAGCAGCAATAGAATACATTCTAGAGCAGCAAACATCAGCATTAGGCTAAGGCTAATACTAAATACGATATTTGATGGATGCGTAAACAGTTCCCACATTTTTTTTATCTCTATAATTATGTTTTTAGGAAAAGTGTCTGAAAGTTTTTATTGATATAACGATAACAGTAATTGTTGATTTTGTATGCAAAAAAATAACAAAAAACCTTATAAACAAGGATTGAATATCTTGATTATTTAATAATTATTGAACTATTAAAATTAATAATAAACTATAAGTTAAATGGATGTTTGAGCAAGTGATGCCATAGCGGCAATAGGAGTTCTGAATAGCATACCATTCTGTGTATGCTTGCCTGAGAAAGTATAGAGATACATCGGCCTGAGTATCTCTAAATTTTTCTGTTCAAGCCTAAAGCAAGGCAGTCTGAATCCGGACTTTCATATCTAAAGTCTGTTGCAGAATATAGTGTTGCATCCATTTGACCTGTTCGCCCATAGGATTGACCTTGACTGCGGTATTCAGGAAGTCGAGATCAGGCTGCTTGAAAAGCTGCTCTTGCAAGGTTTGCTCCAAAATCTGACTGTTGGTTGTCAAAGGTAATGCCACCAGATAGAACGCTTTAGGATAATTATAAAAAGCATATAATAAGTTAAAGGCTTTTTGATCGCCTTTGAGGTTGCCAGCACCGATTTCGTAAGCTGCGTTCTGGTTGCTATAAGTAACGCCGATTAGAAATTCCCAATGACCTTCTTGCAAACGCAGACCAAACTGTAATCCGATTTGATCCGCGGTCAGCTCGTGTTGCAGATAGATATTTAAAGGCTTGCCATCATCACTGAAAGGTTCTTGCAAGACTAAAATATGTTGCTGGTGCTGATAAATATAACCAGCAAGCTGGGCCTGTTCCAGACGGGTTTTTACAGTGGTGAGATCAAAAGTGCTATAGGGCATAAACGAAGTATATCAATAGGGAGAATTGAGTCTTACTCTAGTAATTTTTCAGCTATTTGAGAACCACTACTTTAGATTATTTTCCTAGGATTTTATTGGCTTAGCGACAGGGTAATATATACCTCTACCACACAATATCCTCGCTTGAATTGTGCAAATTATTGATTCATAAAAACTGATATTCATTATTGATGAATTTTTATATGAGCTTTTGATATATCAATATCATAAAACAAGCAATGGATAGGATAAGTAAATCACTATAATGAATATAAATTTTCAAAAGTGTCATAAGTACACGTTTTTCTAAGCTGGTGTTGTCCATGTCGTTAAATGAGGAAAGACTTACTCATCTCAAACAGCTTGAAGCTGAGAGTATTCATATCATCCGCGAAGTTGCTGCCGAGTTTGAAAATCCGGTCATGCTGTATTCGATTGGTAAAGATTCGGCGGTCATGCTGCATCTTGCGCTAAAAGCGTTCTACCCAGCAAAACTTCCATTTCCATTATTACATGTCGATACAGGCTGGAAGTTTAAAGACATGATTACTTTCCGGGACAACATGGCGAAAACCCATGGTTTCGATTTGATCGTGCATCAGAATAAAGAAGGGGTTGAGGCAGGTATTAACCCGTTCGACCATGGTAGCTCTAAATATACCGACATCATGAAAACTCAGGGCTTAAAACAGGCTCTGGATAAATACGGTTTTGATGCTGCTTTTGGTGGCGCGCGCCGTGATGAAGAAAAATCACGTGCGAAAGAACGTGTTTATTCATTCCGTGATTCGAAACATCGCTGGGATCCGAAAAACCAGCGTCCAGAACTTTGGAATCTTTATAACGGTAAAGTGAATAAAGGCGAAAGTATTCGTGTATTCCCATTATCTAACTGGACTGAGCTGGATATCTGGCAATACATCTATTTGGAAAGTATTCCATTAGTACCACTTTATTTGGCTGCAGAACGTCCTGTGGTTGAACGTAGTGGAACACTTATTATGGTTGATGATGAACGTATGCCTTTAAAAGAAGGTGAAGTTCCACAAATGAAATCGGTACGTTTCCGTACTTTGGGTTGTTATCCATTAACAGGTGCTGTGGAATCTACAGCCAATACCTTGCCGGAAATTATTCAGGAAATGTTGCTGGCAACCAGTTCTGAGCGTCAAGGTCGTATGATTGACCATGATGAAGCAGGCTCGATGGAGAAGAAGAAGCAGGAAGGCTACTTCTAATTTAATCTCCCCCTGACCCCCTCTTTGAGAAAGAAGGGGAAGCTCCTAAAAGTAAATGGAGAAAGTCCCTCTTTTAATAAAGGGGGATGATATAGGGGGATTGAAAACCGATTTCTAAAGAATATGTGGAGCTTTGAGCGATGTCTCATCAATCTGATTTAATCAGCCAAGATATCTTGGGCTATCTGAAACAACATGAAAATAAAGACCTGTTGCGTTTCCTGACTTGCGGTAACGTGGACGATGGTAAATCGACCTTAATCGGTCGTCTGCTGTACGATTCAAAATTGATTTATGAAGATCAATTACAGGCTGTGACCCGTGACTCGAAAAAAGTCGGTACGACAGGTGATGCACCTGACTTGGCACTTCTGGTCGATGGTTTACAAGCAGAGCGTGAGCAAGGTATTACCATTGATGTGGCCTATCGTTATTTCTCGACAGAAAAACGTAAGTTCATCATCGCGGATACGCCGGGACACGAACAGTACACTCGTAACATGGCGACAGGTGCATCGACGTGTGACCTTGCAATTATTTTGATTGATGCACGTTATGGCGTGCAAACCCAGACACGTCGTCATACCTTTATTGCAAGTTTGCTCGGGATCAAGAACATCATTGTTGCGATCAACAAGATGGACTTGGTGGAATTCTCTGAAACACGTTTCAATGAAATCCAGGCTGAATATGCGGCATTCGTTGCACAATTGGGCGATCGTAAACCAAGCAATATCATCTTTACGCCTATTTCTGCATTGAATGGCGATAACGTGGTGAACAAGTCAGCCAATACGCCGTGGTACACTGGTGAAACGCTGATGGGTACGCTTGAATCGGTGGAAATTAACCGTAGTTCAGCGAAGCAGGATTTCCGTTTCCCTGTGCAATACGTCAATCGTCCGAACCTCGACTTCCGTGGTTTCTGCGGTACGATCGCACTTGGCGATATCAATGTTGGTGATACCGTAACAGCTTTGCCTTCTGGTAAATCATCGACTGTTAAAGAAATTGTCACTTTTGATGGCAACCTTGAGCATGCAGTTGCAGGTCAGGCAGTGACTTTAACGCTTAACGATGAAATTGATATTTCACGTGGTAACGTGTTAATTCGTGCTGATCAAGCGGTTCCAAATATTTCACGTTCAGTTCAAGCGACTGTAGTGTGGATGGCTGATCAACCGCTGGTGATTGGCAAGCTGTACAACATTAAGATTGGTACGCAAACTGTTCCGGCAAAAGTAACGGCAATTCATTACCGTACCAACGTTAACACATTGGAAAAAGTTCAGGTGGATAAACTTGAGCTAAATGCAATTGCCAATGTAACTGTTGAATTTGATGCACCAGTGGTCTTTGACCGTTATCAGGACAGCCGTTTCACCGGTTCGTTTATCTTCATCGACCGTTTAAATAACGTGACGATTGGTGCGGGTATGGTGGAAGAATCAGTTGAATGGTCTGCACATGATGAGCCTGTCACTGCAGAAGCACGTGCGGCACGTTTGGGTCAAAAACCTGCTGCGGTAACTGTAACTTCTAAAGCTTTGGAAAATGCTCAGGCGCTAGAAAGCTTGCTGATTCAGCAAGGGATCGTTGCTATTGCTAAAGCAGGTTTGAATGCGGAGCAGGTTGCACTGGTTCGTGAAACTGGTGTGGTTGTGATTACCGATGCTGCTGAAGGTACAGACACGACTTTAACCGTAGATACAGTTGAAGAACTTGCTGAGAAGATTGTGGAATTGGTTCGTCTTTAAGACTGGACTGATTTGAAGAAACCCGCTGAAAAGCGGGTTTTTTATTGCCTAAATTTTGATTGCATGAAAATCATTCGATTAGTCAAAATGTGATCTTTCAATTTACTAGTCAATTAATACAATACTCCCTAGATTTGGGGAATATATGAAAAAATTAATATTGCTGGCTGGCTTGTGTGTGGCTTTTGGAGCTGAAGCCAAACAGAGCAGCCAAAGCGTTGAAGCAATCAAGCAAAAAATAATCCAGCAGTCGATTGAGAATTATCCGGGAAATTGTCCGTGTCCTTACAATACTGCAAGTAATGGTAGTCGTTGTGGTAAGCGTAGTGCTTATAATCGTGCAGGCGGATATGCGCCGCTGTGTTATCCGGAAGATGTGAGTGATCGAATGGTAAAGGAATATAAAGGGCGTAGTTAATTAAAGGCTCCGTATTTAGATAGTGAGCTAAAAGAAATATTTTTGTTAGATTTGGCTTCACATGGGTAATTATTCATAAGAATCATTGAGGACTAAGGCCAGAATTGCTTTCATTTCGGTTAAACTTTTCACGCCTGCAATCCTTTTAATAATTTCTCCATTTCTAAAAATAAGCGTAGAAGGCAAACCATAGGCATTATAGCGCAAGGTTAAAATCGGAGACTGATCCACATTGATCTTGCCAAATTTAACTTCAGGATTTACCTCAGCATAGTATGTCGCCAGTTCGGCAAAGATCGGAAAATTCTGAACACAGGGCTTGCACCAGTCTGCATAAAAGCGAATCACGGCAAAACCTTCAAACCACTCAAAATCACTGTAATTGTTTTCGTTATATTCGATCACTTGGGTCATGGTTGGCCTATTATCAATTTCCTGAATAGTCCCCCGATTATACATAAGTCCGATGTAGCTTCATTCCTCATGCTAACTATGTTCAAATAAGTCCAAGATATATGAAATACATAGATTAGGGAAAGAAATCATGTCGCAACAAACCATGCAGCAAGTCATTATTACAGAACCAGGTGGTGTCGATAAACTCGCTTATGAAACGGTGACTGTACCTGAACCTAAAGCAGATGAAGTTCTGGTGAAAGTTCATGCCTTTGGTATTAACCGTCCAGATATCCTGCAGCGTCAAGGCTTATATCCGATGCCGAAAGGGGTAACGCCAGTTCCTGGCCTGGAAGTGGCAGGTGAGGTGGTTGCGATTGGTAGTGATGTAAGTCAGTTTAAAGTTGGTGATCAAGTCTGTGGTTTGACCAATGGTGGCGGTTATGCTGAATATTGCGTCATACCTGAAAGCCAGACCTTGAATATTCCTGAAGGCGTAAGTTTTGTACAGGCAGCGGCCATTCCTGAAACTTTCTTTACTGTATGGGCGAACGTGTTCCAGATGGGTAAGGCCAAAGCAGGGGAAACTGTACTGGTACATGGTGGAACGAGCGGGATTGGTACGACTGCTTTAATGTTGTGTAAATCACTCGGAATCAAAACTTTTGCAACTGTCGGTTCAGATGAAAAAGTTGCGGCTATTTCTGATTTAACCACGGCTATTAATTATAAAACTCAGGACTTTGAGCAAGTTATTAATGAAGCCACTGACAATGGTGGTGTCGATGTCATTTTAGATATGGTCGGTGCTCCTTATTTAGAGCGTAATTTGAATTTGTTGCGTCGTGATGGACGTCTGGTCTATATCGCTTTCTTGGGTGGTGCCAAGGCCAAAGAAGTCAAACTGGGTCAAATCATGATGAAACGTCTGACCATTACCGGTTCGACCATGCGTGCACGCAGCACGGCTGAAAAAGCGGAAATTGCACAAGGCCTGAAAGAGCAGATTGCACCATTGTGGGCAAAAGGCGAATGTCTCCCGATGATCTATAAAACGTTTAAGTTCGATCAGATTCAGGATGCCCATGCCACAATGGATACTGGAGAGCATGTGGGTAAAGTTGTAGTTGAAATTATTTAATACGAGATAAATGATTCAAAAAAAGCCAGTAATTTTACTGGCTTTTTTTAATTTTAAGTAAAATATTATTACAAATAAATATATAAAATCTTGAATAAAAATTAAAAAATGTTAACCGTTCGACACAACCTGTCAATTATGACACGTAAATTGCATGTATAGATAATTCCGACCAAATGGTTAAACATTCACATGAATGTGAGAGGGAAAATAAGATGAAAATTATTTCAACAGCATATAGTTCAAAACATAGTTTAAGAGCATTACGACGTATTCATAAAATGATTATTCGCGGAACCATCAGCTGGGTAGAGTTACATAAAATGTATCGGGCGATGCTGCATCTGGAGCGTTATATGGAAAGATTAACAATACAAAATCGTCATTCAAGCAAGAAAGCATCCAGAAAATCCAAATAAGATCTTGTATGTTTAGGGTGAATAAAGGGTCAAGATCTGATGCAAAAAAATATCTTAGACTTTGTCCTAATATTATTCATTGATCGGCATTCAGTATAATCATTCAACATCTAGCGATAAATAAGTACATGAGAATGTATTAAGTGGGGATTTATGAAGCGCCCAGCTTCAACACATGAGCGTCTTGCAGAGCGTTTAGCCAGAATTTTGACCAAATTAAACGTCGGATATCAACTCCGGGCTGCAGAGCTAGCTGCAGAATTTCAGGTCAGCACCCGCACCATTGAGCGTGATTTTGATCGTCTAGGCTCTTACTTGCCCTTACTTCAAGATGAACAGAAACGATATTATCTGGAACCCTCTTATTTAGGGCGGTTTAAATTGCAGGATATCCAGACTTTTGCCCAGCTTTCGGGGATCAGTGAGTTGTATCCGGCGTTGGATATGTCTTTTATGCGTGAACTGCTGGATGAGCGGGCAAATCAGGTATTTTCGGCAAAAGGCTATTATTTTGAAGATGCCAAACAGTTTGCCGAACATTTCAAGTTGCTTGCAAGCGCAATCTATAAACGTCAGCAGGTTGAGTTGCAATATTCAGATCAATTGCGAATCATTAAGCCTTATCGCTTGATTCACCATCATGGTATCTGGTATCTGGTGGGCGTAGATCAGGACAAGTTGCGCACTTATCGCTTAAGTCAGGTGCAACAGCTCAAGCTGGTTTCTAAGGCGGAGAGCTTTGCGCATGATCCTGAAATACTGAAAATGCTGGCAGATGAAGACAGCATCTGGTTTGGGCAGCAAAAGCAGCAAGTCTTAATCAGGGTACAACCTGAAGTCACGGTCTTTTTTAAAGAGCGCCGTTTATTTCCAGAACAGCAGATCGAGCAGGAAGCCGAGACTGGAGAGTTAGTGATCAGTTGCCAGATTCGTCACGAAATGCAGTTGTTGCCTTTGGTGCGTTACTGGTTGCCCTATGTGAAAATTATTGAGCCGATTCATTTTCAGCAGAAACTGGAACAGGATTTGCAAGGATATTTACGTTCTGCTGGATAATATTGAGAAAGCAGAGCAGGAGGGCCTGATTAATGATGACACTTTAAATGGGAATTTAATTTACTTATTTTTTGACTAACTAAATTACCGGCATAAAAAAACCAGCTTTCGCTGGGTTCTTTATTTGCACCATCTTTCTATAGTAGAAGAATGGTGCCCGAGGCCAGACTCGAACTGGCACGCTTTGTGGGCGGGGGATTTTAAATCCCCTGTGTCTACCGATTTCACCACTCGGGCTTTAACAAGATGGAGGCGGAGGTCGGAATCGAACCGGCGTCCACGGAGTTGCAGTCCGCTGCATGACCACTCTGCCACCCCGCCGCGTCTTGTTGATGCGTATATTAGCAAGCTCAGAAAAAAAAACAATAGTGTATTCATCTGTATGCGCATAAAAACATCATCTGGCGGAAAATATTTAAATTATTCATGTAGAATGTGCAAAATTGATTCATATCAACACTTGGGAGAAGTGCCGTGGCATTAGTTCTAGACGGTCGTGCATTGGCGAAGCAAATTGAAGCTGACTTGTTTACTCGCGTAGAAGCGCTGAAAGCAAAATCAGGTCGTACTCCAATTCTTGCGACGATTTTGGTAGGTGACGATGGTGCATCTGCAACTTATGTTCGCATGAAAGGCAATGCCTGCCGCCGTGTTGGTATGGATTCACTCAAAGTGGAACTTCCTAAAGAAACCACAACTGAAGAATTATTGGCTGAAATTGAAAAATTAAATGCAAATCCTGATGTGCACGGTATTCTGCTTCAGCACCCGGTTCCTGCGCAAATTGATGAGCGTGCCTGTTTCGATGCAATCTCGCTTGAAAAAGACGTAGATGGTGTCACTTGCCTGGGCTATGGTCGTATGGCAATGGGTGAGGCAGCCTATGGTTCAGCGACGCCTGCGGGTATTATGACTATCCTGAAAGAGAACAACATTGAAATCGCTGGTAAACATGCGGTAGTTGTAGGTCGTTCTGCAATTTTGGGTAAACCAATGGCTGCGATGCTGCTAGAAGCGAATGCAACCGTAACCATTTGCCATTCACGTACTCAAGATCTTGCAAGCTTTGTTAAGCAAGCAGATATCATTGTCGGTGCGGTAGGTAAAGCAGAATTAATTCAAAAAGACTGGATCAAACAAGGTGCAGTGGTTGTTGATGCTGGTTTCCATCCACGTGATGGCGGTGGTGTTGGTGATATCCAACTTGTTGGCATTGAAGAAATTGCTTCTGCTTACACACCAGTTCCGGGTGGTGTAGGTCCAATGACGATTACCACTTTAATCCGTCAAACGGTTGAAGCTGCTGAAAAAGCATTGGGTTAATTGCTTTGTTCCTTCTCCCTCTGGGAGAAGGCTAGGATGAGGGGTATTAAACCTCTACCTGACCCTCTCCTAAAAGGAGAGGGGATTTTTAAATTAGAATGAATAAAAACCATGAGCTGTACTTTCCAATTTCCTCAAGCCCCAGAACATCTACTAAAAGCCTTGCATGATGTGATTCCACACTGTGAGCTACATGCACAGCAATTGCCGGATACACCCATTTCCCTGTGGCTGATTCCACCAGTATTCCCAACAGATAAGCTGGATGATGAGGTGATTCGTCGCATTTGGAATGATACACCATACTGGATCTTTTGCTGGGCCTCAGGCTTGGCGATGGCGCAGTGGCTATTGGCAGAGCCGCATCATGTTAAAGACAAAGTAGTTTTGGATTTTGGGGCGGGATCGGGCGTAGTTGCCATTGCGGCGAAAATGGCAGGTGCAAAACGTGTGATCTGCTGTGATATCGATCAAGTTAGTCTAGATGCCTGTCGTGCCAATGCAGAGCTAAATGATGTCGAGCTTGAATATCTGGATGACCTATATAAGACAGAGAAGGTGGATATTTTATTAGCCGCAGATGTGCTCTATGATCAATGTAACCGTTTCTTCCTGGATGAGTTTTTAAAATTTGCACCTGAGGTGTGGGTTGCAGACAGTCGGGTAAAAAACTTTAGTCATCCTCAATATGAAAAACTGGATGAGCGTAGTGCGACGACCTGGCCGGATTTGGATGAATCGCCCGAATTTCGTAATGTCAGTTTCTATAAAACACGTTAAATTTAAAAAATTAAAAAGGGCACTAGGCCCTTTTTGATTGTCTTACTCTGATTAAGTAGCTAAGTATCAGATATTAAGAACAGGTATAACGAATAACCCGCATGGTCGTAGGGCGGGCTTCTAAAGCTTCGCGTGCACCCGGGTTCTCGCTATTATGTAAATCAGGCGTATTGCTCAAGCTGATTTGCGTGCGGCTATTACCCAGTTGGCGGCCGTAGTTTTCCTGTTCCGCAGTTGGATTAGAAATTTCATTGGTGCTTAAAATCTGGATGTTGTAAGTTTTGGAATTTCCTAATACGTGTCTGCAAGCGGCTTGCAAGCGATTTTCATCCTGGCTTGGTCGTCCTGAGAGGGTGTAGCTCAAGGTTGCTGTATTGCCTGAACGTTCCAGAATTTCATAGCCACTTTGTCCATTGAATTGATGGGGTGTGGTCTGACATGCACTCAGTACGAAACTGCTCGCAGCCATAGCCAAAATTACTGTTGTTCTTTTCATATTTATAGTTCCTGAAGTCTTGGCTTAAGTATGCCATATTTTGCTTAAACTGCTGCTCTGGTCAATTGTGATCAATTGTTTAAACAGCCAATAAAAAAGGCCGCTTACGCGACCTTTTTTAATTAAATCAGCAATTAAGCAGATTTAACCGCAGCAATAAGTTCTGCTTGACGAGTTTTTAACGCTTCCGGTAAACGCTCACCTAACTTATCGAACAATTCAGTATGGCTTTCAAGCTCTTTGATCCATTGATCTTTGTCTTGAGAAGTTACTAGGTCAAACTGTTCTTTAGTGAAGTCAGAACCAGTCCAGTTCAGCTGTTCGTAAGTAGGAACTAGGCCGATTGGTGTTTCAACAGCATCAGCACGACCTTCACAACGGTCAATGATCCACTCAAGAACACGCATGTTTTGACCGAAACCAGGCCATACGAAGTTGCCTTCAGCATCACGACGGAACCAGTTCACGTTGTAGATACCTGGAAGTTTGTTGCCAGCAGCAGCAGCTTTCGCACCCACTTGCTCACCCATTTCTAACCAGTGCGTGAAGTAATCTGCCATGTTGTAGCCCGCGAATGGAAGCATCGCGAACGGGTCACGACGAACAACACCTTGTTGACCAACAGCAGCAGCAGTTGTTTCAGAGCCCATCGTTGCAGCTTTGTAAACACCGTCAACCCAGTCAAATGCTTCTGAAATTAGAGGCACAGTGTCTGCACGGCGACCACCGAAGATGAACGCAGAAATTGGCACGCCAGCTGGATTTTCCCAGTCAGCGTCAATAGAAGGGCATTGACCAGCTGCAACTGTGAAACGAGCATTTGGATGCGCTGCTTTTTCTTCGCCAGTGTGTGGTTGACCTTTCCAGTTAGTCAGGTTGGCAGGCGCTTCTTTAGTCAGACCTTCCCACCATACTTCACCGTTGTCAGTCACAGCGACGTTTGTATAAATCACGTCTTTGTGCATGGTTGCCATACAGTTCGGGTTGGTCTTGGTGTTGGTACCAGGCGCTACACCGAAGAAGCCAGCTTCAGGGTTGATTGCATATAAGCGACCGTCTTCACCTGGTTTGATCCAAGCAATATCGTCACCTACAGTTTCAATCTTCCAGCCTTCATAGCCTGCTGGTGGAATCAACATAGCGAAGTTTGTTTTACCACATGCAGATGGGAATGCAGCTGCGATGTAGTGTTTTTCGCCTTGTGGATTGGTCACGCCAAGGATCAGCATGTGTTCAGCTAACCAGCCTTGTTGACGACCCATAAATGATGCAATACGTAATGCCAGGCATTTTTTACCCAACAATGCGTTACCGCCATAACCAGAACCATAAGACCAGATCTCACGAGTTTCTGGGTAATGCACGATGTATTTTTCTTTGTTGCAAGGCCATGCAACATCTTTTTCGCCGTTCGCAAGCGGAGCACCTACAGTGTGTACGCAAGGAACGTATTCACCGTCAGTACCAAGAACGTCATAAACAGCTTTACCCATACGAGCCATTTTAGACATGCTTACTGCAACGTAAGGAGAGTCAGTTAACTCGATACCGATATGAGCGATATGAGAACCCAATGGACCCATTGAGAATGGAACCACATAAAGTGTACGACCTGCCATTGAACCGTCAAATAAACCGTTCAATTTTTCGCGCATGACAGCAGGTGCTTCCCAGTTGTTGGTCGCGCCAGCATCGTCTTTGTTTTCAGAACAGATGTAAGTACGATCTTCAACACGTGCTACGTCAGAAGGATCAGAATTTGCAAGATAAGAACCAGGATGAGTTTCTTGATTCAGCGCTTGCATTGTGCCGTTAGCGATCATCAAGTCGATATAACGTTGATATTCTTCTGCGCTACCGTCACACCATTCAATTTTTGCTGGTTTTGTTAATTTAGCAATCTCTTCCACCCAAGCAATAAGCTTAGGGTGACGAACGAATTCTGGTGCGTTCACTTGGGTCATGGTGAGGCCTATCTCAAATGTGTACAAATTAGATGTACAAAGTACAATCCGAGCAATAAAAAATATCGCCCAGATGAAGTATGAAAAAAAGTGGCTGTATTAAAGCATAAAATGATAAAAAAAATAAGACCAAAGAAGTGCTAGATTTCTTTTGGAATATAATGCTATTTTATTTATAAATATAAGTAAAACAACAAGATAAAACTAAATATTTGAATTATTAAGGTTATTTATATAAGTGATGAGTGGTATTTATTTTAAAAATTGATATTAAAATCATTATCTTAATTTTATAAGATCTCTAATATTCATTATTGATTAAATAAATGGTTGCCATTTGAATTTTACATAAAGCCACTGTTAATTGTCTATGAATTGGACAAAATGCCAATAGGCTTCAATGAAATTGCGCGAAAAATGTCTAATCAATCTAAACCCTTATCGCTGATTTTTAATCATAAAGCTGGTTTTCGCATACAGGGGCCAGAAGGCATTTATGAACAGCTGATCGATATATTTTCAGCGCAGGGTTATCAAACTAAAGCTTATGAAATCAATGATTCACAGCAATTTGATAAAATTATGGTTGAGGTGCTTGAACAGCATTTGGCATCTAGCGAGTCAGGAATCATCGTTGCGGCAGGCGGAGATGGCACTTTAAATACAGTCGCCAAACATGTGTTGAATACGCAAATTCCTGTCGGTATTTTGCCTTTAGGGACTTTTAACTATGTGGCGAGATTATTGGGGATTCCGCTGGATTTGCTTGAAGCGGCAAAAGTGATTGCGACAGGACAGCCACAACGTATGAATGTTGCTCGTATCAATCAGGAAATTTATCTGAATAATGCCAGTTTAGGTCTATATCCTTTATTTATTAAAAAACGTGAAGACTATAATCGTATTTTTGGTCGCTTACCGCTACATGCCTATACTTCTGCACTGGATGTTTTAATTCGCGACCGTAAAGAATTAAAACTAAAAATCTGGGTGGATCAAAAGAAATATCCGGTAAAAACACCACTGATTTTTTTTGGCAATAATCCCTTGCAACTGGCGGATATGAAAATGCGCATTGCAGAAGCGGCTGAAAAAGGCAAAGTGGCGGGAGTTGTAGTTTCTAAAAGTGATAAGCTTACTTTATTTAAGCTAGTGTATCAGCTGATTCGTGGCAAGATTGACCAGGCATCGGATGTTTATAGTTTTGCAGCCGATCAAGTTCGAATCGAATCCCGAGCCAAGAAACTGATGGTAGCGATTGATGGGGAAATTGTGGAAATGGCCCCGCCACTCAATATTTCTGTATTAAAAGATAGCCTAAACGTAATGGTGCCACATGATCCTGCATCTGTCTGATCTGCATTTTGGAACAGAGAAGCCGGAGTGTTTAGAAGCGATTCGGCATTTCTGTCAGACCCATCCACTTGAAGCCGTCGTCATCAGTGGTGACCTGACTCAGCGCGCACGTTTGGGTCAATTCTTTGCCTGCAAAAAATTTTTAGATCAGCTCAATACGCCTTATATGGTGATCCCGGGGAATCATGATATTCCGCTCTATCATTTGTGGAATCGGCTTTTCAATCCATTTACCCGTTACCAGATTTTTTTTGGTGAATTGGAGCCAATATTTGAAACTGAAAATTTTTATCTGATTGGGGTGAATTCGATCCGACGTCGATATCATACCAAAGGGCATTTATCCCTTGAGCAGATTCAGCGTATTGATTTGCAACTGGCTCAGGCGCCTGCGTCCAAATTAAAAATCATTGTCAGCCATCAACCTTTTTATGTGCCTTTTCAAAATAAGCGCGGTTTCAAGGACAGCCCATTGATGGCCAAAATTGCTTTAGAGGCCTGGGCAGAGCATGGTCTGTTTGCGGTGTTACATGGGCATCTGCATCAACCGGCGATTTATGATTTGAATCAGATGTTCGGATTGGGGATGGATCATCCTGTATATGATGTACATGCAGGGACTTCTGCGTCAAATCGTCTACATAAAGATGAACCGAACAGCTTTAATCTGATTGATGCCACAGGAAAAATTTCTCAATATTTATTCGATGAAGTGGCACAAGCCTTTATGTTGAAGGCTGATCTGCCGAATAAATAGACGAAAACCTATGATTCGTTAAAAAAAACCAATTTTTTTTCATTTTTGCCCTTGAAGCGTTTTATTCCATCTCCATAAAAGTGACATCAAAAATTTTTGATGATGACCCATGGAATAATTAAGTCGTCATCAGTGACCTAAAAAAGACTTAGTCTGATGGAGTTATTTATGAGCAACATTCGTCCATTACATGACCGCGTTGTTATTCGTCGTGTTGAAGAAGAAACTAAAACAGCTGGGGGCATTTTACTTCCAGGTTCGGCTGCTGAAAAACCTGCTCAAGGTGAAATCATTGCAGTTGGTAATGGTCAAATCACTGACAATGGCGTACGCGCGTTAGACGTAAAAGTTGGCGACAAAGTATTGTTCGGTACTTATGCAGGCACTACTGTAAAAGTAAACGGCGAAGAGCTTTTAATCATGAAAGAATCTGACATTTTAGCGGTATTAGAAGCTTAATCTGCGCTAAAAAAGTTTTATTCGTTCCAAATCAGATTTTGTAAAGATACAACAATATTCGGAGTCAAATATGTCAGCTAAAGACGTAAAATTTGGTGATTCAGCTCGTTCAAAAATGATTGCTGGTGTAAACACCCTTGCAGATGCAGTAAAGGTTACTTTGGGTCCTAAAGGCCGTAACGTTGTTATCGACCGTTCTTTTGGTGCACCGCACATCACTAAAGATGGTGTCACTGTTGCCAAAGAAATTACGCTGAAAGACAAGTTCGAGAACATGGGTGCTCAACTGGTTCGTGAAGTTTCTTCAAAAACCAATGACATCGCAGGTGATGGTACAACGACTGCAACTGTATTGGCACAAGCAATTTTGAATGAAGGCATCAAGTCAGTAACAGCGGGTATGAACCCAATGGACTTGAAACGCGGTATCGATATTGCGGTACGTTCTGTAGTTGAAAACATCAAGGCAACTGCAAAACCAGCATCAGACTCTAAAGCGATTGAACAAGTAGGTTCGATCTCTGCTAACTCTGATACGACTGTAGGTCAGCTGATTGCGCAAGCAATGGAAAAAGTGGGCAAAGAAGGCGTGATCACGGTTGAAGAAGGTTCAGGCTTCGAAGATTCGCTTGACGTAGTTGAAGGCATGCAGTTCGACCGCGGTTATATTTCTCCGTACTTCGCGAACAAGCAAGATACTTTAACAGCTGAACTTGAAAATCCATTCATTCTTCTTGTTGATAAGAAAATCAGCAATATTCGTGAATTGATTACAGTACTTGAAGCTGTTGCTAAAACTGGCAAACCGCTTTTAATCATTTCTGAAGATGTTGAAGGCGAAGCGCTTGCGACGCTTGTTGTCAACAACATGCGCGGTATTATCAAAGTATGTGCGGTGAAAGCACCTGGTTTTGGTGATCGTCGTAAAGCTATGCTTCAAGACATCGCGATCTTGACTGGCGGTACTGTGATTTCTGAAGAAATCGGCATGCAGCTGGATCAAACGACGCTTGATCACTTGGGTACAGCACATAAAGTAACTGTATCTAAAGAAAATACTGTAATTGTAGATGGTGCTGGTAATGCTGGCCAAATCGCTGACCGTGTACAGCAAATCCGTGCACAGATCGAAGAATCTACTTCAGAATATGACAAAGAAAAACTTCAAGAGCGTGTAGCGAAACTTGCTGGCGGTGTTGCTGTCATCAAAATCGGTGCTGCAACTGAAGTTGCAATGAAAGAGAAAAAAGACCGTGTAGATGACGCGCTTCATGCGACTCGCGCTGCAGTTGAAGAAGGTATCGTTGCGGGTGGTGGTGTTGCACTAGTACGTGCTGCATCTGCACTTGAAGGCGTAACAGGCGCGAATGATGACCAAAACGTAGGTATCAACATTCTTCGTCGTGCGATTGAAGCACCGCTTCGTCAAATCGTATCTAACGCAGGTGATGAGCCTTCTGTAGTGATCAACGCTGTGAAGAATGGCGAAGGTAACTTCGGTTATAACGCTGCAACTGGCGAATATGGCGATATGCTGGAAATGGGTATTCTTGACCCTGCTAAAGTAACGCGTTCTGCACTTGAGCACGCCGCTTCTGTTGCTGGCTTGATGCTGACCACTGAATGCATGATCACTGAAATCCCAGAAGACAAACCTGCAATGCCTGATATGGGTGGCATGGGTGGTATGGGCGGCATGATGTAATTCATCATCCGAGCATTTCATAAAAAATCCCCGCAATAGCGGGGATTTTTTTATGCGTTTACAAAATTATGATGCGGACTTTTTAACTAATTTATAATTTAAATTACTGTCGATTTTTTTACCTGATTTCATCTCGCGTGCTTCAACAAAATTTTCACCAACAAAGAATTTACGGTTTTCAGCTTTGTTATCTAATGTGATGATTGAAGGATCTTGAGGGTCAAAACTGAAACTACCTTTAGTTTCCGTCTCATTATTTCCAGCTTTACCTAAATATTCCTCATTTAGCTCATAAGTTTTATCCGGATTGAGATCTAACTCGACCTTAATCCCTTCACAGTCAGCACAAGGAAAAACACCTTCATATTCACCTGCCCAATCTAGTGAGGTTTCTGCGCTATCAGCACGGGTCACACTGGTATCTGCGTTATTTTGCTCCATCATGGCTGGGCTGGATTGAGCATTATTGTTCATCGGCTCATTATCATTGGGCTTTGAACAGGCGGTTAAAGCTCCTGCAAGAACGACTGCTATCGCAGCAGTAAGCGTTAATTTTTTCATTGTTTTGACCCTATTAAATTATTTGTTATGAATTACATTAAAAGTAGTCAGTACAGATAAATAGGGCAATCTTGTTAAAGTTTGATTCATTAGGTGAATGAGGCCAGAGTTATTGATAAGTGAGCAGGATTTAAGAATTTTTAGCCAAGTTTAAAGTCACTTTATGCTGTTTCGTTAACCAATTCTGAACGCTATGATTAGAAAATAATGATAATGCGGAGGGGATAATGAAATTAGAACAAGAAAATAATCTGATTGCAAAAATTTATGATGCTGCTGTATTACCATCTTTGTGGCTGGACGTGATCAAAGATATCGTGAGCTATACTAAAAGTAAGAGTGCAATTTTTACCGGTCTGGATCAGCTTAATCCAGGCTATGACTTTGTCTATACGCACAATATCCCGAATGAAAGTCTGGCCGCTTATCAAGAGGAGCGTATCAGAGTGATTGATATGAAACTGCATATGCCCTTATGGAATGCGATCGAGATGGGCGATGCTTTAAGTCATAACTGTCAGCACTATGCAGAACAGCCGGGTACGGATCACTATGTGTTCTATGAGAAGTGTTTAAAGCCTGGCGGTGTATCTTATCTGGCGGGAGTATTGCTGGATCGGGGGAATTATCGTTGGGCGGTACTGGGTATTCATCGTGCACCTGAAGTACAGCCTTTTGAACAGCCTGAGCTGGATTTTCTAAGACGTATCAGTATTCATTTACGCCGGGCTTTGCAAATTCACCGGCAAATCAACTTGATTCAGCAAGATAATTTAAGCTTGTATACCGTATTGGATAGTTTAAAAACCGGAATTGTACTGCTTGATCAAAACCTGTGTTTAAGTTATTCCAATCCCATTGCGCAAAAGATGCTTGATCAAAGTTCATGTCTGGATCTGGATATACATAACCGTCTAAAAACCAATTATAGTCAGCAGATACGTTTTGATCAGCTTCTGGAAAGTGCTTTGCTGGAAGATACGACCATTCAAACTGAAGTGGGTGGAGTCCTGGCGTTGAGTGATGGGGCAGGCTCGCAATTCATGCTGACGGTAGTGCCCTTTAAGAAATTAAGAAATATGCAACATTTACAGTCTGCTCAGCATCAGATTGCATTATTTATGACGGATAAAAACCAGCATTATTCCCTGTCAAGAACTTACCTACAACAGTGTTACCAGCTTTCCAAACGAGAGTTTGATTTATGTGAGTTGTTAATTAATGGTTATAAAATAGAAGATATTGCAGAACAGTGTGGCATTACGCTGAGTTCGGTACGGACGTATTTTAAAAATATTTATGAAAAAACCCAATGTTGTTCGCAAATCGAACTGATGCATTTATTGATGGGTTGTACCATTCAATTTGAACATATTGATTAAACCGGCCTGAATTTCATATTCAAGCCGGTTTATATGGGTTATTTAACACGTTGTAAAGTTACAGGATCTTCACCTTGCGGATGTAAGATAAGATTGTTGTTAGATATATTGATGCTTGCAATTGTCTTGCTGCCATTTGAACTATCTTGTAATCCACCACACTCGTTGGTATCGAATAATACCTCGGTTGTGGTGAGAGTATTTGCTGACAATGTATATTTGCCATATTCAATTCCTGGCCAACCACAGTCATCTCCACCTTCAGTGTCTAGGAAGAAATAATAGTTGTTATCAAAGAAAGCAAATAGGTGCGTTTCATTGAGTCGCCACGTGCCGACGAGACTATTAGACTGCTTAACTCGATTTAAACGGTATTCAGTACTAACGCCGGGTTCAGTAAGAATTAATTGAGTTCCATTAAAGTTTAAAGAATAAGGTTTATTCTCGGCAGGATGTGAAAGTCCCCATTCACCATTGGTGTCATGTAGGATTTCCGGTTCAATCACGGTTGTTGTTGCATTCCATTTTAAGCGGCCCATTTCAATGCCTGCTTGACCACTCTCATCTTTTGCTTCTGCTTCACCTAGTGCATAGCGTCCATCTTCCAGAATGTGAATTAACACAGCAGTGTTATCGGTACGGTTAATCTCCCACGTACCGGCAATATCTTTGTAGAAGGTCGCTTGGAAGTTTTCTGAAGCTTTTTCTGGTGTTATCAACTGATCTGGTGTGATGGCTGTTTTGGTGACAACTTCATTTACGAAGTCGGTGGTACTTTGGTTAAAATTAAGCTTTACAGCAGTGAAGGCTGTTTTAGTGTCATCACTAATCTGAATGCCATCGCTATGATCACCTTTTCCATCTAAGGATTGTAAAAAAACCATAAGGTTGATACGCGCATTTTCACTTTCGACTAAATCTAATGGTGTGATACGCTCCTTTGCTTCAATTTCATCACCGAGTTGTACACCCCCAATAAAGAATTTTACTTTTTCATCATCATTAAATTTAAATTCTCCTTTTTCGTTGGTAACTCCTGTTGCACCACTACTGGTGATATAGGTCACCCCTGAAATGATTCCGTCCGTCAGTACGCCGGTTTGGGTGCCAACATTGTTTGCTGGAGGTGTACTGGCATTATCATCCGAACCACCACAGGCACTAAGTAACCCTGCTAAAGCAATACAAAGTAAAGTCTTTTTCATTAGAATCTTCCTGAAATTTATAATGTGGATTCAGTATAAAAAGACCCTTATATTTGCCATATCCCAAAATGAGGAGGTTAAGAGCTTTTTAATGCATGAATCCTTTAAATTAGAAAGAAATTCCTATTTATATTGGGAAGCAATCTTAACTATCCGTAAATTGATGTATGAGATAAGTTGAAAGGTGGCAAAAATAATCAACTATTCATTTAAAAATTCTAATTATACAAATATAGATTAACTGTTTATTTATTGATCATAGAGCACTATCTATATTTGCCGAGGTTGCTAAAATTCGCGCAATTTTGAATAGAATTGGTGCGTGACGTGTTTGAGAAATTAGCAGAACAAAGCCTGAGGCTGATGGGTTGGGAAATTGATAACCATTGGCCCCTAGATTTAGACCAATGTGTCATGATTGCTGCTCCTCATACCAGTAATTGGGATGCACTGTATGCGCGACTGGCCTTAAAAGCATTAGGTGTGAATGTTCGCTTAACCATTAAAAACAGTTATATGAAATTGCCATTTGGACCTTTTGTACGTGCTATGGGCGGTATCGGGATCGATCGCCGTCCTAAACAGCCGGGGGAGCCTCGTCCGAGTATGGTTCAGGTGATGACGGAATTATTCAAGACCCATCCTAAACTGGTGATGCTGGTCACGCCAGAAGCGACTCGTGCTAAACAGGAACAGTGGAAGACAGGTTTTTATCATGTCGCGATTAATGCAGGTGTGCCGATTGCATTGGCCTATATGGATTATGAGAAGAAGAAAACTGGTGTAGGTAAAATTGTTTATCCGACAGGGGATTATGAAAAAGACATGGCAGAAATCATGGCATTTTATGCAGAGATTCAGCCAAAATTCCCTGAATGCTTCAGCGTAGATCAGCGCTATTATCAGAATTAAAATTGAGTTGAAAAAAAGCAGGAAAATTCTCCTGCTTTTTTATTGCCTAATCATCATGAAGATTGACAGACTTAAGAGGCATGTTCAGAAGCGGGTAAAATTCCACCCAGATTTTGGCAGGCATCTTTATAAAGATCATATTGTTGCTCCACCACTTCATGCAGTGGCAGGTCAAACAGCTCTTCACCTTGATGATACTGTTTGATATAAGACTCGACTTTGGATTTGCTGCCATACAACATCTGCTGATAATAGTCGGTCATACTGCTATGTGGCATTTGGGCGGTATCTACCTTGGCACAATGGAAATTTTGCAGTAATTGTTCTGATTTTTTCAAATCGCTGGACATACAACCTGCCAGTAGCAAGGTACTGAGCAATGTCGTGATAAATTTCATGGAAAGTAGACTAAAGGCTTTATGGGAGCGCACTATTGTAGAAGTAAAACCCGGTCACAAAACCTTTTTAATCTACCAAATGGTTAAAAAATAGAACAACAGAATTTGAAAATTCAAGTCCATTCTCTAAACATTTAACCTTTGACCAGCCCGCCATCTACAATCAGGTTTTGTCCTGTGACGGCACGTGAATAAGGTGACAAAAACATCAGGATTGCAGCAGCAAATTCTTCTGGTGTAATTACGCGGCGTAAAGGCGTCGATTGAGCAATCAGGTCAAAGACAATGTCAGGTGTGGCCTTACTGGCATCCGTGGTTTGTAACAGGCCACCAGAGAGCATATTCACATTGATGCCATATTGTCCCAAGTCCTGCGCCGTGGTGCGGGTAAAGGCCAATAATGCAGCTTTGGCGGTGGTATAGTCATGATAAGGAACCACCGGATTTTGCACCAGGTTTGTACCAATATTCACGATCCGGCCAAACCCTGCCTGTTTCATATCATCCAGTGCGGCTTGTGTAGTATTTAAGGCAGCCTGTACTGCACCGCTAAATTGCCGTTGCAACATATCCCAAGTCAGCGTTTCTACTTTAGGGCGTGCATCACCATTAAATTCAAATTGAATCAGTGCGTTATTGATTACAGCATGAATCGCTTCCCCGAAATGGGTTTTAGCTGCGGCAAATAAAGCGCGGACCTGATCAACTTGGGTCACATCTGCCTGATAAATAAAGACTTGGTCTGGATGTTGCTGGGCCAGCTGTTCAGCTTGCTGCTGACTGCTATGATAATTGACGACCACGCGCGCACCCTCAGCCAGTAAAGCTTGAGTAATGGCCAAACCCAAACCACGCGCACCGCCCGTAACAAGAACAATCTGATCACGAATTTGCATAATGATGATCTATATTGTGAAAGATTGGCCTTAACATAGCAGTTATTTCACCGGATTCAAGCTTTGGCGGGGAAGACAGACTCGGCTTGATCTTGTGTTTAAATGAATTGGGACGCTAATAGAAAACAGCCTGCACTAAAGAGTAAACTTAAGATCATGCGTTTGAACAGTAATTCCGAAATTTTATAAAATAGTTTTGCGCCTAAAATTGCCGGAATACTCACAAAAACAATCAGCAAGGCCAGATACGGTAAATGGCTTTGATTGATCAGGCCTTGCCATAGATACGTACCCAGCGTGAAGAGCTGAATTGCAAAATTAAAGTGCCGTAAAATATAGCGCTGCTGGGTTTTGGGTAATTGTTTTAACATCACCCAGGCCGAAGGAATGGCACCGCAAAAACCGCCCAGTCCTCCTAAAATTCCGCCAATAAAACCGATGCAGCTATCAGTCAATTTTCCTGAATGCTGAATTGTTTTGAATTGCGGATTGAATAGCATCACCGGACACCACAGTACCAGAAAAAATCCCAAGATCATCTTAAAGGTATCTGCTTGAATGATCTGCAACAGATAAGTACCCAGCGGCACGCCAATCAGACCAGCAATCAGATAAGGCAGCACCAACTGCCTGGATAAAACTAGCTGCTTTTTTTCCTGACTGAGTGAAATCACATGACTCCAGATCGAGGCAAATACCAGCAAGGGCGTGGCCAGTTGCGGAGGCAGCACCCAGACCCAGAAAGACATGGCGATCAGGGCAAAGGCAAAGCCGGTCAGCCCCTGGACAAAACCTGCGACCATTGCACCAAGAATAAATAACAGCCAAGTCATAAAGATCAGGTCATAAGCAAAGGCAGCAGTATTCTCAAGATTTAAACAAAAGCCAAGCTTCCATTTAGCTGGATTTATGCAAATGAAAGTTCAAATTCTCATAAAAGCATGAATGCTAATTAAGAAAAAAGAGGTTTACGGCCATGCATAAAACATGCATAAATCTCTACAAGAGTGCAACAATGGCTCCGTTCACTCTCCATGAACTCGCCTGATACTGACAGAGTGCAGTAAGAGGTGATGGACATGATGAAAAAAGTGATATTACTTTCTGTATTGGCTGTGTCATTAACCGGTTGTGTGGTTGATCCTTGGGATGATGATTATCGTGGAAACAGAGATCGTAATGGACATTATGATCGAGACCACAGAAATCATGACTGGAAAAATAAGGACCATAAAGATCATCGGGATTGGAAACGTGACCGAGATAACCGCGACTGGCGCCGTGATCGTTAATCACAGTCTTTAAATTTGACTGACTACAATGACAAAAAGGATTCCACTGAGGAATCCTTTTTTAATGGCTCTTCAAAACAATTTAAATCAAGAAATACTTTTTTGATAAAGCCCCGCACGAACTGTACCGGCTTTGGTATTTTTAATTAAACGCCATGAGGACGGTAATTTAAGTAATTGTAAATCACGATCTGCTTCTACATAAATATAGGCATTGTCCTTGATCAGAGGATCTGCCTTTAGCGCTAGTTCTTCCCATAAATCCAGGCTATATGGCGGATCTAGAAAAACCAGATCAAACTGTGCCTGAAGGGTAGACAAAGCTTGCTGCGCCGTAGCCACTTTTAATTGTGCACGTGCTTTGGTGACTTTTAAAAGTTCCAGATTTTGGGTCAGAAATTGTGCCTGAGTACGATCCGGCTCAATCATCACCACTGATGCAGCACCACGCGATAATGCCTCAAACGCCAATGCCCCAGAACCGGCACAAATATCCAACACCTGGGCATTTTGTACATCCCACATCAGCCAATTAAACAGTGTTTCCCGAACACGGTCAGGCGTCGGGCGCAAACCCTCAATGCTGGCAAAAGGCAGTTGGCGGCGTTTCCAGTCACCACCAATAATTCGAAGCTGGTTTTTCATCTTTAATCTCGCTCTACCGGTGTCGGAGCAGGTGTTGCTGCGGGAGATGCAGCCGTATTTGCAGAAGTCGGAGCAGCATTGTCGGGCTGGTCACTGGCTGGAACGGCACTAGATGCTGCATCCTGACTCAACATGCCTGCACCACTTGGCAATTCAGCTGGCTTGATTCCGGCCGTCATCAGACCACCACTTAATTGGTGGCCTTGTGGGCGTACCGGATTTTTATCTTTATGCAGTAACCAGTAATCAAAAATTGGACGGGCCAGAGCCGTTGCGGCACTACCACCGCGACCATTTTCCAGAATAACTGCAATCGCGATTTCAGGATTTTCAGCAGGTGCAAAACCGACAAACAGGCCATGATCCAGCTGACGGTCAGTCAATAAGGATTCATTATAGCGCTTGCCCTGAGCAATACTTTTTACCTGTGCCGTACCGGTTTTTCCGGCAATAGAATATTGTAAGCCGCTTTTGATGCCTCGGCCTGTACCGGATTGAATTACGTCCACCATCGCATCACGCATCTTGATCCAGTCTTCTTCCTGACCATTAAAATCGATCTTGCCATGCGTGCCATTATGCACCTTGAACGGTTTGGCACCGCGACTTTCGCGCAGAACATGGGGAATGACTTTATTGCCATGGTTGGCGGTAATGGCTGTGGCCATAGCCAGCTGCAATGGCGTTGAAGTAAAAGCACCCTGACCAATACTGACAGAAATGGTTTCACCACGTGACCATTTGGCCTTGCGGGTACGCATTTTCCATTCCGGGTTTGGATACAGTCCTGAGCTTTCACTTGGTAAGTCCACGCCGGTTTTTTCCCCAAAGCCAAACTGACGCATCCAGGTATTCATTTTTTCAATACCCATCCGGTAGGACATGACATAGAAATAAGTATCACAAGAGACCACTTGCGATTTATGCAAGTTGACTACGCCGTGTCCTGACTTTTTCCAGTCGCGGAATTTATGCGAATCGCCCGGAAGTGTGAAATAGCCGGGATCGGAAATTGCTGTATCCCAATCGACCAGGCCATAATGAAGGCCACCCAGGCCAAACATCGGTTTAATGGTCGAACCTGGAGGATAAGTTCCTTGAACCGCCCGGTTATATAGCGGCTGATCAAGGTTATCACGTAAGTAGGAATAATCTTTGGTGCTAATCCCAGTCACAAACAGATTCGGGTTAAAACTTGGGCTGGAGACCAGCGCCAGAATTTCTCCGGTTTTAGGATTCATCGCCACAATCGCGCCACGACGCCCGGCCAGTTGCTCCGAAGCGACTACCTGTAAACCGTAATCCAGTGACAGGAACAGGTCATTACCACGCACTGGATCTTTACGGCCCAAATGACGCAGCACATTACCAAAGGCATCTGCTTCTACCGATTCATTTCCCGGCACACCATGTAAAAGTTTTTCATAAGATTTTTCTACCCCGATTTTCCCGATCAGGTTGGTTCCGGCATAGAGATCCTTATCAATGGCTTTCAGTTCTTTGTCATTAATCCGACCGACATAGCCAATCACATGTGCGAACAGGTCACCATGCGGATAGTAGCGGGTCATCTGGGTTTCAATATTCACGCCCGGAAATTGATATTTCACTTCACTGAAACGGGCAATATCATTTTCATTCAGGTTGAGCTTGATTGAAACCCGTTCGGTTTTACGTGCTGTTTTAATCCGGGTTTGAAAGCGTTCAAGATCTTCTTCGGTCAATTCCAGAATCGGTTTCAGGCGTTCGAGCGTTTGATCGATATCCTGTACGTCAGCACGACTTAAAGTGGCAGTAAATACCGGGTAATTATCGGCCAGCAACACGCCGTTACGGTCATAAATATAACCACGCGCTGGCGGCAAAGGTTGTAGACGAATCCGGTTCTCATCAGAAGCTGTAGTAAAGCTTTCAAAGTTGAACAGTTGCAAATAGGCATAGCGGCTGACCAGCAGCAGCATAAAGAAAATGACAATCCCCATGGAAATCAAGACTCGACTGCGATAGATGCGCTTTTCTTGTTGTGCGTTTTTTAAAGGAAAGTGCTGCTTCATACGCGATCGACTTAAGACCTGAGAGTGGTAGAAAAGAATCAAAGTGGAGTATTCTAACGCAACTGCACTTGATTTGATAATGAAAAACTGCCCTTACAATCAGTTCCTATAAGCTTTGACTTTGCAGACATTAAAATTGTAAAGTGCTGTATATAAGAGTTGTGATAATTCTGCTAGAGTAAAATCTAATAAAAATAGGACTATACCAAAAACTATAATTAAGGAAGATGGTGAAGGAATGAACAAGGTTTACCCTTTGTTAGCGTTTGCATTGTGGGCGAACGGGGCTTATGCACATGATCAGATTAATAATACTGCAACCAAAATAGAGCCTGCTCAGGCAAAAGCCTTTAATGTGGGTGTTGGTTTTACCCAGAAATTACTGCATTTAAATACCGAATGGGTGAACCCTTATGGGATTGCTTATGTGAAAGGTGGTGTTTTTCTGGATGATGATCGTACGATTGGCGGTCAGGCAGGCTTTCGTTATCCTGCACATCTCACCGGCAAAGACAAAAATGGTTATTATGTCGGGGTTTATGCCGGGCATATCGACAGCAAACAGGTTGATGGCGAATATGAAGGCCGTTTAGGTGCTGGCGTTGATTTGGCCTATGTTTTGCTTAGTTCAGAACGGATCAGCAGTTTTAGTATCGGGATCGGTGCCGGAGAGAAACTCGAAGACCGAAATGGTCGTGCTGTGGCTGAAACAGAACCCCGGCTACAATTTTCCTATACTTTAAGTATCGGTTTATAGACAAAATATTCGACCTTATTAATATGTGTATTCTGTGAACAAAAAATTAAATATGGAAGTTATGCATGCTTGAGTACGTCAACGAGTTGTGGCAAACCTTTGTAAACCGCCCGGATTTTTGGGCCGTGCTCAGCATTATTCCAGTGACTGCATTTGTAACCTGGGCTCACGTCTGGATGGCGCTGAAAATGGTCTTTTATCCGATCAATTTTTGGGGTTTCCATCTCGGGCCATTACCTGTGGGCTGGCAAGGGATTGTGCCACGCAAAGCTGGACGTATTTCAGGCATTATTACCGATAACACACTGTCAAAATTAGGCTCTATCCGCGAATTTTTACAGGCGATGGATCCGGATGATATGGCACGCATCATTGGCGAGCAGGTCGGTTTCGAACTGGAACATCTGATTGATGAAGTCATGATGGATCGCAATGCGGTGCTCTGGGAAAACCTGCCTTTTGCCATCAAACGCAGAATTTATGCACAAGCACAAAAACAAATGCCGACAATTTTGCGTGAATTAGTGACTGAGCTGACCATGAACGTCGAGTCACTTGTAGATATGCGTGAAATGGTAGTGAGCCAGATGGAAGGCGACCGTCGCTTGATGGTGCGTATGTTCCTGAAGGTGGGTCAAAAAGAGATCAATTTTATCTGGCATATCAGTGCCCTCATCGGGATGTTCTTTGGGATTTTCCAGATGATTGTCTGGTTTGTAGTGCCGTGGCACTGGACTGTACCGTTCTGGGCTGCGATCTGGGGCTTTTTGACCAACTGGATCGCGATCTGGATGGTATTCAACCCGCTCTATCCACACCCGGTAAAGTACCCGCAATTCTTTGCCCGTACCACAAACCGCAAATTTCCGTGGATTAAGCCGGTGATTCCTCGTATCGGCACCTATAACATACAAGGCGCATTTATGAAACGTCAGGATGAAGTCTCTGACGTCTTCGCAAGTGTAGTCACAGAAGACCTGATTACGTTAAAATCGATCATGACCGAGATGATGTATGGCGGCAGAAAAGACAAAACCCGCCGCATTATCAAACGTCATATTAATGAAATTATGGAAACACCCCTGGTTCGGACCTCTTTACAGCTGTCTTTAGGACCAAAAGAGTATGCAAAACTCAAGACGGACTTGATCGATCGCTCGATTGAAATTACGATGGTACCTGTATGCGACCCAGCATTTAATGCGAGCCGTGCACAGAAAATCTATCAAATGTTTAGAGACCGCATACGTGAGTTGACTCCGAAGGAGTTTCAGAATCTTTTACGTCCTGCATTTCAGGAAGATGAATGGATTCTGATTTTATTGGGTGGGGTAACCGGTTTTGTCGCGGGTTTAATCCATTTGTTTGTGGCTTTCTTATAATGAGATGTCGGGGGACACAATCGGGTGATTGTGGTCGTGGCGTCATACATATTGTTTAAATGAGGATGTTTATATATGCGCATTATCTTACTCGGACCACCTGGAGCAGGTAAAGGTACACAAGCTCAGTTGATCTGTAAGCGCTACAATATCCCACAAATTTCAACCGGTGATATGCTCCGTGCTGCAATTCGTGAAGGAACTGAATTAGGTCTACAAGCTAAAAGTGTCATGGACAATGGCGGTTTGGTTTCTGATGAGTTGATCATTGGTTTAGTAAAAGAGCGTATTGCGCAACCTGACTGTGTAAATGGCTGCATTTTTGATGGTTTTCCGCGTACCATTCCTCAAGCAGAAGCTTTGGAAAATGAAGGCATCACTATTGATCACGTGATTGAAATTGATGTACCAGATGAAGAGATCGTACAACGTCTTTCTGGCCGTCGTCAGCACCCGGCATCTGGCCGTGTCTACCACATCGTTTACAACCCGCCAAAAGTGGAAGGTAAAGATGACGAAACGGGTGAAGATCTGGTTCAACGTCCTGATGACCAGGAAGCAACCATTCGTAAGCGTCTAGGTTCTTACCATACTGAAACCGAGCAACTGGTTGGTTTCTACCAAGGCCGTGCAGCGTCTGGTGAAAATGCACCAACTTATGACAAGCTAAATGGTTTACGTCCAATCGATGAAGTTCAAACTGATCTTTTCGCGATTCTGGATCAGGCAAAATAATCGGCTGACGATGATTTTGACAATCGGAGAGCCCTAAGTCATATTAGGGCTCTTTTTTATTGCGTATTTGAACAGGGTACTTGTTGCTATGAAATTTGGCGTATTGGTGTTGATGGTAGTCTTTCTGGCAGTATTGGTAGGTCTGTTCTATTTCAGTTTTAAAATGCTCAACAAAGTACGTCAGGAAGAACGTGCTGAAAATGCAGCAAAGCGACCTGAGCGCCAGCTCCATCCAAAATTACAAGCCGAACTTGAACAGCGCAAGCAGCAGGAAAAGGCTGAACAAGATCAGGATAAATAATCCATAATAGTTCAGCTCAGCTAAGAATTTGGTTTGAACGAAAAGCACTCTTCTCATAGTCGATAAAAAGGTGACACATTGGTCACCTATTTTTATCCCAGCTTGATCACGCCGTTCTATTCAGCAAGCTCAATATTTTTCACTGCAATTTGGCGGGCTGCACCAAATTCAAACCGATCCGGCCAGTTACACACATCGGATACTACACATTCATGACATTTCGGTTTGCGCGCAATACACGTATAACGACCGTGTAAAATCAGCCAGTGATGTGAATCAATGATAAATTCCTTGGGAATGACTTTGACCAGACGGTGTTCAACTTCCAACACATTTTTGCCAACCGCTAGTCCGGTACGGTTACCTACCCGGAAAATATGGGTATCAACCGCCATGGTCGGCTGACCAAAGGCCGTATTCAGTACCACATTCGCCGTTTTACGACCTACACCCGGCAGGGCTTCTAAGTCTGCACGATTGTCCGGTACGATGCTGTTGTGCTTCTGAATCAGCATCTCGCAGGCTTTAATCACGTTGACCGCTTTCGAGTTATATAAACCAATGGTCTTGATATATTCCTTCAAGCCGTCCACACCTAGCGCATAAATGGCTTCCGGTGTATTGGCGACTGGAAAGAGTTTGTCTGTGGCTTTATTGACACTGACATCGGTAGCTTGAGCAGAGAGCGTGACCGCGACCAGCAATTCAAAGGGATTCGCATAATTCAGCTCGGTTTTTGGATTGGGTCGCTGTTCACGCAGACGTTCAAAAAAGGTCTGAATCTGCTTTTTGGTCATGTTTTTAACAGGCTTGGCCTTTGCTGTTGTCATGTTCTATCCCTGTAAAGCCTGTAATTGCTGTGTCAGTTCTTCCAGTTGGGTACGTTTTCGGGCATCTTCACGAACCGAAAGTTGTTTTTCCAGTTTTTTAATTTGGGTACGTAGTTTTGCCAGTTCAATCGTGGTCTTGGAATCAAGTGATACAGGCGCATTCTCTGGCTTGCTCGCGACTTCAATCACAGGAAGTTGCTCATTTAAAGCTGAGAAACGGGCAAACAGGGCAGTATCGATTTCTGCACGGACCACAGGTCCCTTACGATCGGTACGCCGTTTTTCTTCACGCTGGATGTGCGCATAGTAACGCTGACGCAGATCATCCTGTTCAGCAAGACGCTGAGCTTCAGTCGGCAAGGGTTGTTGATCTTCAACCAGATCGATGCAGTCTACCGGACAAGGGGGAATACACAGCTCACAGCCAGTACAGAGGTCGGTCAGAATGGTATGCATCAGTTTGCCTGAGCCAATAATCGCATCGACGGGGCAGGCGCTAATACATTTGGTACAGCCAATACATTCATCTTCACGAATTACGGCTTTGATGCGCTGAGGACGACCATCGGCTTGAACTGGCCAGACACTTTCTTCTGCCACAAGTTTAGGGCGATTTAATAATCTAGCCAAAGCATCGGCAACAGGCTGTCCGCCCGGCACACATTTATTGGCATTTTCACCCTCAGCAATCGACTGGGCATAAGGTAAACATCCGTCACGGTGACCACAGAGTCCACATTGGGTTTGAGGGAGTAAAGCATCAATCGATTGGACCAGAGAAATTGGCGAATTCATGAATAACCAGAGCTGCTCATGCTGAGCTTTGCAGTAAGTGAAACAAAATATGTCGAGTTATGCATTTTAACATATTTTTAAACTCCTAAGTCGTGCGCAATTAAGGGTCAAGTTATGCCTTATTATTAAGCATAAATCTGAATCTAAGCCTTGATTCAATGGGCATTTCCTGACATAGAAAAAATATTCATAATCAATATAAATATTTGTTATCAAATTAATTTTAAAGTATTTTCAAAAAAAGTATTGTAGATTAGTTACAAAAGATATTTAATATTTTGCGCCAAAATTTAACATTGATTGTAAATTTGACCAATTTTGATCCATTTTCTGCTGAGGATTAAGCGTTGAAATACAACACACTTAATGAGTTCCTAGATTACGTAAAATCACGTGATGCACACCAACCAGAATTTCTTCAAGCTGTCGAAGAAGTGATGACCAGTTTGTGGCCATTCATTCAAAAGAATCCACAATACGCAGCACATGGTTTGCTAGAACGTCTAGTTGAGCCAGAACGTGCGATCCAGTTCCGAGTTTCTTGGGTAGATGACCAAGGTCAGACTCAAGTAAACCGTGCGTTCCGCGTACAGTACAACTCAGCGATCGGTCCATTTAAAGGTGGTATGCGTTTCCACCCTTCAGTGAATCTTTCAATCCTAAAATTCTTAGGCTTTGAGCAAACATTTAAAAATGCTTTAACCACACTTCCTATGGGTGGCGGTAAAGGCGGTTCTGATTTTGACCCTAAAGGCAAATCAGAAGGCGAAATCATGCGTTTCTGCCAGGCTTTAATGATCGAGCTGTATCGTCACCTTGGTGCGAACACAGATATCCCTGCAGGTGATATTGGTGTAGGCGGTCGTGAAGTGGGCTACATGGCCGGCATGATGAAAAAATTAAGTAACGATACGGCATGTGTATTCACTGGTAAAGGTTTAACTTTCGGTGGTTCATTGGCACGTCCGGAAGCAACGGGTTACGGTACTGTGTATTTCGCTGAGGAAATGCTTAAGTCTCGGGGCGAAAGCTTCAAAGATAAAGTCGTTGCGATTTCAGGTTCTGGTAACGTTGCGCAATATGCTGCTGAAAAAGCAATGTACCTCGGTGCGAAAGTGGTTTCACTTTCTGACTCTGCCGGTACAGTTCACGTTAAAGACGGTTTCACTGAGGCGCTTCTTGCTGAAGTCATGGAACTTAAAAATGTAAAACGTGGCCGTATTTCAGAATTCGCGTCTAAACATGGTTTCGAATATCTTGAAGGACAACGTCCTTGGGGTATCAAGTGTGATATCGCATTGCCATGTGCGACTCAAAACGAACTTGATGCAGACGACGCTGCTCAGCTTCTTGCAAACGGTGTAATCTGTGTGGCTGAAGGTGCGAACATGCCTTCTACGCTTGAAGCGGTTGAGAAATTCGTTGAAGCGAAAATTCTTTATGCGCCAGGTAAAGCATCAAATGCAGGTGGTGTGGCAACTTCTGGTCTGGAAATGTCTCAAAACGCATTGCGTTTAGGCTGGACTTTCGAAGAAGTTGATGAGCGTTTACACGCAATCATGAAAGAAATTCACCGCAATTGCGTAAAATTCGGTACTAAGGAAGACGGTACTGTGAACTATGTAGACGGTGCGAACATTGCTGGCTTCGTAAAAGTTGCTGATGCAATGCTTGCTCAAGGCGTATTCTAAGTCTGACTTAGTCTAAGCTGAAAAAACCGGGGCTGTTGCCCCGGTTTTTTTATATCTGGTATTTTTAGCCTTAAAGAGCACCCTTAACTAATTCACGCTCAACCGCCATATCAAAAATATAGGCATATTTCGATTGATCAGCTGCCGGATGCTTAATTTCAAAACGTTTGACCCGAATAATCTGCCGTTCATTTGGTGAATGCCGAAAACCTTCAATCTGATCATAGAATAAAGTCCAGTCCTTATCGACCTGAGTTTTCAGGCCATTCTGATCATATTTCACTTCTTTGACTTGCAAGCAGCTTTGTTGGGTTACGCCGGTACATTGTTTGGTATCGGGGGAAATTTCCAGAAAAATTGTTTCAGCCTGTCCTTGGTATTTGGTTTCCGGAGTCATTTTCCCGATAAATTCATAGGTTTGACCATTTGCGGCCATCAACGTCAGGGTCGGCTTGTTAGGATCTGTTACATTGAGCATAAAAGGAATGTCACGCTTCTGTAAAAGCTGGCTGACAAAACGTTCCTGTTCCATCAAGGCTGCATCACAGGCCATTTCAGTGCCTACAACTTCGCTGGTGGTGATGATATTGTTTTTGACTGACCAGGTCGTCCCGAGTCCATTACAGCCCGTCACGGCGCTCAGCCGGCCTTGAGCATCAAAACTGAGTACGATTGGTCGTTCTAGTCCAGGATTCAGTTCCCAATGATAGGCTGGAAGAATCTGATCTGCATTTTTTTGTTGGATGATGGCCACCGCACGATCTCCAGCTCGTTGAATATCGCTGGACTGACAGGCTGCAAAAGTTAAAGGCAATAATGCTAGCACAATAAATTTTAATTTCATGGACTTATAATGAAGTATATAAAGTTCAAACAATAATAATGGATGTATTGCGAAAAAATATGGATACATTTCGCAGCTTTAAGTTGAAAAATGTATCCATCATTAAGATTTTAGCGCTGAAGCAAGATTAATCGAAGCGATAAATATCCATGCCGAGTGAACCCATGGTGAAACTGCTATGTACCAGACTAAAACGCTGACCTGTGCCCATCGCAAAGAAAATCGGAGCAAAATGTTCCAGCGTTGGATGATTCCGTGCCATATGCGGAATATTGGACCAGTCCAGTACAGCATCATAATCATTGTGCGTCAGTTTATGCACCACAAAATTACGGAAGCCTGAGGCCCATTCGGGTACATCAGCAGCCGATCCATCCCAAGACAGTTCACGTAAATTATGGGTAATACTACCCGAACCAATCAGCAGGATTTGCTGTTCACGTAAAGGTGCGAGACTTTGACCAATCTGATAAATCTCATCCGCACTCATCGACATGGGTAAGGAAATTTCTACCACGGGAATGTTGGCATCTGGATACATATGTAGCAGCGGCATCCATACACCATGATCACGCGGACGAGTACTGTTGGCATGTGCAGAAAAGCCGGCATTGGCCAGCAAGCCTAAGACTTTCTCGGCCAATTCAGGATTTCCCGGTGCAGGGTAGCGTAATTGATAAAGTTCAGGCGGGAAACCACGAAAATCATGCCAAGTTTCTGGGCGAATTGCGCTACTGACTTCCAACGCATCACTTTCCCAATGCGCAGACATCACAATAATCGCTTCCGGGCGTGGCAGATTTTCACTCAAACGATGCAAGGCAGGACCCACTTGCTCAGGATTCAGCGCCAGCATAGGAGAGCCATGAGAAATAAATAAGCCGGGCAACGTTTGTAAGTTCATAAGTCAAACCACATCTGGAAGATGCCTCAATAATGCATGAAAAATAGAAATAAGAGCAGAAGAGATTATTCAACAAAACGTTGCATATAAAGAACGCTTCAGAAAATTATTAGCCTGCTCGGTGATAAGGATGGTTGTTATTGATGCTCATGGCACGATAAAGCTGCTCGATCAGCATCACACGTACCAGTGGATGCGGCAGAGTTAACTTGGAAAGTGACCAGTGCCATGCAGCAGCTTTACGCACGGCTTCCGAGTGACCATCCGGCCCGCCAATCGCAAGTGCTACATTATTGCCTTCCAGCATCCAGCCTTTCATGGTTTCAGCCAGTTTCTCGGTACTGAATTCGCGTCCGCCCACTTCTAATGCAATCAGAGTTTCATTTTGCTTGAGCGCATTTAAAATGCTGTCGCCCTCAATATTGCGGTATTTCAGAATATCCGCTTCAGAATCATTTTTCCCGCGCTTGGCCATCGGCAATTCAATAATCTGGGTCTGTACAAAAGGCTGAATACGCTTGAAATAATCTTCAAAACCAGTCAACACCCACGCTGGCATTTTTTGACCAATGGTCAGGATACGGATTTTCATACAGACAGATCAATAATTGGATACCTCATTATAACGATCAAACAACATGAAGTTGAGCAGGGAAACAAATTGAAATTGAAATGAGAGATTTAGTGTTGCTTTAATGTCCGTAGTTCAAGTATCCGCTTGATAAAGGAATGGAATAATAATAAATGCGGAACAGTGTCATGATAAAAGGATGTTGTACTGTGCTGCTGTTACTGATAGGCCTCATGGGGCCTAGTCTCTGTGCAGCCAATTCGAGCAAAAATGCTCAGGTCTCTCATCTGGAATTATTTTTTAGCCAGATCATGAGTGTTGATGAATACCGAAATTATAAAAATCTGAAAGAGCTGAATCGGGTATCTGCCTGGATTAAAGGGCAGATGCAGCGCTTTGGCATCCCATGCCAGTTTCAGGTCTATGTGGTCAATAACCTGAGCTACCGAAATGTCATCTGTAGTTTGGATACTCAAGCCAAAACCAAAATGGTGATGGGAGCGCATTATGATGTTTTCAGTGCCCGATATGGGGCTGATAATAATGCCTCAGGTGTGGTGGGCTTAGTAGAAACAGCAAGACTACTCGCTTTACAAAAATCCAAGCTCAAACATAATGTCGAATTTGCTTTCTATACGCTTGAAGAGCCGCCTTTTTTCAAGACAGAACATATGGGCAGTTATATACATGCCAAGTCTTTAAAAAAGCAGAAGCAAAAAATTAAGGGCGTGGTGATTCTGGATTCGATTGGTTATTTTGATGAACATCAGGTGCAGAGCTATCCGGTGGGATTAAAATGGATTTATCCACGACATGGCAATTTCATTGCAGCCATTGGGCATTTAGCCTCAACTGGCCTGACTGGAGATTATTGTGATGCCATGCAGCGTTTTAACCATCTGGAGTGTCAGCGTTTTGTCAGCCCAAGTTTTGCTCAGGATATGAATTTTTCTGGTTATCTGAATTATGCCAAATTCAACTATTCGACCATGCTGATTACCGATACTGCGAGTTATCGTAATCCTTATTACAATACCGAATTAGATACCTTAGACAAGCTTGATCTGAACAAGATGGCCCATGTGATTGATGGATTGGTTGCGATGGCGTTACAGCCATAATTCAATTGCTTTATTTAATAACTCAATAAAAAACCCTGCCGAAGCAGGGTTTTTATACGAAGCATCAAGTCTTAATGACGCGCTGCTTTCGCTTCTTCTTTGGTTTTCACAATTGGCGGTTTAACCAATGCTTTTGGCAAGGAGGTTAGTGCCAGCGGCAAAATCTCATCAATCGATTTTACTGCTTTGATCTCTAGACCTTCTTTCACATTTTCTGGAATTTCCGCCAGGTCACGTACGTTTTCCTGTGGAATGAATACCAGCTTGATGCCACCACGATGGGCTGCCAAAAGTTTCTCTTTCAAGCCACCGATACGCAGCGCACGACCGCCCAGACTGGTTTCACCTGTCATCGCGATATCCGGACGAATCGGGATACCCGTGAAAGCAGATACCAATGCTGTAGTCAAAGCCAAACCTGCTGATGGGCCATCTTTCGGTGTTGCGCCTTCAGGTAAATGCACATGCACGTCGGTTTCTTCAAAGCGCGAGGCTTCGATGCCGAGTTCATCCGCACGGGTACGCACTACAGTCATTGCAGCGGTAATCGATTCTTTCATGACATCGCCAAGAGAACCGGTGGTAATGAACTTGCCTTTACCTGGGACTGCTGCAACTTCAATGGTCAGTAATTCACCGCCGACAGAAGTCCAAGCCAGACCATTTACACGGCCAATTTGCGCTTCTTCTTCCGCCATACCGTAGTCAAATTTATGTGGACCCAAGTAATCTGGAAGATTTCCTGCGGTCACTTCAACCTGAAGGTTTTTGGCTTTCTTGCTAACCGCTTCTTTTACCACTTTACGTGCAATTTTTGACACTTCACGTTCAAGGTTACGAACACCGGCTTCACGGGTATAACGGCGCACGATGTCACGAATCGCCTCTTCATGCACGGTCAATTCTTTGGCACGTAGACCATTGTTCTTGATTGCTTTAGGAACAAGGTAACGATCCGCAATATTGACTTTCTCTTCTTCGGTATAACCCGGAAGACGAATCACTTCCATACGGTCTAGCAGGGCCTCAGGAATGTTCATGCTGTTTGCGGTACAGATAAACATTACTTCAGACAGGTCCAGATCAAGATCCAGATAGTGATCGCTGAACTTGTTGTTCTGTGATGGATCAAGTACCTCAAGCATCGCAGAAGCCGGATCGCCACGGTAGTCTTGCGCCATCTTGTCGATTTCATCGAGCAGGAACAACGGGTTTTTTACACCCACTTTAGTCAATGACTGCACAATCTTACCTGGCATCGCACCGATATAGGTACGACGGTGACCGCGAATTTCAGCTTCATCACGTACGCCGCCCAGCGCCATACGCACGAACTCACGACCAGTTGCTTTGGCAATCGATTCACCGAGTGAAGTTTTACCAACACCTGGAGGACCAACCAAGCATAGAATCGGACCACGCAATTTTTTCACACGAGACTGAACTGCCAGATATTCCACAATGCGATCTTTGACATCGTCCAGACCATAGTGGTCTGCATCCAGAATTTCCTGTGCTTTGTTCAGGTTAATGCTGACTTTGCTGGCTTTATTCCACGGTGTATCTAGAATCACTTCCAGATAGTTGCGTACCACAGCAGCTTCACTCGAAGCAGGCTGCATCGCTTTCAGCTTGCGGAACTCGTTTTCAGCTTTCTTGCGTACATGCTCAGGCAAATCTGCTTCAGCAAGACGTTTTTCAATTTCAGCGACATCATCTTCCGCGCCGCCGTTCATATCAGAAAGCTCGCGCTGAATGACTTTCATTTTTTCATTCAGGAAGTATTCGCGCTGGTTCTTTTCCATCTGACGTTTAACAGAGTCATGCAGGGTTTGCTCAATCTGTTGTTCTTCAGACTGTTGCAATAGATAAGTCATCAACTCAGTCAAATGCGCTTCGAATTCGTCATGTTCCAGGAATTTCTGTTTGACATCAATATTCAATGGAACACGGGTTGCGACGAAGAACAATAACTGTAATAGATCTTCAATTTTGTTGGCTGCGGTGATCAGTTCACGCGCATTACGAAGTTTCGCTTCTGCATATTGAGCGAAAAGCGCACGTAATTCCTGCAAGCGCACAGCTTGGGTGTCTGCATCGACGCTCACCGTCATTGGGCTGAGTTCATGCTCTGCTGTCAGATACTCAGTTTCGTCAATGATGGTTTTCAGCTTGGCACGGTGTAGGCCTTCGATCAGGACTTTAATACAGTTTTCATCATTTTCGTGATTCACAACTTGCACAATCTTCGCGACAGTACCGTATTGATATAAATTGTCGTGATCAATTTCTTCTGTAAGCGAATCTTTTTGCGCAACTACAAATACTAGATTGTCACTGTTACGAGCCACATCAACTGCATTAATCGATTTTTCACGACCGACAAACAGCGCAATTTGCATATGCGGATAAACCACCACATCACGCAACGCCAAAAGGGGTAGTACACTTGGAACCTGAGGCTCTAAGGTTTCTTGATTCATAATAATTTCAGACATGAGCACTCCTAATGAGTGACAACGGTGTTGCCATGCTTTTAATAGTGATGGGTAATTTTAAAAATACAAGGGCAGTTAAGATTAAATTGTATGAAAAATGACTAATTATGTGATTTTAAAGTAGTTAGCAAGGGTAAAATTGCAAAATTAACGTTTGAATTTTATAAAAACTGTCGGGGTGATTAAAGCATCAAGGGGCTGATCCCATGTTTCACGTTTTAACGGCTGTGCCAGCAGTTGAAAGTCATGCGCCAGCCCCAGACGGAATGGACGCCCAGGTGCAGAAGCCAAGGTACGATCATAAAAACCGCCGCCCATACCAATCCGTGTGCCCGAAGTATCACAGGCCAATAGTGGCATGAGCAATAAATCCAGTTTGGAAACATGTACACCACGGGTGCTCATGGGCTCTCGCATACCCAGCCGATGATGGGCAAAGCGCTTGTTATGGTATTGGTGCTGGGTGATCCGGATCCAGACCAGCTGCTGATTCATGTCGCAAATCGCTGGTAGATACACCTGTTTGCCCAGTTTAAAGCAGCGTTCAATAATCGCCTGGGTCTGAATCTCCCCAAAAGCATGCAAATACAGGCCAATACGTTGGGCATGAATAAATTCTGGACTGCGGATCAGACGGTTTAGAACTTTTTGTGCGGATTGCCTTTGCTCAAATTTAGAGAGATGACGACGCGTTTTACGAAGGTATCTTCTTAATTCCTGAATGGTCATAGGGCAAAAAGCATATGCAACAAATTTGTGCTCTAGTCTAAGTGGGAATTCTGGAAAAGTAAAAAATAATTGTAAGCTGCAATTTTATATTATTCCGTATCTGCTGATTTAAATTTAGCTAATTTGTCACCAGTTTCAAAGTTAAAAAACAGTTGCATCACTGGTTGTTAAAATGTGTTGAAACGGTCAATTTATTTTTTTTGATTCACGATTTTCCAAGCAATCAATTGTTCAGTGACAAACTCTGGAAATGCATGAGTTTAAGCACTTTGAAACAGCTTTCGATCAATAAAAATACAATTCTAAAGTAGGTTTATTCTGTTTTTGGTGAAAGATAGACAAGGGATCATATAACTATTCTCGACCGATATATGGGACACATTGGACTTAGGCAGAACGCGTAAGACCTAAATCAATGGAGATTGAAGATGATGAATATTGCGAAGAACACCGTCTGCCTTTGGTACGATGACGATGCCGAAGGTGCAGCACGATTTTATGCAGAAACCTTTCCAGGCTCCTCAGTTGGCGCGATCAACCTTGCCCCTGGAGATTATCCCTCTGGGAAAGAAGGTGATGTCATTACGGTCGAATTTACAGTAATGGGCGTTGCCTGCATCGGGTTGAACGGTGGTCCTGGTTTTCAGCATAATGAAACATTTTCATTTCAGGTGGCTACTGAAGACCAAGAGGAAACAGATCGCTACTGGAATGCCATTGTGGGCAATGGCGGTCAGGAAAGTGAGTGTGGCTGGTGCAAGGACAAGTGGGGCATTTCCTGGCAGATTACGCCAGCGGTCCTCATCAACGCCTGTAACAGTCCTGACCGTGCTGCGGCCAAGCGCGCATTTAATGCGATGATGACCATGAAGAAAATTGACATCTCCGTGATCGAAGCAGCATTTCGTGGTTAAGCGCCAAAGATATTGTCTTTCATTGCAGTTGATATTGCTGTGTAGCGCAATTTCACTGCAATAGTTAAATCTTCTCCTTTCTTTTGATCAACTCAAATTATCCCTCAACTCTATAAGGATACGTTACAAAAATTACAGATTAATCCAACTTGATCTGAACCTAAATCCAATTTCTTCATGATGATTCAAGGAGAATGTGCCATGAATTTTCCTCAATTACTGCTTATGGCGGGATGGGTCGCGCTGTCTGCACCTGCCGCTTTAGCCGTTGAACCGCCCATGTCGGGCAAAGCCAGCTCAGGCGCAGCTTCATCTGCTGCCGATAAGAAAGCCATTGCAAGTGCCATGACTGCTGCACCTAAGAAAGTAGCCGCTGCAGCCACGATTGTCGCTGTCGGTGCAGATGGCAAAATACGTACCTTGCGCAAGGGCAATAATGGTTTTACCTGTATGCCTGATAATCTGACCGCTCCAGGTCCAGACCCAATGTGTATGGATCAGGCCGCTCTAGAATGGGCAGAAGCCTGGATGGGGAATAAACAGCCCACAGTTGGAAAAGTAGGCTTCATGTATATGCTGGCAGGTGGTACGGATGCCAGTAATGTCGATCCCTATGCCAAGAAGCCTACTGCGGGCAATCATTGGGTCAAAACGGGTCCCCATCTCATGATCGTCGGTGCTGAAGCTCGTTTCTATGATATGTATCCTAAACATACGCAACCGGATACCGCTGTGCCTTATGTCATGTGGTCTGGGACGCCTTATCAGCACTTAATGATTCCTGTGAAGTAATGAATTACCGCAATGACAAATGCACGCTGATTCAACCTTTCAATTCAGGTATTTAATACACTCAATTTTTATGACTGTCCTAAGCTATAAATAGAATAGTTTACTTAGAAGCTCATCGAAAGATGGGCTTTTATATGAGCATTGCAAAAGCTGAAATGATGCAGATCATGCAATATGAGTTCCAGAATAATTTTTGCACTGAATTGAAAACAGGCTGAACCAAAAACAACCATCCAATGAAATTCTCCCTAATTTATACATCTTAAATTTTATTAAGACATTGAAAATAAAATAAAAATTAAACTGGCATAAGTTCTGCATAACTGTATTCAAACTTGGATACAAGATTGGATACAGAATGCTTCATCAGAAAATGATCGGCTGGACAGTCCGAAAATGGCGCGATGCCGATCAGCCAAAACAGCTTCAACTGAATCATCTTGCTCAACGCACTACCCATGTTGAGGTGGGTGAACTTGTCTGGATTCCGGTTACGAATGCTGCACCTCTTCAAGCAAAAAACGATGCATTTAAAAAAGCTGTATTTGCGGACGGTATGTATCAAAGGCTACGACACAGAGCAGCGAACATAGTCGATAGCGGCTTTATATACAGCAGCTGAATCAGAAAACAACGAAATAGACCCATTCAGCAGATTCAAAAAATAGAGAGAATAAAAGGGGATTCACATGTTTAAAACTGTACTGATTGCAAATCGCGGCGAAATTGCTGTTCGTGCCATTCGCACATTAAAAAAAATGGGTATAACCAGTATAGCCGTCTATTCAGAAACGGACCGTTATGCACAGCATGTGATTGATGCAGATATTGCAGTGTCCTTAGAAGGTACCAAACCGAGTGATACCTATTTAAGTATTGAAAAGCTGATTGCCGCAGCCAAGAATACCGGGGCCGAAGCAATTTTCCCAGGTTATGGTTTTCTGTCAGAAAGTGCTGACTTTGCCCGTGCCTGCGAAGCAAATAATATTGCTTTCATGGGGCCAACACCGGAGCAAATTTTAGAGTTTGGTTTAAAACATCGTGCCCGTGAACTTGCTGCAGCTGCCAATGTACCGATGACTCCCGGTACAGGTCTGCTAAATAGTCTGGACGAAGCTTTGGCAGAAGCTGAAAAAATTGGTTATCCAATTATGCTAAAAAGCACAGCAGGCGGTGGCGGAATTGGCTTGACCCGTTGTGATGATGCAGACGCACTTCGGGAGGCTTATGAAAGTGTAAAACGTCTGGGCGAGCAGTTCTTTAAGGACGCAGGGGTATTTTTAGAACGTTTTATCGATAAAGCCCGTCATGTCGAAGTTCAGATTTTTGGAGATGGACAGGGACAGATGGTGGCTTTGGGCGAACGCGACTGTTCACTGCAGCGCCGTAATCAGAAGGTTGTGGAAGAAACACCAGCGGCACAGTTACCTGATGCAACCCGTCAAAAACTGCATCAGGCGGCAGTTGAACTGGGAAAATCGGTGAAATATCGCAGTGTCGGTACGGTTGAGTTTATTTACGATGCAGCACGTGACGAGTTTTATTTCCTTGAAGTGAATACCCGTTTGCAGGTGGAACATCCTGTCACTGAAATGGTGACCGGTTTAGACCTGATCGAATGCATGTTGAAAATCGCAGCAGGTGATACTTTGGATTGGCAGCATCTAAGCAGTATTCAGCCTCAGGGTGCAGCGATTGAAGTACGAATCTATGCAGAAGATCCAGTCAAGAATTTCCAGCCGAGTCCGGGTATTTTGACCGATGTCTTTTTTCCGGAAAATGTCCGGGTTGATACCTGGGTGAGTACCGGTACTGAAATTTCCCAATATTTTGATCCGATGGTTGCCAAGATTATTGTGCATGCTGAAGATCGGGATACTGCCATTCGTACGCTTAAATCAGTTTTGGCTGAAACTCGCCTGAATGGTATTAGTACCAATCTGGATTATGTGCATACTGTTATTTCAGATCCGCGTTTTGAGCAAATGCAAATCTGGACACGCATGCTGGATGATTTCAGATATGTGCCGAATGTGATTGAGGTGATTCAGCCGGGTACACAAAGTTCGATTCAGGATTATCCAGGTCGTGTCGGGTATTGGGATATTGGTGTACCGCCTTCAGGCCCAATGGATGATTATGCCTTCCGGCTGGCCAATAAAATTGTTGGGAATGTCGAGGCCGCCGCCGGGTTTGAATTTACCCTGCAAGGTCCAATCCTCAAATTTCATGCAGAAAATATCATTGCTTTAACTGGCGCACCTTGTCTGGTAAGTCTGGATGATGAAGCAGTAAATTTCTGGCAGCCTATTCAGGTAAAAGCAGGCCAAACCCTAAAAATTGGACAGGTTGAATCTGGATGCCGGACCTACCTGGCTGTACGAAATGGTCTGAATGTGCCGGAATATCTGGGTAGCCGTTCTACCTTTGCTTTAGGTAATTTTGGTGGACATGCAGGCCGAGTGTTACGGGCTGGTGACATGATTAAGATGGTGAATCCTGAGCTGCCGGCCGATGGTCTACCTTTAGCGATTGCAGAACCTGAAGCTTTGGCAACAGCTCTGATTCCAAGTTATGGCAAGGAATGGAAAATTGGTGTGCTCTATGGCCCGCATGGCGCTCCTGATTTCTTTAAAGCTGAATATATTGAGGAGTTTTTTGCATCAAGCTGGAAAGTGCATTTTAACTCGAACCGGTTGGGTATCCGTTTAACCGGACCGACGCCAAGCTGGGCGCGTGAAAATGGCGGTGAAGCGGGTCTGCATCCATCCAATGTACATGACTGTGAATATGCCATTGGTGCAATCAACTTTACCGGTGATTTCCCCGTAATTCTTGCCAAAGATGGTCCGAGCCTGGGCGGTTTCGTTTGTCCGGTGACCATTGCCAAAGCTGAACTCTGGAAAATTGGTCAACTAAAAGCCGATGACACGATTAGCTTCTATCCAATCTCGGTAGAACAGGCCAATGCGCTGGAGCGGCAGCAAATTCAAACCCTCCAAAACTTTGCCAAGGCAGAGATGACCCATGAGGCTGAAATCGTGGCAGTTCAGGCAGAAAGTATCCTGGCATTGCGTGAAGCTACGCCAGATGCACCAAAAGCTGTATATCGTCAGGCAGGTGACAGTTATATCTTGCTGGAATATGGTGACAACGTACTGGATTTGGCCCTACGCCTGCGCGTACACCGCTTGATGCAACTGATCCGTGAGGCTGATCTGGACGGTATCCTGGAATTGTCACCTGGTGTACGGTCCTTGCAGATTAAATATGATGGTCTGCGTTTGAGTCAACAGCAACTGATTCACTTCCTGCTTGGTCTTGAAGAACAGATGGGCGATTTGCGTGACATTAAAATCCCTTCAAGAATTATCCATTTACCCATGGCCTTTGAGGACTCGGCGACTCTGGGTGCTGTTGAGCGTTATCAGGAAAGCGTCTGTGCCACAGCCCCCTGGCTTCCGAATAATGTCGATTTTATTCAGCGGATTAATGGCTTAAGTCACCGCCAACAGGTCAAAGACATTATTTTTGATGCCAATTATCTGATTTTGGGGCTAGGTGATGTATATCTGACTGCACCTTGTGCAGTGCCCATTGATCCGCGCCACCGTTTACTAAGTTCCAAATATAATCCGGCCCGTACTTTTACTGCTGAAGGTACAGTCGGGATCGGTGGCATGTATATGTGTATTTATGGCATGGACTCACCGGGTGGCTATCAGTTGATTGGCCGTACCGTACCGATCTGGAACAAGTTTAAAAAGAACAAGCAGTTTGGCGATCAGCAATGGTTCTTACGCTTTTTTGACCAGATTAAATATTACGAGGTCACTGAGGCTGAACTGGATCAGTTCCGTGCTGATTTTGCCCATGGTCTGGCAGAAATCAAAATTGAGGAATGCGAGTTCGACTTTGCAGCGTATCAGGATTTCCTTGCTGCAGAACAGGACAGCATTGCCGCCTTTAAAGCGCAGCAGCAGGCTGCTTTTAGCGCCGAGGTGGAACGCTGGAAAGACGATTTTGATGTACCTGTAGAAATAGAAGTAGTGCAGGATGATACCGATTACAGCCAGTATGTTCCTCTCAATGCCTCTATGACCGGCAATATCTGGAAGATTTTTGTAGAAGCGGGGCAGATTGTGAAAAAAGGCGACACGGTGGCCATCATTGAAGCCATGAAAATGGAATTGCCGGTCTATGCTGACGATGATGGCATTGTCAAAGCGATTATCTGCCGTTCTGGTCAGACCGTGCATAGTGGTGAACCGTTGGTTTATATGGAGTAATGGATTCAACCTATGACACTTGTCCGTAATCCAGCCACTAAAGCGAAAGGGAAAAGCTCAGATAATCTGTCTGAGCTGGTTTTCCAGAAAATTAAAAATGATATTTTTGATTTTAAGCTGATGCCGGGAGAGCGGTTTACCGAATCAGAGATTGCTGAAAGCTATGCCGTAAGCCGTACCCCCATTCGGCAAGCCTTATATCGTCTGCAGCAGGAAGGCTATGTGGATGTTCAGTTTAGAAGTGGCTGGCAAGTTCGACCACTAAACTTTAAAGCTTATGAAGAACTGTATGATCTGCGGATTTTGCTTGAGTGTTATGCAGTCGAACAACTGTGTCAGATGCCCAAAGACCAGTTGCAGGTTGCCTTGGCTGTTTTGATTAAAACCTGGTGTATTCAACCAGAACAATATATCTATGACCTCAGGCAGCTACCCGCACAAGATGAAGCATTTCATTGTCATTTGGTATTTGCAGCCGGCAATGCAGAAATAGCGAAAATTCACAGTGAGATCAGCGAGAAAATTCGGATCATACGTCGTCTGGATTTTTCCAAGGATTATCGGGTTACAGCGACCTATGCCGAGCATCAACAAATTTTAAGGGGATTACTTGCACAAGATGCAGCGTTCTGTCTCTCTATATTAGATGCCCATATCAGGCACAGTCGTAATGAGGTGAAAAAAATTACGCTAGAAATGTTGTCCTGCCGTCCTGCGTAAGTTAGTCAGGATAAATTTATTTTTATAGCAAGATAAATATCAGACCTAACTCAAAATTGATAACCAATTCATAACCAGAAAAAACAAGAACCCGCTAGTGACATCTCAAATTGTTTTTTAAAGTAAGTCGAGGATGATAATAACAAGAGATAAAAATGCTTATTCAGCACATACGACTTTTAGTTGCTGGTACCGCCTGTGCATCTTTCTTGGCTATGACAGGATGTACGATGCCTTCCAAATCGCCCATCACTGACAGTTATGGTTCCGATCCAGATTTACCTAAACCACAATCAAGCTTGCTGCCTACGGTCAATATTGCGCCTGCCAAAGGCTGGCCTGCAGGCGAAATGCCTATACCCGCGACAGGTTTGAAAGTTCAGGCATTTGCCAAAGGACTGCGACATCCGCGCTGGCTGTACGTATTGCCGAATGGTGATGTACTAGTGGCCGAAACCGATGCACCGCCTAAGCCCGATGACAGTAAAGGGATCAAAGGCAAAATCATGAAATGGGTGATGCAACGTGCAGGTTCATCTCATCCCAGTGCCAACCGCATCAGTCTACTTCGCGATAGCAATGGAGATGGGGTGGCTGAACAAAAAACCGTATTTTTACAGAATCTCAATTCTCCATTTGGCATGGCGCTAGTCGGTAATATGTTGTATGTGGCGAATACTGATGCCCTGATGCGTTTTCCTTATCAGAACGGTGCGACTCAAATTACAGCAGCCGGTACCAAGGTGCTGGATTTACCAGCAGGCCGTTTAAACCATCACTGGACCAAAAACGCCATTGCTAATCCTGCCGGCAGCAAACTCTATATTACAGTGGGTTCCAACAGCAATGTCGCTGAAAATGGCCTGGATCAAGAACAAGGCCGGGCACTGATCATGGAATTTGACATAGCTAGTGCTCAAGCACGACCTTTTGCTACCGGACTGCGTAATCCGAATGGGATGGATTGGCAACCCCAGAGTGGCGCACTCTGGACGGTGGTAAATGAACGTGATGAACTCGGTAATGATCTGGTTCCTGATTATCTGACCTCTGTCAAAGAGGGCGCTTTTTATGGCTGGCCCTATAGTTATTATGGCCAACATGTAGATACACGGGTCAAACCGCAAAATCCTGCCCAGGTTGTGCGGGCAATTTCACCGGATTATGCATTGGGCAATCATACTGCATCATTGGGCTTGGCTTTCTATAGGGCAGATCTGATGCCTCAATATCGAAATGGGGCGCTGATTGGCCAGCATGGTTCATGGAACCGCAAACCGCATAGTGGCTATAAAGTGATTTTTGTTCCCTTTCAGAATGGGCAACCGATGGGCCCACCTCAAGATGTCTTGACTGGATTTTTAAGTGATCAGGGCGATGCATATGGGCGACCGGTCGGTGTGGCGGTAGATTCTTCAGGTGCCATTTTGGTTGCTGATGATGTCGGTGATGTGATTTGGCGAGTATCACCCTTGAGTACACTAGCTGCAGTAAGTAAATAAAGGTCTAGGGATTCAAGATTTTATTCAGATTTGAATCTATGGAAAGTAAAAGTTAAAGAAAAGACTGTTTCATTCAAACGTCAATATTTTGATTGAAAATATGCAAAGGCTCAGCAAATTTTAAATAATTTTTAAGCTTCATTTAAGCTGGCTGAATTAGGCTTTCAGGATATTTTTACGCGGGATTACAGCATGTACAGAGATTCTGCTGATCCCATTAAAAATATCTAAATCTTAGTACCAGTTTTAAGTGCCCATAAAAACTGGATATAAAAATTTAAAACATGGCAAAAGAGGGTTTTAAAAATGAAATCAATTATTGCATTTATCTTCCCTTGGTCATTATTTATGACCCTTCATCGACCAGTCGAAGCGACAGTGTGCTTAATGCTTCAAATTTCGATTTTAGGCTGGATTCCTGCTGCAATCTGGGCGATGCATATTTTATATCGAGATAAAATTGCCTAAAAAATAGGGGAGTGAGTTACCAAAAACTTTTTCATCTTTATTTAACTTAAAGCAATTTAGATTTCTTTTTTTAATTTAAAAGAGTTCATTTTCATGCAAGATGATTATTACATCAATAAAATGAATCTGGAAGAATGTTCGAGAGAAAGACTATAAAATTAAAATAAGAGGAAATTCAGGAAAAATTATCATTATATTTTGAAAAAAAATTGAAGTACTCCGAAGATGCCGCTGCATGTGTCGTTACCCTGAACCCGATGAGTTCAAGGAGGATGCGACGTATACTTGCTGGGTTTCCCATACGGAGATGGGCATACACTCTAAATATACAGAACACACCCATAAGTGTTAGTATCGGCAGGGGAATAGACCCGCTGGCGAACACCTCAGAGTTAAGTTAATTATAAACAATAATCCCGGTGTGGCAACTCTATGCTGTTCATGAACTGTAAACAGTTCGGTCGAATGTCCGAAGTTTAAACAGAATTCGAGATTATTCAGTCAGTTCTTCAACTTCTTCTAAAATAGTTTGTAACAAACGCTCGCAATGCGCATATTGTTGCAGTGATCTGTTCATATTCAAGACCTCCTGCATCAGCTCAAGTGCTACCATAATAATCAGCTTACTCGGTTCCATGCGTGGTGCTTTACGGCGAAATTCATCATATTTGTCATTCAATAACTGTGCCGCACGTTCTAATTCTTCCTGCTTGTCAGGAGTAGAGGCCAAACGGAAACTATGCCCCAATACTCTGAGATCAATTGCAATTTGTTCACTCATGATGAGGCTTCCTCAGTCGCTTCAGTCGGATGGGCCAGTTGTTGAATTTCCTGTGCATGATGATCCTGCGCAGTACCGAGAATCGCTAGACGTTGAATAATCGCTTCAACCTTGGCTTTGGCATTTTCATTTTTCTGGGTTAAGCGTTCAGATTCCTGAGTCAGACGCTGAATTTCCTGCTGAGCATGACGCTGTTCAAGGATCATCTTTTCCTTAACTATGCGCAGCTCATTGCGTTCAGCCAGAATTTCCTGAAAACGGTTTTTTAGGTCGGTACAGCTTTTTTCCAGACGGCCATAACGGTCTGCCAGTGCAGTTGCATCATTATTGAGCAGTTGAAATTGGGCACGAGAATCCGTCAATTGTTCTGTCAGATTTTCATTTTCTTGTTGTTTTTGCGCAATCACGCTATTTTTTTGTTCAATTTGCTGTTGATGTTGCATCATTGAAGAGTCTTGCTCTTCGCGCAAACTGGAATTTTCACTTTCAAGCCGTGCAAGTCGCGTTTTTAACACGCCGATCTGCACTTGTAGACGCTGTAATTCTTCTAACATATCGAGGTCGCACAGTGTTGCAAACAAAGGTAATATATAAGCAGTATAAAGATTGGATAAACGAATGCAAGACGATATTTCAGGTTGGACCGAATGGCACCGCAATTTTTCTTCAATTGAGGAAATTTCTAGCCCTAGCGAACTACATGGTTTGCTCACGGGCATTGTGTGTGTCACCCAGGCGCCAAGCAGTGAAGAGTGGTTACAGATTTTAGAAACACTGGATGTACCTGAACTGGATGCCGAAGCATTAGAGTTGTTGACGGGCGAAGCTGAAGATGTGTTCCATGCATTGTCTGAAGATGAGCTGGATTATTTACCTTTGCTGCCTGATGATGAGCATGTGCTTTCAGAACGCGTACAGGCTCTGGCGGACTGGTGTGCAGGCGTGGTCTTAGGTTTCGGACTGGCTTCAGGACATATCCGTCAGGATGAAGTTGAGCTGATTGAACATTTACAAGATGTAGCCGCAGTTGAATTTGAAGACTCAGACGATGATGCTGAAGGTGAAGAAAGCTATCAGGAATTGTACGAATTTGTGCGTCTGATTCCTGTCAGTCTGTCTTTAGGGCGTAAAAAGGTCGAAGTTGAAGAAACGCCACTCTTACAGCAATTTAGTCAAAAAAATCAGCCTAAAGTCGCTACTACAGAAGCGCAAAGTGTAGTCGAGATTTTCTCGCCTAAACGTCTAAGCTGATGAAATGCTGAGGTGAGTCATCACCTGCTTGAAATCAGGCATATATTTTGCTGTTTACAGTGAAATCTATAGTCTGATTTCAAGACTATATTCTAAATACAAGTATTGATCGATAAGAAGTAAGGTGTAATGAAGAAATTGACACAGGCAGTTTTTGAGGAGCGTCGCGCAATCCTCGCAGGGGAAATCGGTTTACGCAGTATCGCTATTATCGCGACCAGTCCGGTAGCTATGCGTAACCGTGATGCAGATTATAAATACCGTGCAGACAGTAGTTTCTTCTATTTAACCGGATTCGCGGAACCTGAAGCTGTGGCTGTGATTGAAACCTTTGACACTGAAGAAGAAGGCTATAGCTACAGTTTGTTCTGTCGTGAACGTAATCGGGAAATGGAAATCTGGAACGGCTACCGCGCGGGTATTGACGGGGCTATTCAGGATTATGATGCAGATGAAGCCTATGCGATTGATTTGCTGGATGAAGAAATCTTAGAAAAGTTACAAAATAAAGATCAGTTATTTTATCGCATTGGACAGCATGCAGAGTTTGATGCGCGTGTCGCCAAATGGATTGCGACTGCAAGTGGTGAAAGCCGTCGTGGGACTTCTGCGCCAGCGCAAGTCATTCAGCTGGATCGTATTGTCGATGAAATGCGTCTGCATAAAGATGCAAATGAAATTGAACTAATGCAGATTGCTTCCGATATTTCTGCTGATGCACATACTCAAGCGATGCTAGCAGTACGTCCGGGTATGATGGAATATGCGCTGGAAGCCGAGCTGAATTATGTCTTTGGCAAAAATGGCGGTGTTCCGGCTTATAACAGTATTGTCGGTGGCGGTGAAAATGCCTGCATCCTGCATTATGTAGAAAATGACAAAGAACTGAAAGATGGCGATTTAGTCCTGATTGATGCTGCAGCTGAATATCAGTTCTATGCTTCAGACATTACCCGTACCTTTCCGGTAAATGGTAAATTCAGTCCGGAACAGAAAGCCTTATATAACGTAGTACTGGATGCTCAAATCGCTGCGATCAATGCCGTGCAAATTGGTAACTCGTATAAAGAGCCTCACAATGTTGCAGTGCTTATTTTGGTGCAGGGTTTGCTCGATCTTGGCTTGATGCAGGGTAATATCGACGAGATTATAGAAAAAGAAGCTTTTCGTCAGTTCTACATGCACGGTACGGGGCATTGGCTCGGTATGGATGTGCATGATGTCGGTGCTTATAAGGTTGATGGTGAATGGCGCTCGTATGAAGAGGGCATGGTCGTGACCGTTGAGCCGGGTCTCTACATCGCGCCTGATGATGAAACAGTGGATGCCAAATGGCGTGGAATTGGCATCAGGATTGAAGATGATGTCGTGGCCACTGCAAATGGCCCGCTAGTTTTAACTGCGAAAGTCGTCAAAACGGTAGAAGAGATTGAAGCATTGATGGCGAAAGCCCGCGCTGCTTAATTTGAAAAAATACAGAAAGCCGGTCGCGAGATCGGCTTTTTTTATGACATTTCTATGTCGTTTTAAATAAGAATTCCTAGCTATATCGAATCGATCAAAAAGTGACTTAGCTTACGTTTATCTCGAACAAGTCAAATAAAACTAACCTAAGTAAAATTTACAGCTTAAAAAGTGACAGGAAGTCAACACAGAAAATCTGTTTTTAGCATCAAAGCTACATATTAAATGCGCTGAGATTCTCATACTTTCTCTGATCCTTAAATAAACTTAAATAACAGCAGGAGAACACTTATGAGATTAAATACGATTGACTGGATTGCTTATGCTTTAACAATCATTGGTGGCATTAATTGGGGTTTAATTGGTGCATTCGATTTTAATTTGGTCGCTGCAATCTTTGGTGATATGAGCGCCTTATCTCGAATTGTTTATGTATTGGTTGGTTTGTCGGCATTGTACCTGATTTATACAGGAACGAAGTTGAGTAAAACAGTACACCACACAGATCATCATACCAATATTGTGCGTTAAGCTAATCTTCTTGGGCGAGTTTCTTGCAAGATAGGATTCATGTCTTCGAGTAACTTGCCGAGAGGATAGAAATAGTGTGGAAGATGAAGAAACCTCGGTAGATTTCCGGGGTTTTTTATTAGGTGTTTATACGTTATTAATAGAACCATCCCCAGATCTACAACAATGCCTAGCTAAAGATTGATGATCACTATCATACAAATAAGATTAGATTGTACATGGTTGGATAAATTTTTTTAAAATATCTGTTAGCTCAAAGATCGAGTTATATTTATACAATTATCTTAAAATAAGAAAAGAATAGTGATTGTAAATGGGCCTCCTGCTACTGAAAGTGAATATCAGCTCATTTATAAATGGCTTGATTCACAATTTTATCATTCAGGATTTACCAGCATCAGTATGTATTCAAAATTGTGCGAAGCGAGTAGATCGAGTTATACCAATTTGACTAGGTTTGCGATCGAATCGTATAAGTGCCAAATGAAATAATAACATTCCGTTTTTTAATGCCGAGTTGATAAAAGTGAGTATAAATATTTTAGTTGCTGAATTAAAGTCAACTCGGTTGGAGTTAAGAGCATATAAAGTCGGAGATGAAATCTCATTATTCCAAGAATATTGTGGCAACGTTGAAGCATCAAAATATTTACAACGGCAGGTGCATACAATAGTCAGTCAGACTCAAAAAATGTTGCAGAAATGGGCGTTAAGTTATTGGCAGCAACCGAGTGAAGGATTTTCGTGGGTGATTGCTGAGCGAAAAAGTCATCTGGCAATCGGGTTATTAACGATCATTCAACAGCAAAATAACAGCCTTGAAGTTCATTTCGGACTTGGTCCTCGATTTCAGGGTCAGGGCTATATGCTTGAGGCGATGAAAGCGGTAATTCATTATTTTAAACAATATCTTACACTTAAATCACTGGGTACTTTCTGTGATGCAGAACATATACAGGCACACCAAGTGCTGTTAAAGACAGGGTTTAAAGTTGTTGAACGGATCAATGCCTATACTGTATTGCCGAAGTTGAGTACTGAAAAGCGCGATGTCTTGGTTTTTCAATATATGCTGGATCATCATGAAGAAAACTAAATAAAACGAATCATTATAAAAATTTAAAGCCTTGAGGTAAGATAAAACCAATATACGTTTTATGTAATTCGCCATAGATGCGAATAAACAGATAAGGAAGTAAGCATGCAACAAGAAGTCATCATTGTCGGTGGTGGTATGGTCGGCTTAAGCCTCGCACTGATGTTGGCGAAAACCAATATTGCAGTCAAACTTTTGGAAGCCATCAAATACCCAAATTATGATGATGAAAATCTTGCCCCGTATCATTCCAGTTTTGATGCACGAAACAGTGCCTTGTCACGCCGTAGCGTACAGATCTATCAGGAACTTGGACTTTGGAATGCCTTGCAAGAACATGCTACCCCAATTCTGGAAGTCAATATTACCGAACAGGGCAGTTTTGGTAAGGCTCGACTCAAAGCCGAACAGGAAAAAGTCGAGAGCTTTGGTCAGGTCATTGAAAATGCTTGGCTCGGTCGGGTGCTGCTGACACAAGTGAAAAAAGAACCATTGATTGAACTGATTGATGGTGTTCAGGTGACATCTCTTACCCAAGATGCAGACTTTGCTTATATGGAGGCTCAGCGTGGTGAATCGTCACTAAAATTACAGTCAAAACTGGTCATTGCAGCGGATGGACGGGATTCTTTTTGTCGTAAGGCCTTGGGAATTGGCGCCTCAGAACATGACTATGATCAGGTGGCAATTGTGACCATAGTACAAACTTCGAAGCCACATGGTCATGTTGGTTTTGAGCGTTTCAGCCATTTAGGGCCTTTAGCACTTTTACCACTACCGGGTGAATATCGTCGTTCAGTGGTCTGGCCTGTGAAAAAAGGTACTGAAGGAAAATGGTTGGGATATGAAAATGACCAGCATTTTCTGGATGCCTTACAGGAAACGTATGGCGATCGTGCTGGAAAGTTCCAGAAAACCGGTAAGCGGTTCAGTTTTCCATTGTCTCAAGTATTAGCCGAAAAACAGGCTGTTGGCCGTGTCGTGTTGATGGGCAATGCAGCACATACGATTCATCCGGTCGCTGGTCAGGGTTTTAACCTGTGTATGCGTGATGCGCATGTGTTGGTACGCTACCTCAAGGAACAGCAGGCACAAGGCGCAGACTTGGGTGATGCTGCAATATTACAAGACTATGAAAAATCTCGTCTCAGTGACCAGCAACGTGTAATCAAGTTCTGTGATTCAGTGGTGCGTGGCTTTAGTAACCAGAATCCATTCTTAAAGCTGATTCGTAATACGGGTTTAATCGCTTTTGATACGATTCCTGGCATCAAGCCACTGGTTGCAAATTATGCCATGGGGTTAAAAGCATGAGCTTAAATCAAACTAACGAAATATTAGACGTCGTCGTTATTGGTGGTGGGCTGGTTGGTGGACTTACAGCGCTTCTGTTAGCTCAAGGTAGCGTGCAGCCTACAGTGCTAGATGCAGCGCCAATTCTGAATGCAGATAAAACCTTAAGTGTGGCCAATCCGCGTGTTCTAGCTTTAAGTCAAGCAACTATTCATCTACTAAAAACGGTGGGTGTCTGGGAAAATTTAGAACGTCAGCAGCCTTATACCGGCATGCAGGTCTGGAATAAAAATGGCTATGGCGAAATCAATTTTGGCCAGCCTTCAGAAAAAACACCCTCGGTAGAACAGGCTTTAGGCTCGATGGTGGAACCAAGCATTCTGAATCTGGCCATTCAGCAAAAGATGCTGGAAGATGTTCAAGATTATAGAACACAGGTTAAAGTCAGCCGCGTTGAACGTGGTGTGGGTGTATGGATCATTCATCTGGCCGATGGTACTCAGCTTAAAACCAAGCTGGTGATCGGCGCCGACGGTGCCAATTCCTTTGTTCGTGAGCAAGCGTTCATCGATATTGATGTACTGGACTATAAACAGGCAGGCATCAGTTGTGCCATTAAAACTGCACAGCCTCATCAGCATATGGCACGTCAGATTTTTCTTGAAACCGGCCCATTGGCTTTTTTACCTATGGCCAGCCTTAATCCGGAAGAGCTGGGACACTGGCAATCAATTGTCTGGACCTTGCCGGATGATTATGCTGAAGAATATGCAGCGTTGTCAGATGCTGAGTTTACCCAGCTATTAACCCGTGAAAGTCATCATATGCTCGGTGAAGTCTTAGAGGCGACACCACGTGCGACTTTCCCATTAAAGGCCCGTGCTGCCCAACAATATGTCCAAGATGGTTTAGCCCTGATTGGAGATGCTGCACATGTCATTCATCCACTAGCAGGTCAAGGAGTGAATATTGGCTGTCTGGATGCTGCGGTGCTCTGTGATGTTTTGCTGCATGATCATGCGCGTGGCGTATGGGCACATGAGCAGACCCTAAAACGCTATGAGCATCGCCGTAAAGGTCAAAACGATGCCATGATGCACAGCATGTCTGCGATTGGCTGGATGGAAACCACATTATTCTTCCCGATGGTTTGGGCACGCAATTTTGGCCTGAAACAGGTAGAAAATCAGCCCATGTTGAAAGATGCATTTATGGCGCAGGCCAATGGTCTGGGTTTACTTAAAGACACACGCTATGCAGCTTAAGACAGAAATGTAAATTTTTTAAACAAACACCAATAAAGAGTAACGATTTTGTTTAAAAAAGATACGATTTTTTGATGTTTGGTACTAGGCGAAGCCCAAAGAGATTGCTAAATTTCACTTAATTCGACACCTGGCTTGGAATACCAAGCAAGCGCCATTTTTGGGGAGATGCAAATGACAGACATGAATGATTATGATGACGACGTTGAAGATTCAATCGTTGACGATGATGAAGCAAAAGCAGCTGAAAAAGGCGCAGCAGATAGCACAGAGGTCGTCAATGATACCGATCTTGCAGAAGCTGAAACCTTAACCGTCACTGCAAAGTTAAAGAAACGTCAGGCACTTGAAGACGAAATTGCGGCTTTCCTTGCCAATGGTGGTCGTATTGTTGAAGTCCCAGCAGATGAATCAGTAGCCAAAGAATAAGTTATTGATTAACTTGTTTCTTATAAAAAACACCACATTCAATGTGGTGTTTTTTTTGCAAATCCAAACGTAATAGAAAATCTAAAGCAATTAGTCGTTTGCCGAAGTCAGTTCTAAAGCACGTTGATAAGCGACTTTCTTTTTGATTCCGGTTAAATCTGCCGCCAGTTGTGAAGCAGCTTTGACCGAAAGGTCCTGTAATAGGCGATTCAATAATTTATCCAGCTTTTCCTGATCCAGATCTTTTTCTTCGGTGGCACCGCCAATCACCAGAACAATTTCGCCTTTTTGCTGATTGTGATCATTGCTAATGAATTCCACCAATTCACCCAAGGTCATTTTCTTGATAGTTTCAAAAGTCTTGGTGATTTCTCGCGCAAAACCGACCGGGCGATCTGCTCCGAAAACGCTGGCCATATCTTTAACGGACTCCAGAATCCGGTGCGGTGCTTCATAGAAAATTAAAGTCTGGGTTTCATCTTTCAGTTTTTCCAGATTCAGCAGGCGCTGACTTTGTCTGGATGGCAGAAAACCTTCAAAGCTGAAGCGGTCACTCGGCAAGCCAACAGCACTTAAGGCAGCAATAGCCGCACAAGCACCAGGTACAGGAATCACGCGAATATTATGCGCTTGTGCAGCACGGACAAATTTAAAGCCAGGGTCGCTAATCAGGGGAGTGCCAGCATCACTGATCAGGGCCATATCTTCGCCATTCAGCAGGCGCTGGATCAGCTGATCAATCTTGTTGCTTTCATTATGCTCATGGCAAGCGGTCAGAGGTGTTTGAATATTAAAGTGTTTAAGCAATTGTGCTGAAGTTCGTGTATCCTCGGCAGCAATAAGACTCACCGACTTTAACACCTGAAGTGCACGATAACTAATATCATCTAAGTGCCCGATTGGAGTCGCAACAACAAATAACTGAGCACTCATAGGTTTCTCCATGTGGAATAAATTGAATAATAAAAAATGGAAGATTAAAAATAAAATATTGGGCTTGTGTTTAATCAGCTACATCAGCAGCGTACAAGCAGAAGTGTTGATCATTCTACCCGAATCCGGACCTTTGGCGCGAGCTGCATCGAGTATCAAACAGGGATTTCTCAGCGCCTATGCTACTTCCGGGCAGAAAGTCCCATTGAAATGGGTCAATTCCAATCAGAAAAATATCTCCCAGCTACTGAAGCAGCATGTCAATAAAAAAACCAAAATGGTGGTGGGTCCATTGGCGCGTAGCGATGTAGAACAACTACTTAGGAGTAAACCTAAAGTACGTACCCTCAGCCTGAATGATGTAGCAGGGTCATCACCCCAAGTCTGGCAATTCAGCCTGTCCAAAAAAGAAGATGCCGCTGCCTTAAAAACCTTATTGCACAAAGATGGAATTCAACAGCTGCTGATTTTACGCCAGCCGGGCAGTGAAGCTGAGCATGAACTGTTGCTGATGTCATTGTTCAGTCAGAGTGATCTGAAATTTAAGATCGTGAACAAGGCGCCCATTTTTTTAATGCCGAAGCAGGGGCTGTTATTCCTCGGCAATGCAGAAGGGCTGGCTACTATACCGGAATTAAGCCGTAAACGGATGTATACCGTAGCCAATGCGATCAGCGAGCAGCACAAGCTGCCACAAGGGATCAAGTTCTGTGATGTTCCGGTACTTTATCTGGCTGACTGGCCGGATGTTCTGCAGGCTTATGTCAAAGAGCCGGTGGATATGTCCTATCAGCGGCTGATTGCCTTCGGTGGCGATGCCTGGCAGATCACCCAGCAGTACCTGTCACAACCGCGTTCACAGAATATTGAATTTCAGGGTAGAACTGGCCGGATACAGATCAGTGAAGACAGCATTCAGCGCAGTCCACAATGTTTCCAGTACAGTGGCACAGGTGTCAAGCTGTTATGAGAGAAAGAATAATACTGCGACAACAACTAGGCGCATGGGCGGAGCAGCAAGCGGCTCAACTGATGCAAAACCATGGATTTCAGTTCCTGACCGCCAATTATCACAGTCGCTATGGCGAGCTGGATCTGATTCTGGTGCGTGATCAGGAACTGGTCTTTGTGGAAGTCAAAGCACGTGCGCAAACCCGATATGCACAAGCGATCGAGTCGGTGTCCAGAGCGAAACAGGGCAAGATGCTCAAGACTGCGATGTACTTTATTCAGACAAATCCACAATTTGCACACTATTACTATCGTTTTGACGTGATTTGTTTTGATTTTAAACAGCAATTTGCAAAAACCATACAGCATGACTTTTCGCAATACCCTTATGATCTGGAATGGATTGAAAATGCTTTTACTTTTGATCAAGAGTTTATTAACCTTTGAACAAAATAAGGTCTAAAAATGCTTATATTTGCTTCAAGATCATTGTAAAGTTCAAGCAGAATTGACATGATCTGAGCTTGAAAACAGATTATTAGATTGAAAAAGACGTAATAAAATGAAGGAGTCTTGCTGAGTGGTTAAGCGTATTGCAATAACAATGCTGTGTGTCGCAAGTTTATCAGGTTGTGCAAGTTTTATTTCCAGCGGCACAGGTACGGCTCCTGTCGGAACTGAAAGTGGGGCGCGTACCTTGGGGCAGGTATTTATTGATTCCTCAATTGTCCGTACTGCAAAAATTAATCTTTATAAATTGGATTCGCGCTTTAAGCAGGCCCGGGTCAATATTGAAAGTTTCCATGGCAATGTCTTGTTGACCGGTCAGGTGCCGGATGCCCATTTAAAGCAACTGGCTGAAGATAATGTCAAATCCATGAGTGATGTCAAAGCGGTACATAATTTTATTACTGTCGGCAATCAGATCAGCTATAGCACCATCATGCAGGATACTGCGGTGACTGCAAATACCCGTGGCTTGATCATGAAAGCGACTGTGGTAGCGGATAGTAAAGTGCATGTGCATACTGAAGATGGCGTACTGTATGTGATGGGTCGTTTAAATGGTGCCGAGATTGCTGACCTGAATCAGGTGTTACAACAGGTGGGTAATGTCACTAAAATTGTGACCTTGATTGATAATGTTGAGCAATATTCAAGCCTGGCTAACCAAAACTTTGCCGCACCGGCATATGCGCAGCCGGGTATTGAACAGACGCCGGTTGCCATTGATCCTGATACGGTTGAACCGACCTATGAACCATAAGGTCGGCCAGTTTAAAACCCAACTCTCACAGCGTATTTTGCAGTTTCAACAGCACTATCAAGATTTCCGGTTATACGATTTTGGCAGTTATGCTTTAAATCGTTTAACCCCGAAACAGGGCTACACGGTCGAAACACAATTGGCCTATGGTCTGAAATCCCGGCAACGCTTTGACCTGTTTCGAAGTCAGCAGCCTTTGCCTCATCGTCCCCTGATTGTGTTTGTACATGGCGGTGCCTGGTTGCATGGCGATAAAAAGGATTACCAGTTTATCGGTGAGGCTTTTGCTAAAGACGGCTATGATGTGGTGGTGATGAATTATCATCTGGCGCCACAACATATTTTTCCGACCTATATTCATGATCTACATTTATTGCTCAATCATTTGCAGCAGTCAGCTGGACAGTTGCAGATCTGTGCAGAAAATCTGGTCCTGATGGGACATTCTGCCGGGGCATTCAATGTCATGTCTGCCTTGTACCATCCGCAATCTGCCAGTATTGACCACGGTCAAATTCGGGCGATTATTGGTCTGGCGGGGCCTTATCATTTTGATTACAAAAATGATCCGATCTGTGCCGATGCATTTGATCAGGCGGTGCCTTATCAGCAGGTCATGCCTTATTATTTTGTTAGAAATAGCTCAACGCGGCATTATCTGTTTATTGCCGAAAAAGACAAGATTGTTGGGCATTTCAATAGCCAGGATTTGGACCGCGTACTGAAAGAGAAGGGCAATCATAGCCATTTGATTCAAATTCCGAAACTTGGTCATATTACGATTGTGGGTTCACTCTCCAGTTTGTTTAGCCGTTTTTTCCAGACCAAGGCACAGGTGCTTTGGGCGCTCGAGGATGCATTTAAATCTTAAGACTGATATTTGGTTTAACCAAGCAATAGATAAAAAAGAATCCAGGAGAGATCATCCACTGGATTCTTTTTTTGAGCCGTTGAGCTAAATCTTTCAAATACAGATTTATAGCCAGGTCTTGGTGTCGTCTGCGACTGCCGTGCCTTGGGTCACATGCATGATCATGGCATGAGCAATACTGCCTTTAAACGGAATTTCAGGCAGCTGATCGAATTTAAAGAATTGTGCATCGCTAATTTCTTCTTCCTGCAACTGTAGCTCACCACCAGCATATTCTGCCTTGAAGGCAATCATCAGGTTACTTGGAAACGGCCAAGGCTGGCTGGCCAGATACTGAATATTCTTGAGTTGTAAGCCAACTTCTTCTAGCGTTTCACGACGTACTGCATCTTCCAGCGTTTCACCCACTTCAACGAAACCGGCAATCAGTCCATACATCTGGCTTTTAGTATTACGTGCATTTTTGGCCAGCAGAATCTCGTCTTTGCCTCGGGTAATGACGGTAATAACGCAAGGCTGTACCCGTGGATATTGCCGGTAGTTGCAGGATGGGCAGACCATGGCATATTCAACAGCATGCGCTTCAGTCGCTGTACCGCAATGACTACAGAACTTATGGTTACGACGCCATTCTAAAAGTTGTACTGCGCGGCTGGCCTGTTCGAATTGCTGGGTATTCCAGAACTGTAACAGCTGACGGATGGGAACTAGTTGCAAGCCTGCAGGAATCGGCTCATCGGGAAGAAGATCACGGGCAATCACCTGATCACCCGTGTGGAGTAGCAAATCACTTGCTAAGGCTTCAACCCGTGGAAGTTGAAAGTGTTGATCGACCAGCAGTTGCTGTTGTTGAAAAATATAAGCAAGTGATAATTTGGACATTAGGCAACTATTTTGAGTTTCTCACTACTGTCCAATGCTACCTGAAACATCGCCTGTAATACAGGCTGTTTGTTCTTTAAGTTATCAATCATCATGTCGGCACTGGCCAGGGTGTCTAAAGCACGATGAATTTCTTCCGGACTTAATGCAATCGACAGATCAATACGGTTCTTGATGAATTCTGCAGTGGTGGTGAACGCAGTACGAACATGTTCTGCATTCAGGAACAGCATCGCGCCGCCAATCTCGCAAAACTGTACAGGAACAGGTTCGAGGGCAGTCAAGTCATGATCTTGCAGGTAATTGCTGAGAATCTGGCTAGAAAGCTCGATCAGGGCCTTGGTTTCTGTGAGTAAAGCAGCGTGTGCTTCATCCAGACGGTCCAGAGAAATATTCATGTTGTTGACGCGCAGCTGCAAGCGGCTCGAAGTGTGATGACGTTCCAGTACGCCAATCGAGTTCATGGCAGACAGAATCACATTCATCAATTGCTGGGCAAAGCTGGCATCCTGCATAATCTCCGGCTGGCTCAGTGAAGCGGCCTGACGAGTCAGGTCATGATAGGCTTCATTCAGGTTCAACACCTTGAAGATATTGGCCAAACTATTCAGTTGAGCCTGTAATTCCTGAGTCTTTTCAGGCGTCATATTCTGATAGTTGAACTCGATGTCATTACGAATCTGTGCCATTTCCGTGGTCACCAACTCGCTGATGGTATGCATGGTTTCAAAGTCAGGACCATACAGGTGGCGACTGAAGACCTGTAATTGCATATCGGTCAGTAGGTCATCGCCCACATTGAGCTGGCTACGGATAGATTGCGCAGTTTCATCTTCCTGACTGATACACAGGCTGAGCACATTGGCCAGATCAGCCAGCGAAGCCTTGAAACTGTCTGCCGAGCTAAAATATTGTGCCATGTTGCGTTCAATGCTCACCAGTGTGCGTAGGCGTGGTTCATTAATCAGCAGGTGCTCAATATTGTTCAACGCGACATAGACCAGATTCCAGTACTGCTTGCTGTCATGTTGTTCTGCAAGTCCTGCCAGATAAGCCCCCACCAGTTTGATGGCTTGCAAATCCAGTTCACTTTCTTCCTGATTGATCAGCTTGTTTAGTGACAGCTTATACAGGCGATGTACATATTGGGATTTTTCCAGACTTGGTGCCTGTGGCAACGAAAAATCAGGGGTGACGCAATCCAATAAACCTTCTACATGCTGGCCTTCAGTCGTCAGTGGCTTACCCAAAGCCAGTTCCAGACGGTTCAGGGTATCCAGCAAAAACTGTGGAATTTTCACTTCACGCAAACAGATAAATTCGATATAGCGTTTCAGCATGGTGGTGCCTTCACTCAAGGCGATCACTTCTTGAGTATTGACCTGCGCCGGATTCCCCATAATCTTGCGCATTAATTCTGCTGAATATTGAGCGACTTTTGCCAGACTGGACATGTCGATGAGTGCCAGAACTTGGGCGCATTGTTCGAACTGATTTAATGCATCATCAATACCAAAAGGTAAAGTCTGGTCTTCTACCAAGGTGCTTACTGCTGATTCGACTAACTTGATCGAGTTATCAACCTCATTTTTTATTATCAGTAAAGCTGTTGGATCAAAATGTATAGAGGTTTGGTAAGACATGATCTGCACCTTTCCTGGAGTATTATCTATATATGAGCCCCCGCTTTAAACTACGGGGCCTCTTTGTATTTACTATAACTGAAGAACGATAGTTTTAAACCTAAAGTATCCCCGGAAATGTAGATTTTATTTCGCGAAAAGGCAAGCAGTTCCATGTTTTTCTTCGAATTGTTTGACCCAATTCTCATGTTCCTGCAATTCCTGTTCTGACGGAAGAATCACCGGCAATTCAATTTCAACTCTGGCCATCCCTGAACGGCTGTTCTGGTCTTCAGACTGGGACAGGGCATCGATATCAAAAGACACCTGTCCACCGGTCATCGCCAGATAAACATCGGACAGGATTTCCGCATCGAGCAAGGCACCGTGGAAAGTACGGTCACGTTGTGGAATCTCGTAACGGCGCACTAAGGCATCCAGCGAATTTTTCTGCCCGGGATGCTTGGACTTGGCCAGTGCCAAGGTATCGGTGACGTCACAAACCTCGGAGAGTGCTTTAAAACCTGCACGTTTGAATTCCATATCCAGGAAGTTCATATCGAAGGTTGCGTTATGCGCAATAATTTCCGCGCCGTGTAAATAGTCAAACAGCACTTGAGAAATTTCTTCAAACAGCGGTTTGTCTTGCAGGAATTCGTCGGTGATCCCGTGGACATTCACAGAATCGCCGACCGGTGTTTTCGGATTGATATAAATATGAATCGAGCTGCCGGTCAGTTTGCGGTTAATCATTTCCAGCGCGCCGACTTCAATAATCCGGTCACCATCCTGATAATAAAAACCGGTGGTTTCAGTATCCAGAATCAGTTGTCGTGGGCCATGCAGCTGTAACTTGGCCGGTGTAATGACAATTTGCGGATGTATCTCAGTCGAGGCAGATGCGTCTGAAGATGAAGCATCTTCATTGCTGTCCGTTGCTAAAACTTCAGTCTGTACAATTTCTTCAACAGTCACTTCGATGATTTCTTCCGGCAGGTCTTCCAGCTCTTCTTCACTCTCAGCCAGATCCAGACCGAAAGGATCATCTAGCAACCAGTCGGGTTCAGATTTTTTTTTATCTTCAGACATTGAAGGGCTTTGCTTGGATTTTTTCAGGGTTTCATCAGCACCCAGATTGGCCAGCTGATCGGCCATTTCATTGCCCGGATGTCCGGCATGACCTTTGACCCAGTGCCATTCGATGTCACGTCCCTGACAGACTTCATCGAGCTTTTGCCACAGATCCGGATTTTTGACGTCTTTCCAGTTTTTCTTTTTCCAGCCGTGAATCCATTCGGTAATGCCTTGTTTGACATACTTGGAATCGGTATAGATCACCAGTTTGTCTTGCTTGTCACAGAACAGAATCCCTTCAATCGCAGCCGTCAGTTCCATGCGGTTATTGGTAGTATGATCTTCACCGCCATAAATTTTGTGTTCTTGTTGGCCATTAACAATGTACGCACCCCAGCCGCCTAAACCCGGGTTGCCGCGACAGGCGCCATCAACATAAAGTGTGATAGTGTGTGACATAGATTAAATCCGATCAAAATAGAACAAGCTGGAAGGCTTATTGTATAGCGCAAATGCAGTCGATCAATCTATATGTCCGGGATTTTTTAATTTCTTGTAACATTTAACGTGAAATCGCGGTAAATTATTGGCTTGAGTCTTCGACATGCTTCACTACAATGGCATATCTAAAAAATAAATTTATATACGAGTTGTTTGGATTTCTTTATGTATAAACCAACCGCAATTTTGTGGCAGCCGACATTACCTACATTTTTAAAATATTCTGTACTGGGAACTGCGCTTGCTTCTCTAGGACTGACGGGCTGTTCATCTACACAAAGTGCGACCCAAACAGCATCAAGCAAGCAGGTTGGATCACAATATCTGGATGCCAGCAGTCTGGATGGACTCGAAGATTTACTCTCTGCAACGGATATGCGTGCAGTCGAAGGCGACCGTTTACAGATTCTGAAACATGGTGATGTCTGGAAACGCATGACCGTAGGTTTCAAGATGGACTTAAGTGTCTGGAATCCGCGGATTGATGCGCAGCGTGGCTGGTTTATTTCACGTCAGCCTTATCTGGATCGTTTAAGTGCGCGTGCATCACGTTATTTATATTACACAGTAAAAGAAGCAGAACGCCGTGGCATGCCGACCGAGTTGGCACTGTTACCGATTATTGAAAGTTCTTATGACCCGGCAGCGACCAGTAGTGCGGCGGCAGCAGGTTTATGGCAGTTTATTCCAAGTACCGGCCGCATTTATGGTCTAAAGCAGACTTCTTTATACGATGGTCGTCGTGATGTGGTGGAATCTACCCGTGCAGCCTATGAATTTTTAGGCAGTCTGTATAACCAGTTTGGTTCTTGGGAATTGGCGCTCGCTTCTTATAATGCCGGCCCAGGCCGTATCCAGCAGGCGATTAACCGTAACAAAGCTGCAGGTCTGCCTACCGATTATTGGTCATTGAAACTACCACAAGAAACCATGAGTTACGTGCCACGTTTCCTGGCGGTTGCACAAATTATTAAAAATCCGGGCAGTTATGGGGTGAGTTTGCCACCGATTGCCAACCGTCCGCATTTCCGTGAAGTACCGGTCGGTGTTGCCAGTTTAAATGAAATTGCAGCGATTACCGGTTTGAGCCGTGCAGAACTGTATCAATTAAACCCGGGTCATCGTGGTGATCATATTGATCCTGCAAGTCCGCGCCGTATTCTGATTCCTGCTGACTTAAGTCCTTCAGTGGATGAGAAGCTGAAAAAATTACCCGGTTCAGGTGGTTTATGGGCGAGTAACACGAGCAGCCTGCCGCGAAATACGACGACAGTGGTGCCCACCAGAGCTGCACCGCCAGAATTAAATACGAAAACGATTACGCCTTCTAAACAGACTCCGCCAGCGGTTGTTAGTAATCAGCCTGCAACGACCGTTGCTAAAACAACGACTCCGGCTAAAGCTGCAAGTACGCCACCTGTCGTCACAGCAGCGGTAAGTACCGCGACAACGGCAAATACTGTGACCCAGACTACGAAAAAGATTTCGACGCCTAAAGGCTCATCTGCCTTGGCCAGTTTTGCGGCACAAAGTGATTTGCCAATTCCAAGTGCGCCGCGTATTCCGGTAGCTGTAACACCTGCAGCGCCAGCGAAACAGATTCAGGTCGAACCACCGATTTCGGCAGCTGAGCGTCAGCAAGTTCAGCAGGCGGTCATCGCACAGGATATTCAGAAAACTGTAGATGAAATTCTACAGCCTGTTGCAACACCGGCAGAACAGGCCCAAGTGGTTGAAGAGCTGAAAGCATTGGCGCCGGCTGGCACAGAAATTGTTGATCCTTATGATGGTAAAATCAAGCTGACTGCCATTCAAACCAGCCTGTCTGTTGCTGAGCAGCAAGGCAAAGAGCTCACCAAAGGCTTTTCTTATCCGAAAGAAGTTGCTGACAATACCACTGCGAACTCGGTTGAAGCCAAGCTAAATCAGGGCAAAAATTACGTCAAGACGGATTCTGAAGTGGTAGTGGTTGCTCCAAAAGGAAAACGCAGTACCTATAAGGTGTTACCAGGTGATAATCTGGCAATGATTGCGGCTAAAAATGGGGTGAACTGGCGTGATGTGGCGAAATGGAACCAGATTGATCCAAATTCTCCACTGTATGTGGGCACCACCATTTATCTGTATGATGCCAAACCTGTACAGGAAGCCAGCAAAGCCAAAGAAAAGCCGGAAACTTATGTCGTTCAGGCCAATGACTCTCTGACTAGCGTAGCGACCCAGTTTGGTTTTAGCGTGAAACAACTGGCTGATTTTAATGGACTGAATAGTAATAGCGGTCTGTTTGTTGGGCAAAAGCTGTCATTGAAAGATACAGGGCAGTCCAAAGCCAAAGTTGAAGACACGAAAAAAGCTGAAACTGTCAAGGTTCAGACCAAATCCTATACAGTGAAACGTGGTGAGTATCTGAAACTGATTGCCGATCGTTATGGGCTTTCAAATGCTGAACTGGCATCCTTGACTTCAGGTCTGACTGCCGGTAGCAGTCTGATGGTGGGACAGAAAATCAATGTACCACTTCAGGAAGTTGAAGGGCTAACGGCATCTAGCCAGAAAACTGAGCAGAAGTTTGAAAATGTCAAAGTCGATCAGACTGCGACTGAAAACTATCAGGTCAAACGCGGTGAAACCCTGTATAGCATTGCCAGTCAAAGCAAGCTGAGTGTTTCTGAACTGGCTGCACTGAATGGGTTGTCTGCCAATAGTGGTTTACGTATAGGTCAGACCATCAAGATTCCAGCCGGCAGTCAAATCCCTGAAACCTATACGGTTCAATCGGGTGATACGCTGACCGGTATTGCCGCAAGATATAATTTGTCAATGGACCAGGTGGCGAGCCTGAATGGCATGTCACGTAATGCAGGTTTGCGAGTGGGGCAGCGTCTGAAACTGAGTGGTGACGTGACAGAACCGGTAAGTGAAGTGGTCGCGGAAACTGCGGTCAAGAATACAAAATCGGATTCGCATGTGGTGAAGTCAGGGGAAACCTTAAGCTCTATTGCACGTCAGTATCATTTACAACTGCAATATCTGGCAGATTTGAACGGCCTGAATACCAATAGCACAGTGCGTATTGGTCAGCGTTTAAAAATTGAGGGTGACTTTCCGGCAGATAAAAAAGTTGAAGACGTGAAAGTGGCAGCTAAGCCTGTAGCTTCTAAGGCAACTGAATCCTATACGGTAAAATCAGGTGAATCCCTGAATGCAATCGCCAGCCGTTTAGGCATAAGCGTGACCGACTTGGCTCAATTAAATAATCTAAGTCCACGCGCAGGATTAAGGGTCAGTCAAACCATTCAGATTCCAAAACTGGTGACTGATTATAAAGTCAAACGCGGTGATACCTTAATCGGTCTGGCTTCACGCTATGGTATGAACAGCAATGAACTGGCGGAAATGAATGATCTCAAACCGAATACGCAATTGCGTATTGGCGATGTGATTAAAGTACCGAATTAATGAATGGATCATGAGATTCGCTCATTTATTTAAAACTTTCAGGTTGATCTGGCTAGCCCCGCTGCTCGTGAGTAGCAGTTGGGCAGCCCTGATCACCACCCCATATATCGCGCTATATAACCAGCCGAAATATGCCCAGGCCAAATCCCTGCCTTATGCCAATCCGCAAGCAACGAAAGGCGGTACGCTGATTCTAGCAGCTGATGGCAGTTTCGATAATTTAAACAGCATGAATGGCAAGGGCAATGTCACTGAAGGGGGCAACTATATTTTTGACAGTTTGCTGTCCAAGTCACTGGATGAGCCCGGTGTGTACTATCCTTTGCTGGCGGAAAAAGTCAGTTTTGACCCCAAGAAGACTGCCTTTATTATTTTTCATTTAAATCCCAAAGCACGGTTTAGCAATGGCCAGCCGGTGACTGCACAAGATGTCAAATACAGTTTTGAGTTGTTTCAGACCCAGTCCAATTTTGGCCTGCAAATGTATCTAGCTGATTTAAACCGGCTGGAAGTCCTGTCACCTTTACAGGTCAAAATGCATTTTAAATCCGGACATAATCCGGAAATGGCGATGATTGTCGCGCAGATGCCCATTTATTCTAAACAGGAATGGCAAAAACGTAATTTTAAAGAATTGACGCTGAAACCGATGCTGGGTTCAGGGCCTTATGTCATTGAACACATAGATGCTGGACGTAGTATTAGCTACAAACGCAATCCCCGATACTGGGGCAAAGACTTGATGGTCAATCGCGGGCGTTATAATTTTGACCGGATCAAGTATCGTTATTATCGTAGTCCTGAAATCAAGTTTGAAGCTTTCAAGTCGGGCCAATTTACCTTGCATGAGGAAAAACAGGTCAACCGCTGGGTGAAAGACTACCAGTTTCCCGCCGTTCGGCAAGGACAGGTGCAGCGTTACCGCTTTCAGCATCACAACCCGATTCCGACTCAGGGTCTGATATTCAATACCCGCCGTCAGCCTTTTGCCGATATCCGTTTCCGGCAAGCCTTGAGTTTTGCCTATGACTTTGAATGGCTGAATAAGGCCATGTTCTATGGTGAATATCAGCGCCTGAACAGCTTTTTTTCCAATAGCGAGCTTGCATCTCATGGACGGCCAAGTGTTCAAGAACTGCACATTTTAAAACCCCATTTAAAGCAGCTTGATCCGGTTCAACGTCAGGCGGTACTTCAGGACTGGAAATATCCTCAGTCAGATGCCTCGGGTTTTAACCGGAACAATCTGTTAAAAGCCCGTCAATTGCTTTTAAAGGCAGGCTATCGTTATCAACAGGGGAAGTTGGTCAATGCTGCGGGTCAACCGGTACAGATTGAGTTCCTGTTGCATCAGGCGGAACAGCAGCGTGATCTGATGCCATATCTACGTCATTTAAAACGCTTGGGCATTCAGGCCAGCATCCGTATGGTAGAAACCGCGCAATATTATGAACGGCTGCGGAATTATCAGTTTGATATGATTGTTGATACCATGCCGCAATCCCTAACACCGGGACAGGAGCAGAAACAGTTCTGGGGCAGTCAGGCCGCCACGCAGCCAGGTAATTATAATTATGCCGGCATTCGAAATCCGGCCATTGATGCCGTCATTCAGCAGGGAATTCAGGCTCAAAACCGTGAACAGCTGGTGAATAGTACCCGAGTATTAGACCGTTTACTGCGCGCAGGCTATTATCATATTCTGACTTATGGTACGGGCGAATACTGGTATGCTTACTGGAATATGTATCAGCAGCCGCAACGAAAACCTAAACTCTCCGCCGGGATTGATTACTGGTGGGTCGATGCGGCAAAGGCCAGACATGTGGCTGATTATTTCAAACAGCATTAAGCTCCAAGCCTATCAGGGAGTGCCATGAGCACTTATATTCTCAAACGTCTGTTGCTGATGATTCCAACCTTGCTGATCATTTTGCTGATCAATTTCATGGTGATCCAGCTGGCACCCGGTGGTCCGGTGGAGCAGGTGATTTATCAGGCGCAACAGGTCAATGGTTTGACGCATACCGGATTGCAGTATCAGGGAAAGCAAGGCCTCACACCGGAGATGCTTGAGCAGATCAATACCCAATACGGCTTTGACCAGCCGCTGCATATCCGCTTTTGGGAAATGGTAACGCGTTATGCGCAGTTTGATCTGGGGCAGAGTTTTTTCAAAGACAAGCCTGTGACTGAACTCATCTGGGAAAAATTGCCAGTATCGCTTTCTTTAGGCCTGTGGAGTACCTTGCTGATTTATCTGGTCTCCATTCCTTTAGGGATTAGAAAAGCCCGAAAACATGGCAGTCTGTTTGATCAGACTACCTCTCTAGTGTTGGCAGTAGGCTATGCCATTCCAGCCTTTATTTTTGCCATTTTACTCATCGTATTTTTTGCTGGTGGGTCTTATCTGCACTGGTTTCCCTTGCAGGGAATTCGCTCTGAAAATTTTGCTGAACTCTCATTCTTTGCGAAAATTCAGGATTATTTCTGGCATATGGCCTTGCCGCTGTTGGCCATGGTGCTTGGCGGATTTGCCAGTTTGACCTATCTGGTCAAATTTTCCTTTGTAGAAGAGCTGACTAAGCAATATGTCTTGGCTGCCCGGGCCAAAGGTTTAACTGAACATGCAGTGCTGTATCGGCATGTATTCCGGAATGCCATTTTAGTGCTTATCGCAGGTTTGCCTGAAGTTCTGATCGGGGTGTTTTTTGTGGGAAACCTGTTTATCGAGATTATCTTTAATCTGGATGGGTTAGGTGTTTTAGGGTTTGAGGCAATTATCCAGCGTGACTATCCGGTGATTTTCGGTACTTTGTTTATCTTTACCTTGCTCGGCCTGCTGCTGCGCTTGCTGAGCGATTTGCTCTATCAACTGATTGATCCAAGGATTCATTTCAGTTCACGTCGAGGATCACAATAATGTCTTCCTTGATGCAAGCACGCTGGCAACGTTTTAAGCAGCATAAGCTGGGCTTTGGCTGCTTCATTATTTTCAGTGCTATTTTCATCATTTCCTTGGGTGCAGAACTGATTGCTAACGATAAGCCCTTGTTGGTGAAATATGATCATGCTTTTTATCTGCCTATCCTGAAATCCTATCCAGAAACCACGTTTGGTGGGGTATTTGAGACAGAAGCAGAATATAAAGATCCCGCTGTACAGCAACTGATTGCAGAAAAGGGCTGGGCGATCTGGCCCATCATTCCGTTTTCCTCTCAAACGCCAAATTTTGAACTGGCTGAACCGGTGCCATCGCCCCCGAGTGCGCAAAACTGGCTGGGAACAGATGATCAGGGCCGTGATGTTCTGGCACGGATTCTATATGGTTTAAGGATTTCATTACTGTTTGGTTTTGCTCTGACTTTATTGTCTGCGGTGCTGGGAATTTTAGCAGGGGCAATTCAGGGTTATTATGGTGGATGGATTGACCTGATCGGGCAACGCATACTCGAAGTCTGGAGCGGTTTGCCGATGCTGTTTATGGTGATGGTACTGGTCAGTCTGTTTACCCCGAGTATTTACTGGCTATTTCTGATCATGCTGTTATTTGGCTGGACCACACTGGTGAGTATGGTGCGCGCTGAGTTTTTGCGCGCCAGAAATCTGGAATACGTCTGGGCAGCAAGAAGTATCGGGGCCGGGGATGGACGGATCATGTTCAAACATATTCTTCCCAATGTGATAGGTTCTAGCCTGTCACAGTTACCTTTTATACTAACCGCCAATATTACTGCACTGACAGCGCTGGATTTTTTAGGATATGGTTTGCCACCCGATTCAGCATCCCTCGGGGAACTCTTGCTTCAGGCCAAAAACAACTTAAATGCACCGTGGCTGGCATTGTCGGGATTCTTTAGTTTGGCAATTGTACTGAGTTTGCTAATCTATATGGGAGAAGCGGTACGGGATGCTTTTGATCCAAGAAACTAAATCACAAAAATCTTTAATCATGAAAAAATAAGCAGATAAAAATTGTGTAAATTTGACAAGACTGATTGTCAATTGTTCTGGCTTACGTTATAAACGAGTACAAAATAAAAGTAACGTATCAGGACAGATCATGACTCAATTGGCCGATTCCATTCAAATTCGCAATATCACTTTTAAAAACCGCATCATTAAAGGTGCCATGAGTGAAGCACTGGCCAATGATGCCGGCCAACCCAATCAGGCGCATTTCAAGTTGTATGAAGCATGGGCCGAAGGTGGTTTGGGTTGTGCTATTACGGGTAATGTCATGGTGGATTATCGTGCTAAGAATGAACCGGGCGTCGTAGTGGTAGAAACAGAACGCGATCTGGCGCAGCTCAAAGTCTGGGCCGACGTAGGCAAACAGCATGGCATGGTACAATTGGTCCAGTTGTCGCATCCGGGCCGCCAGTGTCCTAAGGGCCTGAATCAAGAAACGGTTGCACCGTCCGCAGTCCCATTTAGTCCGGCTTTGGCAATGAGCTTTGGAACCCCGCGGGAACTGCGTGAAGATGAAATCCTGGATATTATCCAGCGCTTTGCCACTTCGGCTGCTATCTGTGAACAAGCAGGATTTGAGGGGGTGCAGTTGCATGGGGCACATGGTTATCTGATTAGCCAGTTTCTGTCACCGCTGACCAATAAGCGTCAGGATCAATGGGGTGGTAGTATTGAGAATCGCACCCGTTTCTTGCTGCAAACCTATCAGGCTGTTCGTGCTGCGACTTCGGAAAATTTTATTATTTCAGTCAAGCTGAATTCAGCTGATTTCCAGCGCGGTGGTATTAGCGAAGAAGATGTCATTTATGTCTTTAAGGCGATGGACACTGCAGGCATTGATATCATTGAAGTGTCAGGTGGTAGCTATGAAGCACCTGCGATGGCCGGCGTGAAAGCAGACAAGCGCAAGGCCTCGACCATTGCCCGTGAAGCCTATTTCCTCGATTTTGCCGAAAAAATCCGTCAGGAAGTGAAGTGCCATATCATGGTCACTGGTGGATTCCGAACAGTTGAAGGCATGAATGCCGCGCTCGACAGTGGTGCCTGTGATTTTGTCGGGATTGCACGTCCCTTTGCGGTAGAACCTGACTTGGGTAATCGTCTGGTTGCGGGGCAGGATGTACGTTATGCGGTTGAGAAAATTAAAACCGGTATTCCAATGGTCGACAAAATGGCGATTATGGAAATCATCTGGTATGCCGCGCAGTTTAAAGAAATTGCCAAAGGCAAGCAGCCTAATCCAAAGCTGTCACCACTAAAGGTCTTTTTGCAGTATCTGAAAGGCAATGTCAAAGCGGTGATCAAGGGACAATTAAACTCGCGAAAATCGGCTTAATCTTTATTAAAAAACCGGACACTGCAAATGTCCGGTTTTTTAATTTCTGGCACTTAGGGGTGCTTTAGGAATAATGCATCGCCTGGGTCTGAAAAGGAAATAATAACTGGCTTAACTGACGAGTCGCCCATAAACCAATTTCAGTATGATGCATATGCGGTGCAGTATAAGGAATCAGTAAATCAATTTTCTGTTCCGCACCTTCACAGCGCATGAAGCGACTTTTTAACTGATTCAAGCGCTGCTGGTCCATACGGCTCATTGCAGGTTCAATTTTTGCCTGTGATGGGGTTGCACTACGTGAGGACAGGCGAGTTGCCAAGCCTGCGCCCTGAATCCAGTCTTTAATAATCTGTTTTTCGGTCGCATTAAAGACCCCAAACATTTTACCTTCCGGATGATCTATCATTTTCCAGAAACGGCTTTGCTCCACTGGTGCATCTTTCACGATCCAGCCTTTTTCAATCATCACCTGCAGAAACTCGCTAATCTGGGCAGGATCGGATAACCAATCATTGATGGTCTTGCCACTAAACTGACATTTCTGATTATGAATATATTGACCAATCAGCGCTTTATTCTGAAAAACTTTTAAAGCCATCTGCCCAATATCCAGTTCCTTAATAATCTGAGAAGAACTTTTGCCGATGTCATTTAGAACATGGCCTTTTTTAATTAGCTCCAGATAAGTTTCCGGGTTTTCTGCATGATTAAAATGCTGGATAAACGCTTGCAGGGATTTCTGCGCATGACCATTGTGAGCATTATCAATAGTAATGTGCACATTGAAATAATGCGGATCGATACCCAGTTCAGCCAGTTCATAATTGGTGATTAACAGATGCAGCGGTAACTGTTCATAACCGAGATTAAAGCCAATGACCAGAGGTAAATATTTGGCCGGGGCATAAGCCAGTGCCAACTGTACGGTAGCCTGTTCATAGTAACTGTCATCCAAATGCTCGGCGTAACTGTTCAGCTCATAATGACTCAACAGGTCCTGATACATGGTGACATGATTGGCACGCGGATGCCCTAAACCAAGCTCTTCGAGATAGATGTAAATCAAATCTTTTAGCTCGGGCTGATTACAGTTTGGCACGGTCGAATATAACCAGGCACCATCGACCAGTTTGACCGGTGCAACTTTCGCCAGGAATTCGAAAGCATGAGAAACCGTTGGAAAATATTCCCGAGGCTGCTGCTGTTTACGGCGATTGACATAGGCCTGGAAAGTGGCACAGATTTGATGATGTTGTTCTAAAAGATGCTGTTCAACCTGTGCGGGCTGATCTAACCATCCGAGAGTATCAATATTTAAATTTTTAATCAGATCGCTCAAATAAGATTCAGCTTTTTCAGTTTTGGTATATGTCGAAATTTCAGTATCTTGAAAAAAGTCGACCCAATCCTTAAAGCTTTTAATTTGATAATTATGATTTTTATTTGGCGATAAAGGTAAACTTAGCTCTGTGCTGACGAACATAATCTGATCCTTGCAGATTTCTCTTGATTTACCTTAACGTGCCCTCTAAAAGCAGGGTGTTGAATTTTTGTTCTAATTTATTGGTGTATTGCTTTAAATGAAAATGAACGGATATTTCTATGCATAGAAATGTTAAAACAATACAAATTGTAAAATTAAGAATGGGATGGCAGCCCCCAGAAAGAGAGCTAGATTTGAACGAATGATAAAAACAAGGTTTAAAGTTTTCAGAAATAAAATTTGCAAGATAAAAAAGCCCGAGTCGCAATGCTCGGGCTTTTTGTTGAGATGTTGCCATCTCGAATATGGCGTCCCTACGGGGATTCGAACCCCGGTTACCGCCGTGAAAGGGCGATGTCCTAGGCCTCTAGACGATAGGGACAGTACAGAAGATAAATTTTAAAACCGCTACTTTTAGCTTGAAGTAATGGCGTCCCTACGGGGATTCGAACCCCGGTTACCGCCGTGAAAGGGCGATGTCC